>NVSM01000028.1 GCA_002401225.1 bacterium
GCAGCAGACGGAGGGGTGTCTTGTCTTGTATTTGGAGTCAGTATCAGTAAGAGAAGAAGAATACACCAAGACACCCCTCCGTCTCACTTTGTTCGACACCTCCCCGCGGGGCGCAGGGAGGGACAAGACAGTCCGTCAGGTTTCTAATGCCTCCTCCGGAAGCCCGGGGGAGGCGATAGAAACCCGATTGGTTCGAAGAATCCCGCGCGTAAAAACGCCCCGGATCATTTAAGATCCGGGGCGGGAGTGTCAGCTCTTTGTCGTTACTTCAACTGGTCTTAACCCAGAAGGGAAAGAACCTGCTGAGGCTGCTGGTTGGCCAGCGAGAGAATATTCGTCGATGCCTGCACCAAGATCTGGTTGCGGGTCAACGCTGCGGTTTCAGCAGCAAAGTCGGTGTCACGGATGACAGACTCGGCAGCAGTCGTGTTCTCGAATGCAACACCCAATGAACGGATGGTTGCACCAACAACATTCTTCTGGAACGCACCGAGACGACCACGAGTGGACGAAACCTTATCGATCGCGGCAGAAACAATGTCCTGAGCCGTATCGAGGTCGTTGCCGTCAACAACATTGAATGACTTGCCTGAAGCAAGGTCATCAAGGAACCCGAGTGCCGAGGTGCCCAACTTACGAGTCGAGATATCACCGATTCCCAAGGATACCTTACCAGCAATATCGACCTTCGCAGCAAGCTGGAAGTCTGCACCGCCACCAGTAATGGTGAACGCAGCGAGTGCGCCGAGTGTTTGTGATGCGGTATCGGTTACGGTGAACTTGACATCGAGGAAGTCCGAGTTCACAGCAAGTTCTTTACCATTGCCGGTGGCAAACAACCCATTGATGGTGCCGCCAATATCTTGGCCATCATCACGGATGCCATTGCCAGCATTCGCTGAATCAAAGGTATCGATTCCGCTGAGCGCGGTAATGTCGCCGAAATCACCTGTGTAGGAGAATACACCTTGGGTGGCGGTGGTCTGTCCAGCATCATCGATAATATCAACCGAGACATACTCATTTGAACCAAAGTCTGAGGATGCAAGTTCAACTCGAGATGCGCCTGCCGAAGACACTGATGTTGCTGTAACGCCGGTGACCGAAGTCACGGCATTGATTGCGGTTGCGATCTGTGCAACAGTTTGACCCGACGAGAACTGAAGTTCACGGCTCCCAAGACTACCAGCAATTTCAATAGTGAATGCGCTGTCAGCATTGGTCAAGTCGAGTGCCCCACCAAAGGAGAGGAGAAGACCGCCCTGCTGAGCAGATTGGGTGATGACGGCTGAAACGGCCTGGGTCGCGGTGTCAAACTTGGCACCACGAACCTCAAAGTCGGTTACGCCTGTAGCAACCGAGCTGACCTGGTAGTCAAAGTTGCCGTTGAGCAGCTTGGTGCCCTGGAACGATGTTGCACCGGCAACACGGTCGATGGTCTGAAGGATCGAGTCGATCTGAAGCTGGTTCGCTTCCTTCTCTGACTCGGCCAAACCAGCACCGTTTGCTGATGTGGTCAAAAGACCCTGAAGCTCGGTCAGAAGGTTCGAAACTTCCTGCAAGCCACCTTCAGCAATGTTGACCACCTGGTCAGCACGCTGGGAGTTACCGATCGCAGCGGTAATCGCTGCTTTTTCTGCACGCAAGTTTTCACTTGCGATCAGACCCGCAGGATCATCCTTACCACGGCTGATCCGAAGACCTGTGGAAAGACGCTCGAGCGAAGTGCTGAGTGCTGCGTTGTTTTGGCCCAATACACGCTGTGCGGTGAGGGACGATACATTTGTATTAATACGACTCATTAGCTGACAACCTCCGTGTTTTCACCAGTACGATTTTTCATCGCCCGGCATTCCGTATGAACCAGGCATTCCGCCCGATTCACCAAGCCATTGCTGGCTTGTCCGTTCCAGTACTCCGTCGCATGGAACGCATTCATCTGGGTACACACCCGTGTGAACATGTTGGGGATCGACGGATCTGGGAGGCGGATGAAGTTGTGATGCTCCTTTTGATCAGNTTTTTTGTCAGCAGGCGTTATACGGACGCGCCCCAGCTCTGCGAAGAGCCCAACGAACAAGCAACGCGCATAAAAAACCCGCCAGTTGGCGGGCTTAATGGAGTATTGAAGGATGGTTTGGGCTTTTTATCCGAGCAGCTGGAGAACCTGCTGAGATTGCTGGTTGGCCAGTGCAAGCACGCTTGTTCCCGCCGATTGCAAGATCTGCACACGGGTCAACTCGCTCGATTCGTACGCAAAGTCTGCATCTCGGATTAGCGATCGGGCCGAGGTCAGGTTCTCGAACGCGGATTGAAGCGATCGACGGTTGGTGTCGAGTACATTTCGTTCGAAGGCACCCAATCGACCACGCTGAATCGAAACATCATCAATCGCCTTATCCACAATATTTTGGAGGGCAGTAAAGTTGTTTCGACCCGCAGCCGTATCAAGCGAGTTCACATTCCCTGTACTTAAAGTAGAAAGGAACTGAAGCCCGCCATCAACCAGCGTCCCGCCCAGGCTTTCCGCCGAGGTGGACTGAATCCCGATATTGCTCTGCTGAAGGGCAGTGATATCAGGGCCAAGCTGGAATAAGGCACCGCCGYCGGTGATATCAAATGTAGACGCGGTGATCGTTGGATCAATCGCAAAGCTTTCGTTGAGCAACAACTCCATCCCWAGCGTTGGCGAGTTGATCGAAACATTCAATCCATCTCCCGTCGCTAAGATCCCGTTAATCAACGCCGAGACATCAGCACCCTCATCGCGGTTGCCCGCGATAAGCCCTGTGTTTCCCCAGATTGCGCCCGCGGTTCCATCGATCGCAGCGTCGTCATCGAGTTTGAAGAGATTAAAGTTGTCATCAGCAGCTGCCGGTGCATCGACCCGCTCAACACTGACAAATGCATTCGAGCCATAATCGTCAGAGCTAAAGACAATACCAGATGAATCTGCCGAACCCATGGCCGATGCAACAACACCAGTGACTGCCGTCAGGTTATTGACTGCGGTCACCACGCTTGCGAAGGACTGTCCTGATAAGAGGACAAGTTCTCTGACGCCTTCTGGTCCACGAATCTGGATTGTCGTGCTTGAGATAATCGTTCCATCGCCAACGCCGCTGTTGTCACCCGAAAGGTACAAGTTCCCCTTCTGAGCAGATGAAAGCACATCGACTTCAACGCTAATGTTACTGGTGTCGGTAAAGCCGGCACTGGTAATGCGTGAGTTTGAGATCTGCGCCGAGTTAATCCCGCTGGTGATGTAATCGAGCGATCCATCAAGAAGCTTGAGCCCACCGAATGAGGCGGTGTTCGAGATTCTGGTAATGGATTGAATCGCCGAATCGATCTGAAGCTGGTTTGCCTTGCGTTCCTCGTCGGACAAGGCACCGGTGTTGGCCGCCTCGATGGCGAGTGCCTTGATCGAGTTGAGCAAGTCGGTGATCTCAGTAAGCGACCCTTCGGTCGTGGCAATCACCGAACTGGCTCGTTCGCCATTCTTGATTGCCTGTTGAATACTGGCGATGTCTGTGCCGAGCCGTTCCGAGATGATGAGCCCCGCGGGGTCATCCTTGCCTCGGTTGATTCTCAGCCCAGTCGATAACCGTTCTAAACGGACTTGGAGATCGAGTCCAGAACGATTCAATCGTTGCTGGGCGATCATACTTGGAATGTTTGTATTGATTCTTGTCATGGCAATCCTCCGTGATTGCGTTGCTCATACCCCATCGAGTGGGGACGATGGGTTTAAGCGCTGTTCTTATCCTGAGATAGAGTTGATGACTCTGAAGAAACAAATGGTCGTACCGTGGTCGCTCCGAGCGAAGCCGCGGGGTTATGTGCTGGGGCCTTGTTTGTGTCCTGGCGTTGCTGTCGCCGGGCCGGGCCTGGTTGTATGGTTTGTGCAAGCGAATCGAGATCGGTCATGCCGAGTCGGGCCGCTTGCGCATTTTCTCGTTTGATCGCGTCATACACTTCTTTACGGTGTACTGCGATTCTTGTCGGTGCGCTGATCCCCAGGCGGACTTTGTCCCCCCGGATATCAACGATTGAGATTTCGATCTCGTCGCCGATCATTATTGTTTCGTCGCGCTGCCTTGAGAGCACAAGCATGCGTTCACTCCTTGCTCTCGGCCGTCCCCATGTGTGCTCACGGGTGCGGTGGGTAATGGTTCTCTAGACACCGGGTCGTTCGTTCCGGAATCATCTATGGCAAGATCGATCACACTGCGCAGAAAAGGCGCGTACACAAGAACGGGTCTGTGTGATCAAACTCAATCGCTCGAATCAAATGCGTTAGGCGGTCGCCGTCTGTGCTGAATCCGATGCAACTCTCATCAGTGGATGGCGTGTTGTCCAGCGTTTATCCGCCAGCACCATCTGCTCACCAACTTTGGTCAGGGTGTTGATAATCAACGGCCCTTGGAAGTTGCCAGTGAGCTGATCACCGATCTTGTTCACAATCACAAAGACCTGCGCATCTTCAAGCTTSSWKATYTTCARCGCTTCCATCTGCTCAGGGCGGATRGGMACMGARAARTCTTGCTCRAAGAAKGTYGGGTCAGTGACKACAAACGCGAGATCCGCRTCATYMACACACTGAAGCCARAAGAAACATGCGTCGTCACCCGGTTGAAGAAGACAGAACTGTGTCCTGTCGCCAAAACCAAGCAACCCGTCAGGGAAGGTAATTACGCGGTCCTCCGCGATRTCRATTACCCCAAATCGTGTWGTCCGCACTTCCATTGTGCGCTCCGATCATTTCGGCCGGTGAAGTTGGGATCGACGCCGACCTCCATAGTCGGGCGACATCCTGTCTTGGTTACCCGCCTGGCCGACTGGCGGAACCTCGATCCAAATTCTCCCACCGGGCGTTGGCCCGAAGGGTGTTTCATTCATTCCCTCGTGTTAACCGAGGAAATCTAAGAGCGTTCGCGATTGTGTCTGTCCAATCACACTCAGTGTCGCCTGCATCTGAAGCTGAAGCTGCGAGAACCGTGACGATGCCGCGGCATAGTCCAAATCTCGAAGCTCACTTCGCATCGAGAGATCAAAGATTCGTTTGTCTTCTTGGCGAACCACTTCAGTATCAATCCTTTTGGCATATCCCCCGACCAGTGCCCGCGACTGGATCAACTCATCGAGAGAGACCTTCATCTCTTGTGACGCAAGTTGTATGCCAAGCGTGTCATCGTTTCGTAACGCCTCTGAGAGGTCTAAAAGATGGGTAAAGAGATTGATCACGCGTACCTTTGCGCGATCTTCAGAGATCAGCGTGTCGCCGCCGTTGGTCGAAGTGGTATCAAGGAGTCCGAGTTGCTCCGCTGCCGGCGAGTTACTCGCAGGCGAAATCGACAGCGAGTTGGCAGGCGAGATCACAAACGACTGTGTGAACTCGATCCCATTGGTCGTTGCGCTCAACTGGGCATCAAACTGTGTCGTTGGGCGACCATCAGCCGTCAACTGAGCGTTGGCCTGGGTATTAATCGCGGTGATCAGTGATCCAACCGTTGCGATATCGGCAGGCAAGAGGTTAATAGGGATCTCGTATCCATCGCCAAGGGTGATGACGAAGTCTTTGTCATCCGAGATCTCAATCCCTCGTCCATCATTAAACACAGAGAGAGGGGTGTCGCTGGCGAAAGACCGGATACCAAGGAGTGTCGCGGTGTCATTGCCGCCGCTCACTTCCGAGATCGACATAGCCTGATTGATAGTCGTGGCCGACTCCGTGATGATATTGATTCCTGTACCGTCTTCACCGATCTCAACGCGAATCCCGGTGCCCGCTGCTTCGATTTGGCTGCGGATATCCCCAAGATTGGTCGCTCCTGAGAGATCAACAGTCACACTTTGGCCGTTGATTTGAAGCTGGATATCATCGAGGGCATTGCCTCCAAGCCCGGAGAGCGACGAGATCGATGTTGTCCATGTCAGATTCGGGTTCAGGTCAATCCCGGTGCCCGCGAGGGTGGTCAATGCAACCGCCGGATCTTGCACGATCCCCAGATCCTTGCCGACATTCGAGCCTAGGTTATCTGTAAACTCCAAGCTCCCGCCTGCGATATCAAAGTCGAGCGAGCCGCCAGATGTCCCAACGCCGCCGGGGCCCAAGATGGTCACGCCGTTGTCAGATTCATATTGAATAATCGCAGCTTCGATGATGTCGGCAACATCCCCGATCGTATCGGCAGCCGAGATATCAACCGACACACTCACGCCCGAGTTAAAACTCATCTCGAAAACGCCTTGTGAAATTCCAAGATCGCGGGCACCGTTGAGATCAACCAACCGGGTGCTATCGCTCAGATCAGGATTGAGATCAACCGATCCTTCGATCCGGTTCGAGAGCGCACCAATCGCGTTGTCCGCGCCGAGTGTAATCGGGACATCCGATGCGGTGCCAAGAGCAGCAAGCAACCCGCCGCGTTCGCCCGAGAAGTTGTATCCACCATTAATAAAGTTCACCGGCGGCGACCCAGGATTCGTCCCGCCAAAGACATATCCAACAATCGATTCTGTGTTGGAAATGCCATAGAGCGAGTTAATGAGCGAATCGATAATAATCGCTTGCCCCGATCGAGATTCACGGTCTGATGGCGTCGAGATTTGCCCAAGGGCAATCCCATACGCCTCGTCAATAAGCGATTTCGCATCACCAAGTGCGTTGTCGAGCGTGGCGAGTGAGTTGCCTGCGAACTGAAGGTTTTTGAGCAGTTGATCGTTGTACTCAAG
Source organism: bacterium (assembly GCA_002401225.1). Taxonomy (GTDB): domain Bacteria; phylum Planctomycetota; class Phycisphaerae; order Phycisphaerales; family UBA1924; genus UBA1924. Next base: position 6,739 of record NVSM01000028.1, read on the forward strand.
TCGGCTATCCAAGATAGAAATCGTCGCGCTGCGGATCGGATCATCCGATGGGCGCAGCAGATCGAGCCCGGTCGAGAGCTGCTCGTTGAGCCGAGAAAGCTGGAAGTTGGTCCGCCCAAGCGCGTTGAGCGAGTTCTGCGAAAAGAGCAGCGTTGGTGAACGGGAGTAGCTTGTTGGGAAGGTGGACATGATGATCTCTTTGTTGAGCCGATGTGATTTTCAAAGATGAAACTGTTAAAAGGTAAACCGGGTTACACGAGTGAGAGTAAGGTGTCGAACATTTGTTGGGCGGTGGTAATAACTTGGGCAGCCGCCTGATATTGGCGTTGATAGGTGATCAGATTCAACGATTCTTCGTCGATACTCACCCCTGAAACACTGGCCCGTTGCCCATCGAGGCTTTCGCGCACAAGCCGATTAGCGTTTGCACTTGTGCGTGCGCCGCTCGTCTTGACCGCGATATCTTGGGCTTGGCGTGCCCAGAACTTCGAGATTGACAATCCGCCAAGTCCGTCGGTCGCTTCGCTGGCAAGGTTGCCCATCGCCAAAGCGGTGCCGTTGGCAATAAACTGCCCCCCGTCCATCCGTCCGAGCATTACGGTGACATCTTCGCGAACGCCAATGGTGCTTGCGCTGGTGCCTTCGAAGAAGCTGTTCACACCCATCGTGGCGAGTACGCTCGAAGAGTCTTCCGAGAACGAATAGTTGAATCCTGGATCAGCATCAATCACCAACCGCCCAGATGGATCGAACGAAGCAGTGATCCCATCGATCCCATCGAGGGCTGCCCGGATATCTTCAGCACTGGTGTCATCAGCAAACCCTGGCACGCCTGTGCTGGTCAAACCATCAAGATCGATATCGATCTGCTGAGTTGAGACGATGTCGCCGTTGTCATTCTTAAGCGTGATCACGAACGAGCCGTTAACCGCTGAGAAAGGTAGGTTCGCGAAGGTAGAGTTATTCGGGTCGTTGAGTGCAAGGAGTTGGTCGGTCGCGCCGATCTGAAGCGTCCCTGATGAGCTGTTGAGCCAGTCCTCGTTGGTCCCGGTGGAATGCAACCGGTTGACTTCAAAGATCAGTTGGGCAGCGAGTGTGTCGAGTTTTTCGAGTGTKGCRTCRATCGCRCCATCRCGYGAKGSGAGCAAKCCRCCGATCGAGCCGCTGGTGATTGGGAGCGGGGTCGAATCCGCTGCGAGTTCAACGCGAGCGGTCAGCGTATCGCCCTCGGTTACACGCGAGATCTGGATGCCTCGGTTGTGGGTTCCTTGAACAATGGGGGTCGATCCTGAGTAGATGTCGTATCCGCCGCCGTTGGTTTCGACTACGGTCACATCCATCAACTGTGCGAGCTCGGTGACGATCTGGTCTCGCCGATCTCGTAGCCCCGCAGCTTCTGTATTGCCAACCTCATTGACCGCGATGATTTCATTGATCGATGCGATCTCATCAAGAATAGAATCTGCACGCAAGACCTGGGCATCGATTTGTTCTTCGAGCTGTTCGCGTTGTCCGATCAGATCGGATTGCATATTGCGGATATACGACGAGAGCGTGGTGCCCTGATTGATAATGTTGGGCTCAGAATCGAGCAGCGTGGTCGCTTCGGTCCATGAGTTAAAGAACGACGAGAGCTGCGTCGACATATCGAACTCGGTGCCCTCGTTGAGGATGGTTTCGAGTTGCGAGAGGACATTGAGCTGCTGTGCGCTGGAGTATTCGTCCGAGTTGGAGTTCCAGAGACGGCGTTGGAGAGCCTCGTCGATCTGTCGGCGAACATCTTGGATCGCCACGCCCTGCCCGATTTGATACGGATCACTCGAACGCCCACGCAATGCCTGAAGCATCGCGATCTGGCGTGTGTACCCAGGGGTAGCCGCGTTGGCCATGTTCTGGGCTGTCACCTGAAGCCCGAGCTGAGAAGTGATCAGCGCCGAACGGGCGATCTGCATGGTGGCTGAGAGACTCATGGTTCCGTCCTTTCTGTACTGAACAACTTACTGAACAACATCGAGTGAACTGACGACCTGGCTGCGTGATGGGTCGACTGCCCCGCCTCGCGAATAGGTCCCGGCGTGTGAGAGCGATGCGCCAACCTGCTTGATCAAACCACGCATGTGATTGGCAAGGTTTTCGCTTGCGACGCGTACCGCGTCTTGTTCATCTTTGACCCGCATGATCAACTCGCGAAGCCGAGTCTGGCGTTTGCCGATCCGATCGCGATCGCTCGCATTAAACTGTTCCATGAGCTGATCGAGCGATGCTAGCGAGCCGGTATCGTTGATGATCATGGTTCGCCGGGCGTCTTCGATCTGCGCGATCCGCATTAACACATCGCTTGTTTGCATCGTGATGGCGTTGAGTTCTGCGACTGAGGCATGGGTCAGTGCATCTTTATGAGCTTTGGCCAAATCGAGCAGCGTGGCGTGCTCGTCTTCGAGCTTGCCGAGCATTGAATCGAGCCGATCGGTATCGATCGGGCGCGTCTGGGTGCTGACAGTCGAACGCTTGTTGGTGCGTTGGCTGTTCGCTCTGGCTTTGGCTTTGTTGTAATCAGCAAGTTTCATCAGCGATTATCCCTGTGTATCGATTCCGGGCTCGGGTGTTTCGGTCACTGGCATGTTGCGAAGAAGTTGGGCGGTGATCCGTTCAACAAGCGGGAAGTTGGCAGCTTGCACAATCTCATCAGAGAGCTTGGTGTCGAGCAATGCAGAAAACTGCTTCTCGGCTCGGCTAGGACCAAACGGTGGGGGCGTGTTGTTCGATTCACGCATCTGCTTGAGGATCGGTTCGATGAGTGTCGTCGAAACCAAACCCTCCGCAGCTTCTCTTGCCTTTTCTTCACGCGTCTGGATGCCCTCGGCAGCGTTGGGTTTGTGAGCAATCGACAAGCCTTGACGATTGGCAATGCTCAAAGGCCCTTTGTCCTTAGGCAGTTGCTTGCGCGCGTCGGCAGACTTCTGAGCAAGCAGATCGAGGGTCATGTTGGGGCGTGTGTTCGAGATCGTACTCATCGCATGGTTCCTGTTTGGTTACTCTTGCCCATCGACGATCAGGCGTGCATGCAGCTTGCCGGTATCGTGGAGCATTTGGAGGATGTGGATTTGTTCAATGGTCGGGATATCAAGCTGATCAAACGCCGCGATCAGATCATCAAGGCGAGAGCTATCGGCGAGCGATTCGCCGGTCGTATCGACCGAGGCATATTCGCTTGTCGAGGGGATAAACTCGCCCGGTAGTGGGGGGACAGTGGTGGTGATCCGCAGGTCTTTATGTGTGATGACGGCTGCCGAGACTTGGACATCGCCGGTGATCACGATAATCCCGCGTCGGGTGTCACAAAGCACCTTGGCAGGCAGCTTGCGCAACGCGCTCGATATATCGGTGCCCATGATGTCGCCAAAGAATGAGGCCGGATGCTGGCTTTCGGTCGCAGGAACAATCACGCGGATCGTGCGGGCATCAATCGGCTCGGCGATCGAACGGTTGAGTCTATTGGAGGTAAGCAGGTACTGCTGATTGATCTCTGATGCGATGGTCGATGTCGATCCCCAACTTGCGAAGTTGGAATCGATAATCAGATCGAACGAGCGAGCGATGTTGGGCGTAGTATTGATATCGCGCACGAGCTGCGCACCATTGTCGATTCTTGCCACTGTTGGGTTGTCTTCATCCGAGATGCTGATGAGCCCTTGGGCGAAGGCATAGATCGGTGAGCCGGGCTGGGCGATCAAAGGCGAGAGCATCAGGTTTCCACCTTTGAGGCTCTTGGCGGAGTTGAGCACCGAGATGGTGACATGAAACTTGTCGTCGGTCTTCCCGCCTTCGCGTGGAATCTGGCAAGTAACCAGCACAATCGCGACGGACTTGGAGTTGGCGAGATCGTCGATACTCACCGGATTTCCGAACTTTTTGAGTGCTTCAGCCAATGGGCGAGCCATCATCAGTTCGGAGCCGCTGTCGCCGGTGCCGTTGAGACCCACGACGAGCCCGAGCCCATGAACAACCGAAGCGCCTTGGCCTTTGACTCGCGAAATTTCACGCAGGGTTTTGCCAGCGTGTGCATCGAAAGCTGCCAGGGCGAGCAGTAGACTATAAATGACGATCCATCGTCTCATGTTTAGAATCCTTCCGTATAGAGGTACGCGAAGGGCGTGCCAAACGAAAACTGCTCCTGAACCAAGATGGCGCAGGAGCAGCTAATGTGTACATCTGAATGTTTGATTTAGAACGAGAAGATCGAATCGAGGACACGGGTAATGAGTCCCTTCTCGGCAGCCTTCTTCAAATCGCCCTCGTTGACCACCGAGATATTCAAATCAGCAAGCTGACTCGACAAGATCGTGTTCTGGGCGGTGACATCTTCATCGCGTGCGAACCCTGAGAGGGTCAGGACGGAGATTTCGGAGTCTTTGGCGATGCGTTTGACCGCTTCGAGGACGAGCGTGCCGTTGGGTTTGACTTCGAGAACCCGTGCAGCGATGCGTGCCGTGAACTTGTCGGTGCGTTCGTACTCGCCCTCGCCTGAGAACTCGCGTTTGGCGTTAAACTTGATCAGATCAGTGGTCGGCGAGCTTGTTTCTCGAATTCGGAGCTGAAGCAGTTCCATGACATCGAGCATCGCGCTGACGGTTGCGTCAGACTTCGATTCCTTCTCTGTTTCAAGGGTTTGCGAGCTTTTTTGGGAGCTGCTCTCATCGATGATAATGGTGATGATGTCGTGCTTTTGGATCACACGATCTTCGGGCGCGGTGATAAAGTAGAGCGATGCCTCTTCAAGTACGATTTCTGGTTGGTCTGCATCGGGAGAAGCATTTGTTTCTTCTTGAGCGAGAAACAGGCTCTGGGCATGGGCTGATTGGGTGAAGATCCCAGCTAGCACGAACAGGGCACAGGAGATGGAGCGGGTGGTGATCTTTTTCATCGGTAAACCTTGGTCTGCTGAGGCGTATGAATGACTACAAATGATTACTTCGTGTTCTTCTGGATAATGATGACCCGTCCAACCCCTGCGACCTTGGCCGAGAAGCGTTGGGATCGATCGCGGGATTCGAGTTCGATGATTTCACCGAGTCGACCATCAGCTAATGCACGGACGCTCATGGTGACGGAGACCGTGCCCGACAAACTGCGAGCCGAGACGATTTTGCCTCGTTTGATCAAGATGGGTTGTYCGAGCATCGAGCTGAGCAAGATGGAACCAGGATCGATGGTCTTCTTACACGCCTTGGCCAATGAGGCGGCTGGATCGGCGATCGAAGTCATTGGCGAGAGCCAACGCGTCTCGATTGTGCTTCGCTCTTGATCAACCAGCTCATTTCGGCGAATCTGCTTGGTCGCGATCCGAACCTGCCGCTCGACAAGGACATCGAACCGGATGTTGGATTCGATGATGAGGACATCACCTTCATAGATTGTAACCTGACAGCTGATCTTCTTGGATCGTCCGATCTCAGTGATGATCACTTGTCGGTTTGTAGCAGTCATGTTGAGTAAACGCTGATCTCTACTCGAGTTACCAAAGGTGATTCGAGTGGATGCAGGTGTGCTCATGAGCCATTTGCGAGCATAGATCCAGCGTTCGAGTAGGTCTCGGATTGTGGGTTCGCTTTTTTTAGTAGGCTGTAAGTGCTTTGGAATACTTGTATTATGAGTGGTTGCTTCTCGTTTGCGGGTAAGCGAGATATCTGACCCGACGAGCATGACCGAGCCGGCGTTGATCGTTGGTGCGTCTTCGATCGCGGTGCGGATTGATTCGCTGGTGATGGCTGACCATTGACCGACTGCGACTGGTTGATCAGTACTGATCGAAAGTGCTTTGACAACATCAGCTTGCGGGCCGGTGATGGTGGCGATATCTGCCATGGTGACTGAAGCATGATCTGATGAAAGCCGAACGGTTGATTTGAGTGTGATCGTGGTGATGGTTTTGGCCGAATCTGCACCATACGCCTGCTGCCCAAGAACGAGCAAGGCGATGATCAACGAAAGCAAGATGACAAGTCGGCGGTTCATGTGTTTAGTCCTTGTGCTACAAGTGATTATCGACGAAGCTGAGCGACGGACTGGAGGGTTTCGTCAGCTGCTCGGATGGCCTGTGAGTTCATCTCGAATGCCCGCTGGGTACGGATGAGTTCGATGAGTTCGCGGGCAGGGTCAACATTTGAGCCTTCGAGTACGCCGCCTAGGATTGTTCCAAAGTTTTGTGTGCCCGGCTCGCCCGAGATTGGCGATCCTGATGCAGCGCTTTCTACCCAAAGATTCGACCCGGCTTGGGAGAGTCCTGAGGGGTTGATGAAGTTGACGAGTTCGATTTGCCCAGCTTCGGTAATCACGCCGCCGGGAGAGGTGTAGCTCACTCTTCCAGAGCCATCAACCGAAACACCGGTCGCGTTGTCGGGGATATTGATGACCGGATCGAGAAGCCGACCGTCGGAGTTGGCGAGGGTGAGATCGCCGTTGGCGTTGGTGACGAAGTTACCCGTGCGGGTATAGGCGACCCCGCCAGCACCCAAATCGGTCTCTACTGATACTTTAAAGAACCCTTTGCCCTGGATCATCATGTCGGTGGTGCTGGTTCCTGGAACGGGTGGACCTTGCTGGAAGTCTTGTTGTGTACCACTTACGCGAACCCCTAAACCAACATAGAGCCCGGTTGGGCGTTGGTCGCCGTTGTTGTTTTCAACACCTGGCTGGGAGCGTTCGATATACATCAGGTCTTCAAAGTTGACCCGTGATGATTTGAATCCTTCGGTATTGACATTGGCCAAGTTGTTGGCGATGACATCGAGACGGATGTCGAGGGCGCGAAGACCAGAAGAAGCGGATTGCATTGCGATGACTGCCATGAATGTATTCCTTTGTCAGATAATCATTTAGCGTGTTGATTTGCGTGTCGTTTAGGCGATTCGTCCGAAGACATTGATTGCTCGTTCCATCAGCTTGTTCTGCATGTCGATCATCCCAATATTGCCTTGGGCTGCCTTCGATGCGCTCTGGATAGACATGAGTGCTTGGATCTCAGAAACCGTCGAGCCTTCAACGGTGTACTGGGAGAGTGAGCCGGTGCCTTCGATGAGCGAGAGGGCTGCGCCGTATTTCGAAGCGAACATGCCCGAACCGATTTTGGTCAGGATTGAACGATCGGGGACATCGCTGATCTGGATCTGGTTGATCGCTGCGCCGTTCTGATAGATGGTGCCATCGCTTGAGATCGTGAGATTGCCTTGGCTTGGGTCGATGGTGATTGTTTTGTTGCTTGTCGAGAGTATGGGGACGCCGTTGGTTGTCATGACGAGTTCGCTGTCTCTATTGAGGGTGAATCGTCCATCGCGGGTGAGTGCGGGGTTGCTTGCATCGCCGACTACGAAGAACCCATCGCCGTTGATGGCGACATCGAGTTCATTACCGGTTGATTCGAGTATGCCCTGCGCAAAATCGATGCGTGTAGGCGCAGCAAATACGCCTCCGCCGAGTTTTTCGAGTAGCGAGCCTGAGGAAAGGTAGGGGAGATTGCCTTCGATTCGTGCGGGTAGGCGTTGCATCGTGCCGGTGAGGATGGATTTAAAACCAACGGTATTGATGTTTGCCAGGTTGTTTGTGAGCGCATCTTGTTGATGGATACTCGCTAATGCACCCGAGGCGGAGATTTGTAAGCCGTAGTTCATGGCGTGTCCAATCTTGCGGATCTACCCGTTCATCCGTGAACAGCAGCAGCCCGTTAGAAAGGTATACACAAACCGCGTGCCAGTTATTTTCGGCGTCGCTGGGCGTGAGTGACTAGAGAGTGATTAGGGATCGGCGAGCATGCTCGCTTCGCCATCGATTGATTTGGCGAATGCTGCTTCGATGATGGTGTCGAGGGTTTCGATGGTGAGCGGGGTTTCTGCGTTTTCGAGCTGGAACCGGATCTGGCCATCGATTCGGCGGGCGTAGATGCGTTTGGCTTTGATGTGCTCATCGCTCTTCATCATCTCGCGGGTTCGAATGGCCAGGTGGGATTGGAGATCTGCGTCAAGCTGGAGATCTCCCCAGAGGATGATGGTGTCGGCGAACGCTCCCCAATGGGTGTGATCGAGCTTTGAGCCCGTCGCCGAGTGGTGGAACTCGTGCATGAGCTGCCAGTCGATGGGAGTGACTGGTTCGGTACCATCAGCGAACCAGAGTTCTTGCTTATCAATGATGACCGGGAGCTTGAGGAACAAGAACTTGGATGTCCGCATCTGTGCATTGACCGCATCAAACTCGATGACGGTGCGGAGCCCGAGCGAGAACCCTGCGAGAAGGATCAGGACGAAGAACCCAGCGATGAATGGGATGGATTTTGATTTTTTAGAGCTCATGGTGATGATGATAGAAAAAAGCCGAGGGTTGAGATCCCTCGGCGATGAAAATTTTGTTATTACCCTTTAAGAAGTAATGCTTTTATGGGCAGCTAGCAGCAAACTGAGAGAGAAATTCTGAGATATCAAAGAAATCATGGTTTCCATCACCGTTAAAGTCACTGGTGGGGTCATTTGCGAGGAGTGCTTTGATAAAGTTTTGGACATCTAAGAAATCGAGATTGCCATCGCTATTTATGTCAGCTTGGCAGTGGATGAAGCRTGATTCAAAGACTTGTATCGCATCGGATGTGATTACTCGCCTCGTTGCGCTGTGGCTTGTTTGGTTTCCTGATTCAATAATGAGTTTCTCAACGAGCTGGATATTATTGGGGTTGGCAACATCGTAGTAGTATGCTTCCATATCACCTGTGGATGTGGATAGCTCTCTGAGAGCGTTCAGGATTCCCTCGTTGTAGGTCAGTTCCAAGATGTTATCTGGGGATGAGTCGATGAGATCAGTTTGGACTGGCGATGTCGGGTCAGTGATATCGAAGATTTGAATGAGGGCGCCATCCGTTACGGCAAGGGTGTTCTGGTTGATCAGTACAAAGATGTCTTCAGGAGTTACGCTGCCCATGATTTGGCCGGCGAGTTGAATTGATGAAGGGTCAGAGAGGTCAAAGAGATTGAGCGTTGTACCATCTCCGCTGCCATTTGACACCAAGATATCGTTATACATCGCAACACTTCGATTAAATGCGATCATTGATGTATCGCCGAGAGAGATGGTTTCATTTTCTTCGTTAATTTCAAACAAGCCGAGACTGAAATCTCTTTGCATGGCTATTCGGTTGCCGTGGACAGCAATCGATGTGGCAGGAAATCTGCTGGTCTGTTGTTCAATCTCATTTGAGCCAATTCGTTCAAGGGTTTCTAGGTCAAACAGGCGGTAGCCTTTGGGGAATTGAAACCCATCATTTATGCGTATTTGTATCAAGCCAAAGCGGTCCCCGAGGTATAGTTTTTGAGGTTCATCGTTAGGATGGGGAAGGCTGAAAGATCCTGCGTCTTCGAGGATGGATGAGTCGGACAGGTCATATTTTTTGACTCCGCCACCATCAAGGGCATATAGGAAGTTGTCTTGGATTTCGGCATCACTCGTGCTAAACCAGCGTCTGTCAGTAAAGCCGGTAGAGCGCTTGAAGAGCAAGGCTCCATTGTTGCTGGTGAAAATTGCTCTTTGATCAGATCGTCCCATTTTGATGTTGGACACACTCCCAAAGATTCTTGAAAAGGATGTAGATCCGGTTCCATTACTTGGGGATTCAATGCTGTGGGTGCTGATTTGGATTGAAGTTAGGTTTGGGGATTGGTCGCCCTGATAAGAGCCTAGCCGCCAGATGAACTCGTGGTTGCGTATCGATGCGCCAAACAAAGCGTTTGGGTCAAAGAAGACATCAGTTTTTTGGCCTGCCAAGTTGTAGGTTAAAAAACCATTTGGTATTGGAGTAAAGATGAAGTCCGAGAAGAGAAAACCAAACGGTGAGTTGCTTGTCATAATGCTTGGGTTGGTCAGATCTGAGATGTCATAGAGATTGCCGGAGGCCAGCATTTTGTCCGTGCTTAAGCTTGATTTCGTTGCTGTAATATTTTGATGGGTGGCAAGATGGGTTGGGTTTGAGGGATCTGATACATCATAAAAAACCATTCCCGCATCGCCCATGGAGATGGCGAGTAGGTCATTGAGGATCTCAATGTGTAACACATTCGCAGGGAGGGATAAGTTGAGGGTTGTGATTGGGGCGGCGGGGTTTTGGAGATCTAGAAATTCGAGAGTGGAGTCCTCGATGTAGCTGATGATCGCATAGCTTTGATGAATCGCGAAGCTGTCAATTTGTGGGCGCGAGATTATCGAGGCAAGATCGAGCTTGTCTTGTGAAACATCGTACACCAAAATGTCATTGTTCTCTAGTTGAACAAGCCCGGCGGAGTTTCCAGTGGTCATGATTCGAGGGGGCGAATCAAATGCGAGTTGGGTGGTTGATGTTTGAGTTGGTGTACACGGCAGTAGGTCGCTGGCCAATATCGGGGAAGTGAACAGTCCGAGAGTTAGTAATATGTTTTTCATTTAAAAAATCCCTGCAGTGAGAGTTGGTGAATGCTTGAGTATGACAGGCGTTTCGCAACACGCAAGAGGCAATTGCATATAATTTACAAATAATAAACTTTGTATTTTATATGACATACTCAGTTTCGCTGAGTGTGTCGTTTACTTTGGTGAGCCAGTCTTCGTATCCGGCTCGGCCCATGAGCCCGAAGGTGGCTTTTTTGCCGGTTTCGACAGCGGGTTGGTCGTAGGCGTCGATGTTGAGCATCAAGCCGGCGTATGCGGTGGCGATTTCCCAGAGGGCGATGAACTCGCCGACATGGTGGGCGTCGATCTTGGGCATCTTGATGGTGTAGTTTGGACGCTGGGAATCGATCAGGGCGTATTCGGTGGCTCGTTTCTCGGCGTTGAGGAGATCGACGAGGCGTTTGCCTTCGAGGTATTCGATGGCTTCGACCCCCATGCCGGTCGGGATGGTCATGGCTTGATCGTTGCCGAAGTCTTCGATCTCGATGAATCCGATGACCTTGTCGTTTGGGCCTTCGCGGTAGAGCTGGACTTGGGAGTGTTGGTCTGTGGTGCCTAGGGCGGAGATGGGTGTGAACCCGGCGAAGACAGTTTCGCCTTGGTTGTCGAATTTTTTGCCTAGGGATTCTGCCCAGAGCTGGGCGTACCAGTCGCCGAGGAGCTTGAGGCTATTGGCGTAGGGCATCAGCACATGGTTTGGCTTGCCTTTGCGGGTGCCGAGCTCGACGAGGAGCAGGGCGAGCATGGCGGCCGGGTTCTCGGTGAGTTTTTCGTTGGAGCAGCGATTGTCCATTGCTTGTGCGCCATCGAGCATTGCTTCGATGTCGATGCCACAGATTGCTGCGGAGAAGAGGCCWACKGGGGAGAGGRMKGAGAATCGSCCTCCGACGCCWTCSGGGACSGGGAGKGTSGTGATKCCTKCYTGRTCRCAGATGGTGCGCATGGTGCCTTKKTCKGGATCGGTGATSGCGACGANWKKGMTNGGCCCAKYKYKWGCCSASGGCTKCTTSGAGKMSCTYKCGRATAATCATRAACTGSGMRGCMGTCTCGGCGGTCTCGCCAGATTTAGAAACGACATTGAAGAGGGTTGTCTTTGGATCGCAGACTTTGAGGATGGATGCAAGGTTACTCGGATCGACATTATCGACGACGAACATCTTTGGGCCCGGGCGGTCGGCTTTGCTTAGCAGGTTGTAGGTTGGTTCGTTGAGTGCTGATTGGAGTGCGATATTGCCGAGGGCTGAGCCACCGATTCCGAGGACGACGATGTTTTCGAATCGTGATTCGCACTCGTTGGCGATGGCGTTGACTGCGTCGAGGTGGGCGGAGCGCATGGGCTCGTTCCAGAGTTCTCGCCAGCGTTCCCAGTTTGTGCCTCGGGTTTGGTTGAGTTGTTTGGTGAGTTGTGCGATGCCGGCAGCTTGTGGGGAGTCTGCATGGACGCGGGCAGGGTCGAGCCCGTGGGGGCCGACACGAGAGGAGAGGCAGTTGGCATAGTCGATTGTGAGCATGGTTATAGGGTATGCCGGGCAACCTGTTTTGTGTGCATTTGGTGAATCATTGGCCAAGCGGGGGAGATGGGTGGATGTTTGTTTTTGGCGGGCAATACTTGGGCATGATACACCCATGGCACGATGTCCGACCCGGAATCCAGGGTCTTGAACTTCCTTCCCATTTTCGTTCGATTATTGAGATCCCGAAGGGGTCGAGCAATAAGTAYGAGCTTGATAAGCCGACGGGGATGCTTCGGCTCGATCGCGTATTGAGCAGCGCGGTCTATTACCCAGCGAACTACGKGTTTATCCCACAGACCTTGGCTGAGGATGATGATCCGTTGGATGTGTTGGTGTTTTGTGCTGAGAAGGTGCCGACGATGTGTATCTGCGAGGCTCGCGCAATCGGCGTGATGACGATGATCGATGATGGTCAGCCTGACCATAAGATTATCTCAGTGCTGATTAACGATAGCGAGTTTGAAGAGTATCAAACGATCGAGAACTTCCCCAAGCATACTTTTAAGATGCTCAAGCGATTCTTTGAAGATTACAAGACGCTCGAGGGCAAGACGGTGGAGGTCGATGAGATCCAGCCTGTGGAGCGGGCTCATGAGATTATTGAGGCATCGCTGGTTGCGTATTCTGAGGCAAGGCAATCCGGGGCTTTGTAAACCGTATTGAATAGATATTGAAAAACGCCCATGTATTGCATGGGCGTTTTTTTGTTGGTTATGTGATGGTTGGGATTTATGGGCAGCCTGCGGTGAACTCAATGAGGAATGTGCTGACATCGAAGAAGTTGATCAGTCCATCGCCGTTAAAGTCTGCGATCGGATTGCTGGTTTCGAGGTAAGTCAAGAAAAGGCTCACATCGAAGAAGTCGAGTGTGCCATCCCCCGTTAAATCGGCGAGGCATGGGGTGGGCGTGCCGAAGACATAAACGGAGCCCGAGTCTGCGCCCGCGTCGTCATCGAGCCATGCTCCTACGATGGCGTTAGTGCCCGAGATCGCTACGGATCGGCCAAACTGATCACCTTGCGAGGCATCCGACGCGATGAGTTTAACTGACTGTTGGCCGGTAGTCGTGTCGAAGAGGTAAGCGGAGCCCGAGGCTGAGCCCGCATCGTCGTCGTGCTGTGCCCCGACGATGGCGGTGCTGCCGGAGATGGCCACACAGGTGCCGAGTTGGTCTGACACTGCGGCATCTGAGGCGGTGAGCTTGAAGATTTGCTGATTGGAAGTCGTGTCGAATAGATAGGCTGAGCCAGAAAATGAGCCTTCGGCAGGTGCTCCGACGATGGCGGTCGAACCTGTGATCGCGACGGAGTAGCCGAACCAGTTGTTTTCTGCGGCATCTGAGGCGGTGAGCTTTGCGATTTGATCACCGGTCACCGTATTGAATAGGTAGGCGGAGCCGGATCTGAAGCCCGCATCATTGTCATGTCTAGCCCCAACGATAGCCGTCGCACCTGAGATCGCGACTGACCAGCCGAACTCGTCAAGTTGCGCAGCATCGGATGCGGTGAGTTTTGCGATTTGAAGCCCGGTCTCTGTATCGAACAGGTAGGCTGAGCCGGCCAATTGGCCCATGTCGCTGTCACCCCTGGCGCCGATTATAACTGTCGTGCCCGATATCCCTACGGAGAAGCCAAATTCGTCACCTTGAGCAGCGTCGGATGCAGTGAGCTTGAAGAGTTGTTTGCCAGTGGTCGTGTCGAAGAGGTATGCTGAGCCCGAGACGAGGCCTGCGTCGTTGTCATGCGGTGACCCGATGATGGCGAGGGCGCCGGAGACGGCTACGGAGTGGCCGAAGTTGTCAAACTGCTCGGCGTCGGACGCGGTAAGTTTGAAGAGTTGTTGGCCGGTGGTCGTGTTGAAAACATAGGCAGAACCAGAATCAGAGCCCGTGTCATCGTCGCGAAAAGCTCCGACGATTGCCGTTGCACCCGAGATCGCGATTGGGCGCCCGAACCAATCATCATCAGCAGCGTCGGATGCGGTGATTTTGATATCTTCGTTGATGATTTGTGCTGATGCGGGCAAGGCTCCAAAAAAGGAGAGTGCGATAGCGGCCAGCGTGAGCCGACGATTGGTAAGTTGCAACATGATAAGTTCCCCTTCTTGGTATCTTCGGTCTCAATGCCACCAATGGGCAGCACGAATAGAGAGTAGGGTATTTTGATGGCTGGTACAACTTGAAAGGTTCGATTTGCTTATATGGCCAAAATTGTATGATGTTTAACTTTGAATATCAAGCTTGGACAGATTGAACTCGGCTATCCCGCTCACAGGGCAGATTTCGAGTTGGATGGGCAGGCGTGTTCTCTTGTCACTAAGCCTATTGTTGTTCATGTTTCCAGAAATTGAACGCGTGCTCTATACCCGTGAACAGATCGCTGATCGTGTGAAAACACTGGCGGCGGAGATGATTGTTGATCTCAAGGCGGATCTGGCTAAGGACGGGCAGACGGAGCTTGATGAGGATCGAGTSATCATTATCCCGATTATGACCGGGGCGATGATCTTYGTGGCTGATGTCGTGCGSGAGCTGCCGATGAAGCTKTCGYTSGGGTTGGTSGCGGTKTCGAGCTATCCGGGGGAGTCGGTACGGTCGAAAGGTGCGCACTTTGCGACGGAGMTGCCTMMGRATCTNGAANGGCAAGCACATTATYGTGCTYGATGAYATTCTKGATTCWGGTCAGACRCTGGCGTTGGTTCATAAGATGATTTCYAAGCAGAACCCGGCKTCGCTGMGATTGGGCGTGATGCTCGATAAGAAGGTYGAGCGGACAGTCGATGTGCATGTCGATTATGTTGGGTTCGAGATCCCCGATGAGTTTGTGGTTGGGTATGGGCTCGATTACAACGGGTACTACCGGAACTATCCGCAGATCGCGGTGCTTGATCAGAATGCGATTCCAAAGCGATAAGCAGATGARGCTGATACAATCTGTCAATGGATCGTGAGCAAACGCCAACACACAACACTTCGCAGACTCGCCCGGACTATGTGCCCGAAGGCGAGCGGATTCTAATTGATGATCGCCCGCATATCGCGTTTGTGTTTACACAGATGTGGCGTTGGATCGTTTTGGGGTTGATCTTGTGGGGCGCGATGCGGTGGGTTGGGATGTGGCTCGCTCAGCCTGCGTTGGTATCGAGTGCTAACGGGGTCTTGGTGCTTGTTGGGCTCCGGTTTGTTTTGGGGTTGGTGGATTGGAGTGTGCGTCGGCATATCTTAACCGATGGGCGGATTATCGCCAAGTTTGGGATTTTGCAGACCGTGACGACTGATATTCCGCTTCGGCGGATTCAGCATATTGTGATGGTGAGGCCTTTGGCTGAGCGGATCTTTGGGATCGGTTCGATCGGGATTACCTCTGCGGGGACTGGTGCGGTCGATCTGGTTTGGCGGGGGATGGAACACCCTGAAAAGGTGCTTGGTATGATTCGGACGCAAGCGGATCGGATGTCTGTTCATGGTGCGGGTCATGGCGCTGGCAAGCAGGTGACGCCTGTGATCGGGATTGTCGGTGGGATCGGCGCGGGCAAGTCGACTGTTGCGCAGGTGTTTGGGGATTTGGGGTGTGTGGTTTCGGATTCTGATGCGAGTGTGCGCGAGATCATGAGTGATCTTGGGGTGATCCAGCAGCTTGTTGAGTGGTGGGGGCGTGAGATATTTGGGGCTGACGGGAAGATTGATCGCTCGAAGATTGCCCAAATTGTGTTCGATCAGCCCTTCGAGCGTCGGAAACTTGAGGGTTTGATTCATCCGTTGGTGCACGWGCGTCGGCGGGCATTGATCGCTCAAGCCATTGAAGATGGGGCGGCAGGGGTGATTATTGATGCTCCGCTGTTGTTTGAAGCGGGGGTTGATAGCGAGTGTGATGCTGTAATTTATATCGAAACACCCGCAGATATACGCCAATCTCGGGTGCAGAAGACTCGGGGATGGGATGCTGGGGAGCTCGGTCGGCGAGAAAAAACTCAGCTTGGACTTGAACACAAGAGAAAACGATCCGACTATACTATAGCGAATCTTGGCTCGCCTGATGAACTCAAAGGGCGAGTCACACGCGTGCTTGCATCGATCCGAAAAGATTTGATCCAGCGAGCACCGAGCGACTGATCCACCTTTTTCTTCCTGATTGATTCCGCTTTTACTTGTAGATGTTGCCCAGAGGGTTGGCAACGGCGGGGTAAGTTTGATACTTGCAATCGGATTGACACATAGCATTTCTTGTTGAGCATGTCTGCTCAGCATTATTGACCAAAACACTTTTTACATCACGCACAAGAATGAGTTGAACTCCGCCGGATTGTTTCCCCGGCGAGCGAGACCAAAGAGGACCATTCTCATGGCCAAGTCCACCCCGGTTGCCGATTCAGGCGCTTCAAAGAGCGCGACCACGAAAAAAACAACCAAGAAGAAGAGCATCACCAAGAAGGCTCCAGCCAAGAAGACCAGCACGGTTGCTGAGTCCAAGCCAGCTAAGCCAGAGTCCAAGGCGATGGCTAAGCTGCGTGCCAAGGCGGAGGGCAAGGGTGAGTCGAACAAGCCTGCGCCTAAGAAGCTTGTGTCAAAGTCTTCGAGTGTGCATGTGCCTGAGGGGAAGAACGAGTCCAAGCGATCAGGGCCCAAGCCAGAGCCAAAGATTGAATCGGCACCCAAGGCTGAGGCATCATCCGAGTCGCCTCGCGAGGGTCGACGGGAAGGTCGGCGTGAGTCGGGGCGTGATCGATCAGAGGGCGGATCAGATGGGCAATCGCGTCATCGCAATCGTGATGGCGGCGGCTCAAGTAGTCACAATAATAACAGCAGTAACAACAATAATGATGGCGGCGATGGTGAGGGCGGGCGTCGTCGGAACCGGAATAAAAAACGCCGAGGTTCACCATCAGGTAGTGGACAGAACCAGGGTGGCGGAAACAATCGCAACAACAACAAGCGTTCGCGTGGATCGATCGCGTACCCGGCGGGCACCTTGCCCAGCGACGAGCAGCTTGAGCGTGAAGCCGAGGAACTTGAGCGGATCGTGGCGGCAGCCGGCGGGAAGATCGAGGATGACGGGCTGACGATTGCTGACTTTCAGCGGATGGATCATGATGAACTCATGCTGATCGCAGACAAGGAAGGGCTCGAAGAGTTCCATCAGYTGCCCAASCARGATYTKATCTTCAAGATTCTCAAAGCGCGTGCTGCCAAGATGGGCATTATGTTTGGCGAGGGCACGCTTCAGATTATGTCCGATGGGTTCGGGTTTTTGCGCAGCGCGGAGTTGAGCTATCTTGCTGGCCCGGATGATATCTATGTTTCGCCGAGCCAGATTCGTCGGTTTGGTCTTCGTCGCGGGATGGTGATTCGTGGTGCGGTCAGGCCGCCGAAGGAATCTGAACGGTACTTTGCGTTGTTGCGTGTTGAGAAGATCAACGGCAGAGACCCAAGCGTAACCCATGATCTGGTGAACTTCGAGGACATGATCCCGATGCACCCTGACAAGCGGCTGATGCTTGAGACGACCCCAGAGAACATCGAGATGCGGATCATGGATCTGGTTTCGCCGATCGGGAAGGGGCAGCGGGCATTGATCGTCGCGCCGCCTCGCACGGGTAAGACGGTGCTGATGCAGAAGATTGCCGCATCGATCAATGAGAACTATCCAGAAATGAAGATATTTGTGCTTCTCGTCGACGAACGCCCCGAAGAAGTGACCGACTTCAAACGCAATGTCGGCAAGGATGTCGAGGTGGTGGCGAGTACATTCGATGAGCAATCGRGCCGACATGTRGCGGTCGCCGAGATGGTGATCGAGAAGGCGCGTCGGATGGTTGAGTTTGGCGATGATGTCGTCATYTTGCTCGATTCGATCACRCGATTGGCWCGGGCGTACAACAACGAYATYCCGCATTCGGGCAAAATCATGACCGGCGGTTTGGATTCCAATGCGCTCCAACGCCCCAAGAAGTTCTTTGGATCGGCTCGTGCAATCGAACGCGGCGGCTCGTTGACAATCATCGGGACAGCCTTGACTGATACCGGATCGAAGATGGACGAAGTGATCTTCGAAGAGTTCAAAGGGACTGGTAACTCCGAGCTGCATCTTGATCGTCGATTGGTCGAGAAGCGGATTTATCCTGCGATTGATGTCGCGGCGTCGGGCACTCGTCGTGAAGAGCTGCTGATGGATCCCAAGGAACTTGAGCTGGTGTATCGCCTGCGTAAGGTCTTGTCAGATATGAATGTTGTCGAGGCGATGGAGCTGCTCAAGAGTCGATTGGGCAAGCACAAGACCAATGCCGAGTTCTTAATGGCGATGGCCTTGGGTTAAGCCGGGTGCTTTGATCGCATTGGGCTCTAGATTACTCGATGGCGAGCGTGTGGGTATGCTGTGGACACTCTATGATACATGCGTATGGAGCATGTTCGTCGATCGTATATCCCAACACAGAGAACGCTGAGTTTGGCATTGATTGTTCTCAGTGCGCTGCCTTGGAGCTTGTCGCTTGGCGTGTTTGGGCTGTGGCTGATCTTTGGGGAGCATCATGGTGGTCTGGGCGAGCCGGCTGTTCGGATGAGCTCTGGGATCGCGGCATTGTGCGCCGGGCAGATCGTTTTTCTGCTTTGTATTGCAGATCGCGTGTTTCCGCGGACTCACCGGGTGATCTCTCGGACGCTCGAAGGCGGGCTCGGGGCGATCTTTCTGGGCTCGGCGGTCGTATGTGCAATAGCTTCAGTGATGAGTTGGGGCGGGTGAACTGTGCTTAGAATAGGTGCAAAGCTCCGATGAACAGATATGAAACTGAGTTCGATGAGTGTGACAAAATGAAGAGCAGGATGAATCAATCTATGAGTTCCACAACCATTTATTCCACAGCCAGTCAAACCATATTGCGATCGGTGTTCCGTTCGCGTGTTGGCCTTGCCATTGGTGCTGCGGCGATCAGCTGCGCACTGGCGTCGGGCATGGGTGTTCTTGAGGATGGAGATGCTGCTGGGAGCAGTATGGTTGATCCTGTTGTTGCCAAATACCTCACGCGTTCGGCGGTGCTGGATCTTGGATTGGCTAGGGTGCCATCGCCGACGGATTATCAGCTTGCAGCGACCTTGCTTTCGATGGCTTCAGATCTTGATCCGACAAATGCCTCGTTGGCGAGATCCGTCGTGGAGGCGGCATGGTCGGCGGGTGATCTCAAGACGATGATCGAGGCGACTCGGCGGGTGATCAAGATCGATCCAGAAGATACGGTCTCGCTCTTGCGGCTGGTGAGTTCGATGATCAATAATCAACAGACGATTGAAGGTCGGCTCAAGCTGTATGATCGGTTCCTTGGTGATGCGGGCAAGTCGATTGATGTCTCGGTGCGTTCTCGGCTCGCGCTTGATGCGGCGTTGCTCGAACGCGAAAGCGGGAACATGGTCGGGTTTGTTGAGCGGTTGCGTTTGGCGACCGTGCTCGATATGACCAACAAGGCTGCGGCATCGTTGGCTGCTCAATATCATTCTCAGCTGACAGAAGATTCTGTTCTGCACCTTGAATACCAGATCAAGCTGCTCTTTGCTGATCCTTTGGATGCCAATGTGCATCTGACGATTGCGCGGGTGTTGGCGCGTGAAGGTGCGTTTGAATCTGCACAACGATTCTTAGAGAACGCATTGAATTTGTTTAAACTTGATTCTGGGCGTGTGCCTTCGATGGTCGAAGAGGTTCGGCTCACGCTCGATTGGCAGCTCTTAGGTCCGCAACAGGTGCTTGACGATCTGAATCCGATGTTGATGGATCAACGCAATGAAGCGCAGTCGCTGATCGATCTGTATATCGAAGAGGACTTGCCGACCGATGATCTCATGAAGCCTGAAGAGATTCTGTATGATTTGGGTGTCGATCGGATTCGTTTGCTCGCGTCGTACAACTTGGATGATGTTGAATCGATGCGATCTGTGCTCGATGATATTGAGCGGACGGTAAATAATGAGATTAACTCAATCGGATCATTGCTCAGCCATCAAGGCGTCGATCAACGCTCGCTGATCCTTCGGCTGGTGAATCAGTTCTCCGATTTCCAGGTGATGCGGGCGATCGTTGGGCTTGATTCAGAAAAGATTCGAACGGATATCGAAGAGATTGTAAAAACGATCCCTTCTATCGAGGCGTATTTTTCTTTGATCGAGCCGATGGCGCTCTATAGCGAGGGGAGCTACGAGCTTGCCCTTGAAGAGGCATCGAAGCTCTCGCCGACGCCTGCATTGGATTTGATCCGTGGGTTGTCGTACGAGAAGCTTGGTCGTCAAGATGAAGCCGTTGAGGTGTTTGCAGAGGTTTCGCGTTCGCAAGCGCTCGATTCCTTTGGTGCGTTTGCACGCTCGCGGCTGATCCACTTTGGTGTTGGAGAGATGACGCGTACTGATGCGGGCATGAAGATGGTGAAGGTTGCTCAGACGGTTCCAAACTGGATCGATCAGATGAACTCGCGTCCATCGTTTTTTATGTATCTTGAGATGGCAGTCTTGGATGATCCGATTGATAGTCTTGATCAAACATTTGTAAAAATTCGGCTTCAGAACCGTTCGCCGATTCCGCTGGCGATCGGGCCCTCGCAGCCGATCGATTCACGGTTCTTGCTTTTGCCTCGGATCGATGACCGCTCGAATGGCTTTCAGGGGAAGATCACCTCGCAAGTCATTGGGCTCGACCATCGACTTCGGCTCGAACCGCGCGAAGATCTGATTGTGACGATCCCGGCAGACAGCGTGCAGACGCAGTGGTTGTTGCAGATGCAGCCCAACACTTCGATCCGTCAGCGGTATCGTTTGCTTCAGGGGTTCCGCCCGCGCGTGCCAGATACTGTTCTCAACCGGATTGATTTGCGTGCAGACGCGTCGATCTTTGGGATCGTGAGTTCGCCTTTGGGGCTTACGAGCGAGAGTAAGTTGTTCCWAAGACTGATTCTCAAAGAGGCTTTGTTTACGGTCAATGAGTTGATTGAAGGTTTAACGAGCGATGATGAGGAGACACGCCGACGGTGTGTGGTTGCGGCTGCCGGTCGGTTGTTGCTTCCTGCTCCTGATGCGGATCTTTCGTCCCAGGAACAGACTGATCTTGTTGATACGCTGATGGATATCTATACGGTTGCTGATGTCAGTGAGCGAGCCCGTATGATTTTGTTGCTGCCTCAGCGCCATCAGGTAGCCAAGATGAGGGCGTTTGATGATCATGTTGTTGGGTTGATTGTTTCTGATGCGTTGATCGATTCGCGGATAGATCCCGTCGTGCTTGCAGCGGCGTTGCTCACACGCACCGACGCATCTGATTCGCCGATCTTTGAAGTGCTTGATCAGGTTTCTGATCCGAGGCTTACGATTGTTGCCGAGATTATCCGGGCTCGGATCGAATCGTTCTCGCCGTTCTTGGGCACGATTGGTCCTGGGGTGGATTCGATTATTCGTCCCAACGAAGCCTTTGGTCGGTGAGTGATGTTCAAAGGGTCTTTTTCATCTGAGCCTTGTATTGAAGGTGCCCAGCGTGTGCCCAAGCGTGGGCGTAGACTGTTGGGCTTTGTGATTGGGGTTGGATTGCTCGTTGGGGCCGGGGTGTATTTGCTCCGTGATCCTGAACAGTTCAAAGGCTTTGTTAACAATATTGGGCATGCACCATTGTGGGCGACGGTTGTTGTGCTTGTCGGGCCGATGGTCAACTGGTTGTGCGTGGGGTTGTGCCTGCATGCGCTCGTTCGTCGGCATGGTGTTGTTGGACGACGCGAGATGCTCTCGCTTGTTGGCAGCGCGTGGTTGCTTAATCATTTGCCGATGCGACCCGGATTGGTCGGGCGTGTTGGGTATCACGCGAAGGTGAACAATATTCGTGTGCGCGATTCGATCGAGGCGAGCGTGTGGTCGATGGTGCATGCCGCGATTGCCAATGGGATCGCGTTGGCGATTGTGCTGCTCTTGCCGAGCGATACAACAGTGTTGATGTTGATCGTGTATTTGTTGATCCCGCTTGCGGTGTTTGGATTGTTGGCAGCGGGAGCGTTTACAAAGAGTTCATCGGCTGGGTATTTATTGCTTGGTTTGGTGTTTCGTAATGCTGATGTGTTGGTGTGGATGGTTCGCTATGCTGGGGCGTTTGCGATGCTCGGGATTACCATTTCGCCGGTGCAGATTGTATTGATTACCGCAGCGTCACAGATCGCACAGGTTATTCCATTCACCGGCGGCGGGCTTGGGTTTCGCGAGTGGGGTGTTGGGCTTGCTGCGGGGATGACACACACCGGGGCTGCGATCTCGATGCGAACAGCAATCGGGGCGGATGTGATCAATCGGATCGCAGAGACCGTGACCGTGATCCCGCTTGGATTGATTTGCAGCGCGCTGGTCGCCCGTCGAGTTCGGCGTTGGAACGATGAGCGTGTTGGTAATGAAGGATCAGCCGAAGATGAGTCGGCTTGCCATGCCGAGAATCAGGATGAGCCCGGGGAGCCCGGCGAGTAGAAGCCAGCGGATCATCGAGCGTTGTTTATGATCGAGGCTTTGGATCGTTGCGATCGGGCGGGCTTGGGTGCCCGGGCCGATCAGATCCTCCATGCCCGCGAGCCAGTTGATTGATGAATCGAAGAGGGTGAGGTTGCCCGCCCATCGGATGACGACTCGTCCATCGACGAGTTGTTCGGAGTCTGCGGTGATTGCATCGGTGGACCAGCCGTTGGATCCGACGACGATAACGCGTTGGATGTCGCCTCGATGAGTTCGCTCGGCAGATGCTGCGAGTGTCCAACGCTCGGCATGGGCATCGGTGTTGATATCAAAGATCGGTTGATTGCGCATGATGTTGCGGAGCTTTGGTTCGGTGTGCCAGAAGTTGGTCCAGTCGCGCTCGGCCCATGTGGTGTTGGCTTGGTCGGTGGGGAGGGTTTGAATGATGGGCAAGGCTTGGACGCCGGGGATTTGTTCGATGGACATTGGGATCGCCCAAGGCAGGACCGTCGAGAGCCCGGCGAGGGCGTCGGCGATCGGGTGCGTTGGGTTGGCTGAGTTGTTGGCGCGTTCTGGAACCACGCGTGTGATTGGATCGGCGACGCGTCCGAGCGTGGCGATGCGTTCGTGCATCAGCACGCGTCCGGCGTCGGGGATGATCCCGAGSGGKGCGAGKGCGGCRGYMATYGGRTCGWYGATGTTGGCRGCRGGGAAGATCGAWGGGCTTAGCGAGATSAKGAYMGATTCGCCTTGTTCTATAAGCTCGGCGACGATCTGTCCGATCTCGGTGGCGCGTTTGGCCCCGGTGAGCCCTGAGCTATCGGTGCCTGCCGAGCTATCGACGCTGATGACGGCGAACACGATCGGGCGGTTGCCTAGTGGGTCAAGTTCGTCGAGATCTGGCGGGGTTGGGTTTTCGACAGCTGCCCATTCGAGTGTGTCGATGCCTTTGGCTTTGAGCTTGTCGACRGTTTTGGTGAAGAGCTTTGATGCGCCCAGGAGTTCGTTAGGCTTGCCACCATGCACGAAGATGAGGATTGGCTGGACCGGCGCAACAAGTTGGGCGAGTGCGGATGCGATGAGCTCTTGAGCGCGAGGCCCGATGACACCCGCAGCCGAGATTCCGGCGCGTTCGAGGGCGACGGCGGAGGGTAAGAGCGCGTCGAGATCGATCGCGGCGATGCCTTGATCGGGTGAGCCGATGACAAGGAGGGCTTCTCCGGTTTCGAGGGCACGCCCGACACGCAGTGCATCGACCGATTCGAGGCGGGTGATTCGGCTATGGGCGACGGCTGCCTGATCACGGAGCTGTTCGAGCGAACGGACCATTGATTTGGCGATCGTGCGTGGATCGATGTCAAGCTCGTCGGCGTTGGCGAAGAGATCGATCTGCACCGAGAGTTCGTCGAGTTGATTCATCAAGCGTGCAAGGAGTTGCTCGATGGGGTCGGCGTAGGTATCGAAGGGGAAGATCGCAGCAGTGGGTTGGTGGGAGTCGATCTGGGATTTGATCTGCTCGCCCTGTTTTTGGACATCGCGGGCGTGGAGGCGAAAGAGCTGGGCGCGTTGTTCGAATGCGCCGCGATTGTTGGCGTTGGTTTGTGTGGTTGGAGCGATCGAGTTGCCCAGGCGTTGAAGGCTTGCGGTGATATTGGCGAGCTTGGGAGCGAGTTCGAGTAGCAGATCTGCGCTTGCGTCAAGGGTGGCCATGTTCGCTTCGATGATGTCGCTTTCGCGATCGGCAAGATCGGCGAGGAGCTGTTTGGTGTGGTCGATGCCATCGGGGGAGTCGAGATCGATGATGCGGACACTGAGCAGCGGGTTGGATCGTTCATAGGCATCGAGGACATCGGAGACGAGATCGACCGAGCGTGTGTCGGCTCGGTTCATGCCTATGGCCAGCACGATCTCGGTGGGGGCGTTGAGGCGATCGACGATGCCCAGAGCGCGGGCTGAGAGCTTGTGCGAGCCTGTCGAGGTGACATCGACGCGGTAGTGGTAGGTGTTGGTGATGAATCCGGCGAAGATCGCAGCCGTTCCGGTTGCGAGGATGAATACGGCGACGGTGACGATGGTGATTGGTCGAGATTTGCCAAGCCGGCGGACTTCGAGCACGCCCGATGCGAGGGTGAGCATCCATGCGGAGCCGATGAGGAAGAAGGCGATGGTTGCGGTGTCGATGATGCCTTTGGAGAGTTCATTGACGCGATCGGTGATCGAGAGCATCGAGAGGATGATGGCGGTTTGAACGCTTGTTTGTTTGGCGATGACGGAGGTGAGGACGAGTATGAAGATGAGCGTCATGACGGTGCCGAGGAAGGCGAGGGTTTGGGAAGCGGTGAGCGATGAGGCGACCATCCCGATCCCGAGATAGAGCATGCCAACAAGGGTGAGCATGAGATAGCCTGCAATGATCGGGCCGATATCTGGTGCAGGGTTTGAGACGAGGGTCAGGACGATTGGATAGACCAATGTTGGCACGAGCATGAGGATCAAGAATGCGAGCGAGCCGAGGTATTTGCCGATGGTGACGGACCAGTCGCCAGCGGGTGCGGTGCGGAGGGCTTCGAAGCTTCCTGAACGATATTCTTCGCTCATCAGGCGCATCGAGATCGCGGGGGCGATGGGGATGAGCAGCCATCCTGAATAGGAGAAGAAGTAGCGCAGGGTACCGGGCTGGCCGGGGATGATTGTTTGGTTGACGAAAAGCACCGCGGTGAGGAAAGCGAAGAGTGCGATGATGATCCAGCCTGCGGGGACTCGGAACATCGACGAGAGTTCGCGTTGGGCGATGGTGATGGCTCGGCTCATTGGTCACCGCCTTGGGCAGTTGATGGAGTGTTTGTCGAGAGGTTTGCTTGAGCTGGTGCGGTATCGACGAGTTGCATGAAGAGTGTTTCGAGCGTGGGGACGATTTTTCGGAGTTCGCGTATGAACAATCCGTTGTCGTCTGCGGTTGCTGCGATTGCTTCTCGGAGATCGTTCTCTTTGGGGCTTGCTTCGATTTCGATGATCGACCATCCTTTGGCGGCATCTTGAGGCTGGTTCGCGGCTGCTTTGGTGATTGCGACGCCTGGGATTGTTGCCAAGATGCGCAGGGCATGATCGATGCCTGCGCTTGGGTTGGTTCGGATCTCGACGATATAGCGGACTGGACCCGGGGAGGCGTTGATCAGATCTTGAGGCGAGCCGTCGGCTCGGATCTGTCCACCAGCCATGACAATCACGCGATCGCAGGTGCGTTCGACTTCGGGGAGGATGTGCGAGCAGACGAGGGTTGTGCGGTCTTGGGAGAGTTCTCGGATGAGTGAGCGGGTGTCATGGATTTGGGTTGGGTCGAGGCCATTGGTTGGTTCGTCGAGGATGAGGACTTGCGGATTGTGGACAAGTGCGGCAGCGAGCCCGACTCGTTGGCGATAGCCTTTGGAGAGTTGTCCTACGCGTCTTTTGGCGACATTGGTGATTCTGGTGAGTGCCATTGCTTTGTCGATGGCTGGTGCGATGTCTCTTCCGGGGACTTGGTAGAGCTTTGCGCGGTGTTTGAGATAGCCTATGACGCTCATCTCTGGATAGATGGGCGCGCTTTCGGGGAGGTATCCGATGAGGGATTGGGCTTGCTGGGCGTTTTTTTGGATGTCGTAGCCAACGATGGAGATAGAACCTTTGTCTGGGGCGAGGAACCCGGTGATCATTCGGATGGTTGTGCTTTTGCCTGCTCCGTTTGGTCCCAATAACCCTGCGATCTGCCCGGTGGGGAGTTCGAAGGAGACATTGCGGACTGCACTGAGTGAGCCGAACGATTTTGAAATTTCTCTGACAAGAATCATGAGAGTTTCGCAGCCTTTGGGGGTAGTTAGCCGATATGGTTGAGATCAACGACAGAAGAGTTGGTACAAGAAGATGGACACGAGTCGAACCTCCGGGGTTCGCGTGCGGATAGGGAACATAAGGATATACGCAATGGGCAGACATATGTTGTCTTGGGCTGCCCAACTTTGTCAAGAACCTGCCGATTCTCAGGCAGATATCTGTAGTCGGTAAGTTTGATCAATGGTCGAAACGCAACCCAAACTCGTTCTCGTTGGTGGAGACCACGCGATGGCCCAAGAGCTCAAAGAGCTTGTGGGCGATCGGTTCGAGATTGTCRTCCARCCYGATGAATCTGGCTTGGCAGCGGTGCTCAAGGCGCTCGGTGAGGGGATCTGCATTGTTGATCCCCAAGGCGAGGTGAGCTGGAGCAATGATTACTTCAATGGGCTTGATGACACGACCCGCCATGAGGTGCAGTCGCTTTGTATCCAAGCATCCGATTCGGTTTCGTCGTTGCATCAAGATGCGCAGGGAGCGTTGATCACCAAGCATGAGGTGAGTTCGGATGATGGGCTCCATGTGTATGATATTTACATTACAAGCATTGCCGAGCGTGATGACGAGGGGATCCACGCCGGGCGAGTTGCTGCGATTGTTCGTGATGTGACGATGGCCWAGCACGCACAGAAGAAGATGARYGCGTTGGATCGKGCAGGGTTCGARCTYGTTCGGCTYGATGTSCAAGAGATCCGCGAGATGAACGCGATGGAGCGTTTGCAGCTGCTCGAAAAACGAATCGTKCGGTATTCRAGCGAGATTCTCAACTTCGATCACTTCGCWATTTTCTTGACSGATCANAAGAMNCAAYMRSCTGCAGATGGTGATGCAGTCTGGGYTGCCYCCSGAGATTCAGGATATTGATTTGTATCTTGARGCCGAGGGYTCKGGSATHTCTGGGCATGTCGCGGCGACGGGCAAGAGTTATATCTGTCAYGACGCGAYGGCWGAYGARCGGTTCTTRCCYGGGCTMTCGGGSGCKMGWTCGAGTTTGACCGTGCCWTTGCGTGTKTCRGACCGGRTSATTGGGATCATGGATATCGAATCGCAACAGCCTGGGGCGTTYGATGATCARGAYCGGATGTACGCCGAGATMTTTGGKCGGTATGTYGCGATGGCGCTGCACATGYTGCAGYTRTTGGTGACWGAACGGACCGAGACMAATATGGTSGTGTCTGATCGGATGACCGGCGAGATCAATGAGCCKCTCGATGATATYGCTCATGAGATTGARTGGYTSGTCGAGCATGAGATTGATGCKGAYCCTGAAACCAARGCGCATATYAAGCGGATCATGGTKGATGTTGARGCGATYCGKAGCCGRGTSAARTCGGTCGCGAGCGGCCCGCAGACCTTGCTCGGGGTTGATAAGGCCATGCTCGAACGCGAGAAAGACCCTGCGTTGATCGGCAAGCGGATTCTCGTTGTTGATGACAACAAGAAGATCCGCAAGATCATCGGCGAGGTGCTTTCGCATCGCGGGTGTGAGACGACGGTGGTGTCTGATGGTGGCAAGGCGATTGGTTTGCTCGAGACGATCGCGACGAATAATACGCAGCCGTTTGATCTAGTGATCTCTGATATCCAGATGCCCGATCGCAACGGGTACGAGGTGTTCAGCGCTGCGAGAAAGCACTGCCCCGGTGTGCCTGTGATTCTGATGACGGGCTTTGGATATGACCCGCACCATTCGATCGTGCGAGCCTCGCAAGATGGGTTGCAGAGCGTGCTGTTTAAGCCTTTCGAGATTGAGTTGTTGATGGGGCAAGTACGCGAGGCGTTGGGGATTGGCAAAGACTGAGCATGTGCGCACAAATGTTGTGATGAAGGAAGGGTCGGAACCTTGAGACAGGGTTCCGACCCTTCCTTCATTTGAAACTTTTCCCTCCCCGCGCCCCGCGGGGAGGTGTCGAACGCAGCAGACGGAGGGGTGTCTTCTCTC
>NVSM01000029.1 GCA_002401225.1 bacterium
ACCCGACTCCATCGGGCCACCTCCCCGCGGGGCGCAGGGAGGGATAGGGATATAAAGGAAAGGTTGGGCAGGATTTAATTACTCCGCAAACATCGCCTCGACGAACCGCTCGGGATCAAACGGCTCAACATCGTCCGGCGTTTCGCCTACACCGATGTATTTGACAGGGATATCCGTCGCCTCTTTAATCGCGACGACGATGCCGCCGCGGGCGGTGCCGTCGAGTTTGGTCAGGAAGATGCCCGTCACACCGGCCGCCGCATTAAACTCCTCGGCTTGGCGTAAAGCGTTCTGCCCGCTCGTCGCATCAAGCACCAACAGCGTCTCATGAGGCGCACCCGGGATCTGCTTATCGATCACACGCCGAATCTTGCTGAGCTGATCCATCAAACCGGTTTGGGTCTGCAATCGACCAGCCGTATCAATAATCAAGATATCAACATCACGCGACTTGGCCGCACTGCACGCATCGAACGCCACCGCTGCCGGATCGCCACCCTGCTGACCCTTGACGACTTCAACACCCAGCCGTTCGCCCCAAATCTCAAGCTGACGCACCGCGCCCGCTCGAAAAGTATCGCACGCACCCAGCAGCACCGTGTTGCCCTCGCTGGTGAGTTGTTGGCAGAGTTTCGAGATCGAGGTGGTTTTGCCGACGCCGTTGACGCCGGTCATGAGGATCACGGTCGGCTTGGTGTCACTCAGATTCAGCGTGCGATCTTGGGCTGGCCACATCGCTTTGAGTTCGGTCTTGAGATACTCAATAACATCTTCGCCTTTGGTCAGCGTGCCAGCTTTGTAGTCGGCGTTGATGCCATCGATAAGGATCTTCGTCGCCGCGACACCRACATCGGACTGGATCARYCGCTTCTCGATYTCTTTGATCAGTTCATCGTTGAGCTGCTTGCCGCTGAGCATTGAGCGGAGCGATGCCACGAAGGTCTCGCGGGTTTTACCGAGTCCTCTTTTGAGTGTATCGAGTGCTTTACGGAAGATCGCCATGCTTATATAAACCCTATTAAACCCTTATTCCGCAGCTGTAGCGTCCGCCTTCGCCTTGGCCAACACGCGTTTGAGCACCTTATCAAGAATGCCATTCACAAAGCCCGGCGAGTTCTTSGTCGAGAAYGCCTTRGCRAGYTCAACSGCTTCRTTGACYGMAGCCTTWGGCTTTGRATCAGCAATCGCSGTCATYTCRTAATGSGCCATCCGCARAATCGAACGATCGACCACAGGCATTCGGCTCACTGTCCAATCAACCGAAAGCTCGTTGAGTTCGACATCGGCAATCTCACGATGGGCATACGCCTTGCTTGCAAGAGCAAACGCCTTGTCGCGTTCGCCTTCGGTGAAGTCGAGCTTGATATCCGAGAACGAAAGCCCTTCCTCTTCAAGCGTCAGCACATCATCGAGGGATTCGCGGATAGTCTCTGCATCATCACCGGCTCGTGCATCGAGCTGGTAGAGTGCAAGCAGGGCGAGTTTACGGATGTCGCGTGGTGAAGCCATGGGTGAATGAGTTTCCTAAACAGGTGAACTGAGTTTATCGTTTGGTGAAAGCCCGGGCGTAAAACGAACGCCCGGCGTATTGTTTGATTTGGCAAGTGCAATCTGTGCGATCGCGGCAGCAGCATCGAGCGCAGCGTTCATCGCTTCAGCACCCTTGTTGCCCTTGTCGCCGCCGGCGCGAGCAATCGCTTGTTCATTCGTATTGGTCGTCAGCACACCGAACGCGACAGGGATGCCGGTGTTGATCGAAATTTGCGCAAGCCCATTAGCAACTGCACTAGAGATATGTACATCGTGCGAGGTCTCGCCTTTGATCACACATCCCAAACAGACAACCGAGCCGTACATCCCGCTGCTCGCAGCAGCGTTGGCAATCGAGATCAACTCATACGCCCCCGGCGCCTCAAGCACCGCGAGATCAGATTCGACCCCGCCACGCCCAAGATACGCACCAATCGCCCCGTCGAGCATTACCGAAGTCACGGTCTCGTTATATCGCGAGACAATCACCGCAGATGGTGC
The DNA here is from genome assembly GCA_002401225.1 of bacterium. Classification (GTDB taxonomy): domain Bacteria; phylum Planctomycetota; class Phycisphaerae; order Phycisphaerales; family UBA1924; genus UBA1924. Next base: position 2,032 of record NVSM01000029.1, read on the forward strand.
GGGCTGGGCATTGGGATTTGAATCAGGGCGAGCCATAGTCCATGATCGTAGCACTTCCCCCATCGGGCACCCATCGCACCTACCATCTAACCGACCATCCATAGACAAATCATGCGAAAAACACTCATCAAACTCGCCCCGATGCTCAAGCTCACCAGAGTCACGACCGCCTTTGGAGCCGTCGCCAACCTCTGGTTCATTATCCTTTGGTCTCGTTTTAACGAAGAAGAACTCGGAAACGAGATCATCAAGGAACAACCCCTCGTACTTTTGCTCGCCGGCTCGCTCATCGCCGGCGTCGGGCTCTACGCCTTTGGAATGAGCCTCAACGACCTGCTTGATGTCCACCGAGATAGAGCCCTTGGACGGTCGGGAAGCCCGATTGTCGATGGATCAGCGAGTATCGAACTCGCGGTCTGCATGGTCGCAGCAACCCTCATGCTCGCGATCTTGGGCGCGATGGTCTTTGGATCAGGCGCGTTGCTCGTCACCCTCATGCTCGCATGTGCCATCCTCATTTTTAATGTCCTGGGCAAGTTCGTCCCCGGCATCGGGATGGTCCTGCTCAGCGTGATCTATGCCGGGCATATGCTCATCCCCGATCTGTGGGTCCAGTTCTTGCTTCCCGTCTGGCTCGTCATGACCCACGCGATGATCGTCGCCGGGCTCGCCCAGCACCTTGGACGACGATCACCACCGATCTCCAAACGCGCAGTCATCTTTGCCAGCGTCGGCTGGTCGATCTGCTCGCTTATCTTGCTCGCTCTGGCAATCTCGCGCATGGGTGACGACGGGCTTTGGCCGTACTATGTGCCGATCACCGCCGGGCTCTACCCGATCGGATTCATGATTCTCTTTGCACTGATGATCTATCGCCGATACAAAAAGAACGGGCTCGGCCCAGTCCTCGGCGAAAWAATCACCCGCTACGGCGCCATCTGGCCCGCCCTCTACGCTTGCGGCTGGCTCGCAGGATCTGGGCTCTGGACAGCCTTCGCCATTATGGTCACCCTCACTGCCCTGGGCTTCGCCGTCATGACCGTTCTCCGCGAGCTCTACTCCCTCATCGAACACCCCGTCGGCTATCGGCTTTAAATTGAACATTCGGGTGCCCCGACTCGCCGTCTTCGGCGCAGTCGGGTCTTTGAAGTTCCGTTCGACGATCGGGAGAAGACCTCACTGCGCCGAAGACGGCGAGTAAGGGCACCCAGAGGGTYCGATCACTTCYTTAGAACAACCCAAGTGCGAAGAAGATCGCCGTGAACACAAGGTCGGCAACCACAATCGCGACAATACATTCCACCACCGTATAGGTCGTCGCACGCCCAACACCCGCAGCCCCGCCGGTCACCTTGAGCCCATTGGCACACGCGATGATCCCGATGAGCGTGCCGAAGATTCCGCCTTTGACCACACCGGTTAAAAAGTCAACGAGCTTGGCCTGCGTGAGCATGTTATCGACATAAGTCTGGTACGGAATCCCAAGCACAAAAACAGAGATCGCCAAAGCTGCAACGATCGCACAGAAACTCGATATCACACCAAGGGCGGTCATCGAGACACTCGCTGCAATCAGCCGAGGAACTACCAAGAACCGGATCGGATTGAGCGCACTCGCTTCGAGCGCTTCGATCTCTTCAGAAACCACCATCGTCCCGATCTCGGCTGCGATCGACGCACCCGCAAACCCGGTCAACACAATCGCACCAATCAACGGGCCAAGCTCGCGCAAAACCGCAACCGTAATAATATTGGCAATCTTGTCACGCTGACCAAAGTCATCAAGCGGCGGCGAAAGCTGCAAAGCCAAAATCAACCCCACCGCTCCAGAGACCAACGCCACAATAAAAATCGACTGCACGCCGATTCGACAAATCTGTGAAACAATCGCACTCTTGCCGAGTCGATATTTTTTATTGAATACCCCGCGCCAAAGCCATCTGCTCGCGTCCATCAGCAGATAGATCACCTCGCCGGTATGCTCCAGAATCCCAATCATCCGTCGCCCCAAAACCGCGATCGGATACAACATGATCAAAGCCGGAAGCATCAATGGATGCTTCTTTTTACGCTCTGAATCTTGGGTGGGCTGGGGCATGATGTAATCGGCACCTAAGGCTCAAAGAAACAACTCTAAAGCGAAATCGCGTCGTCGCGGCTCTCAACAATCGAAAAGAACGAATCCAAACGAGCAATCTCAAAGATCGCACTCACCTTCTCGTGCATATTACAAATCACAAGCTTCATCTCCGTCTTGCTCGCATTGCGCATCGCCTCGACAAGCGTCGCCAACCCAGACGAATCCATATAGTTCACACCGATAAGATCGACGATCATCTTATGAACACCCGATCCCATCTCTTGACGAATCGCGGTCCGCAACTCGGGCGATCGACTCATGTCGATATCCGTCGATGGCGCGATCACCACGACACCCTGCTCGGGTCGATCGATCGTTATAAACTCTGATTGGTGTTTGGCCATGCCACTCCGCCCTCCGTAGACATTTTCTTAATGATCTACTGTAGCCGATCTGGGGGGAGTTGTGCTTGTTAGCTGGTCCGAGTTTTCGAACTCTTCTTCGGAATGCTTGTCACACAGCACGCATTGCCATTGCAACTGGTATCCGAGAGCCTTGGCGATTCTTGTGTCCGAATCGCCCGTTTGGTCATGATCATCCGCATACCAATCGTTTCACGCTTCTCATACCGAACCTCGTCCATCACCTCTTGGATGATGTGCACCCCAAGCCCACCGGGCTTGATGTCTTCGAGTTCGCGCCCCTTCATCATGCAAGGCTCAACCTGCTTGGCCTCGTCGTCAATCGTGATCACGATCCCGCCGATCGAATCACCCTCAGGCTTGATCGGATTAATCCCGATCCAGATCGGTTTGTCGAACGATTTGTTATATCCGTGCCGAATGATATTGGCGAGCGCTTCATCGACCGCCAACGCGATTTTCGAGCAATCCATATCGTTAAAACCGATCCGCTTGGCGATACACCCGACCAACTCGCGCGCACCACACAAGTACATCGGATCAGAGATCAGCTTCAACTCGATTTCAGGCCTGTCCTGCATATCCACCCACTTCAGTTTGGCCGTGCAACTCACGACCATTCAATAGCTTACCGCTTACAAACCAATTCGCTCAATCATCATCCTCTGCTTGAACCACCTCATCAACTTGGTCCTCGACGAGCAAACTCGTCTCGATGCCTTGAGCCTCAAGATATTCAATCCATCGCCCAAACGCCTCGATCCGCTCCCAATCATGACCGGCATGATGGTAGCCCAAAGTCGATCCAGTGCGGATCTCAAGCGATCGGATCGCAAACATCCGCTCGGCTGGCACCGCTGATCGAAGCTTCTCAACAAGTCTAACTAACGATTCGTTGTCCTCCAAGCCCGATGCATCGACGATCGCGTCGAGCCGTTTGGATGGTGCCGGCGAGTCAAACCCGGGTTTAGACGCTGGAATACACCCAGAAACCAAACCCACAACGATCGAAATGCCCACAACGAACATCCCGCTCACAATCTGTCGCCTGCGACCTTGCATCATGCAACAACTGTAGGCATCAAGGCTTACACCAACACTATTCGGAAGTCCTGACAACTGGTTGCTCCAAACACTCGCAATTTCTGACCCGATGTCTACGATATCACCCGGGGCCATTCATTATCTCCGGGTTTATCGGACGCAGAGACCAATTCTCTGCATTCCACAACACTTTTCAGCCCACAAAGCTGAAGACCGACCCGTGAGATTCCACAATGGCCGACCACACTCCACCCCACAAAAAATCCCATATCGAGCACGAAGTTGTCCCCGTTTTGGACTTCGGGTCACAAACCGCACAGCTCATCTGCCGACGCGTCCGAGACGCCGGCGTGTTCTCGGTCCTTGTGGCGCCCTCCATCACCGCCGAAGAACTCAAAGCGATGAACCCCAAGGGCATCATCCTCTCGGGTGGCCCATCCTCCGTCACCGATGACAACGCCCCCACCATGGACCCGGCCATCCTCGAACTCGGCATCCCAATCCTGGGCATCTGCTATGGCATGCAGCTCACCTGCCATCTGCTCGGCGCATCACTCCACAAAGCACCGCACCGCGAGTACGGCCGCGCACAACTCACTATCGCATCCAACGGCGATTCCAACAGCGATTCCAACAGCGATTCAGACCCGATCTTCCACGCCATCCCAGAACACACACAAGTCTGGATGTCCCACGGCGACCAAATCTCCGATCTCAACAAAGCACACATGACACCCATCGCCTCGACCGACACCTGCCCATACGCAGCCGTCCGATCCGATGACCCAAACCACAACTTCGTCGGCGTGCAGTTCCACCCAGAAGTCACCCACACCCCCCACGGCGTCGACATCTTCCGCAACTTCCTCTACGAAACATGCGACTGCGCAGGCACATGGAAAATGAGCGCGTACGCCGAGGAAGAAATCATCCGCGTACGCAAACTCGTAGGCGATCGCAAAGTCCTCTGCGGCTTATCCGGCGGCGTAGATTCCTCCGTCGTCGCCGCACTCCTCCACAAAGCCATCGGCGACCAACTCGTCTGCGTCTTCGTAGACAACGGCTTGCTCCGCAACAAAGAACGCGATCTCGTCGAACACACCTTCAAAGACCATTTCAAAATCGACCTCCGTGTCGTCGATGCATCGAAGGAGTTCCTCGCGGACCTCGTCGGCGTTGAAGATCCACAAGTCAAACGCACACGCATCGGGCATCGCTTTATCGAAGTCTTCAAAGAAGCAGCCAACGATATCGACGGCGCCGATTTCCTCGCCCAAGGCACCCTCTACCCAGATGTCATCGAATCCGGGCACGGGCACGCCGGCAACTCGGCGAACATCAAACTCCACCACAATGTTGGCGGGCTCCCCGAAGAACTCGGGTTCGATCTCATCGAGCCTCTGCGTGAACTCTTCAAAGACGAAGTCCGCGCCCTGGGCACCGTCCTGGGCTTGCCAGATTCCATCGTCTGGCGTCACCCATTCCCGGGACCAGGCATGGCCGTGCGTGTGCTGGGCGAAGTGACTCCTGACAAGCTCGTGATCGTCCGCAACGCCGACGAAATCCTGCTCGAAGAAATCGTCGCAGCCGGTTTGTACCGCAAAACAAGCCAAGTCTTCGCCGTCCTGCTCCCCGTGCATTCCGTCGGCGTCATGGGCGACGGCCGAACCTACGAACGCGTCATCGCGATCCGAGCCGTGGAAACCCAAGATTTCATGACCGCCGACTGGGCCCGCATCCCCTTCGATGTCCTCGCAAGAATCTCCACGAGGATCATCAACGAAGTCCCCGGCGTAAACCGCGTAGTCTACGACATCTCATCCAAACCGCCCGCGACGATCGAGTGGGAATGAGTGTGACCGAATCATCATCCCCCAAAATACAGAGGATCATTTGCATTCACTGCAAATACGAGCGTGCTCTTGATGATGGTATTGTTGTCTGTCCAGAATGCGGCGAAACCGACCTCGTCCATGAAAACCATCTCGTCCCTCGCCTTCGCAGACTCCGGATCTATGTCTGGGGCGAGATCATCATGACAATGCTACTTGCCGTCACAATTTCCGCGATGGCATTCTCAAATATCTTTGTAAGATTTGGCATCTTCTTGCCGCTGCTGTTCATCGCGGCAACCATCCAAGGATTCATCGGCATCTTTATCAGCGGAGCAACCTTCGACAGAAAAGGCCTATCAGAAAACTCCTCACTCCGAAAATACAAATGGATCGGGATGACACTTTCACTTGCTTTGCTTTTCTCAATCGGGATAGGAATAGTTTTCGGTATTATCATCGCGTTGATTTTTTGGTAGTGCCCCGCCACCAGCAACGATTGAGTGAGAATAACTCCCTCTCTGGTGCCATGGTTAAAAATCCAAAGGATTTTCTAACCATGNTCTTGARCCTCGCACATACCACAAGAGCGTGGTTAGAAATCTCTACGAGATTTTAACCACGGCACCAATCAACTCTCATTCATCATCTCCGCCGTCATCGCCCACCGCTCATGATCCTCATACACCCCGCGAATCTGTAGGTACTTCTCCGAGTACCCCTCTTTCACAAACCCAACCCGTTCGAGCAACGCCCGCGACCTTTCATTGCTCGGCACAATATTCGCACACACCCGATGCAGCCCCAGCCCGCCATCGTCACGCGAAGCAAACGCATGCCCCACGGCCAGCGTTAACGCCTCGAACATATACCCTTTGCCTTCGAACCCGGAGCCAAGCCAATACCCAAACCGCCCATTATTGAAAGGCCCACGCTCAATATTCCCCAGCGTAATCCGACCCGCAATCTTGCCGGTGGTGTTTTCGATGATCACCCACCGCTGTTCCCGCTCGGTGTTATGATTTTCAATCTCCCGATCAAAGCACCCAACTCCAAACGGATCGGCGTCGGGCATGATCGGCTCCCACTTCTCAAGGTGCTCGCGCGAGGCTTGACGCAACGCCACAAACTCATCACGGTCGGATTCGATCGGATGCCGAAGCAAAACCAGTTGTCCAGTTAAGATCGAGTTGGATTCTTTGTCGCTCATGAACGGGAAGTCTATTCTATGACAACTCAAACATCTCCGAACGCACCAACACCCCCCAAACCATCACACTGGGCAATCTGAAACCTAAAAATCTCCTATTTTTGCAAATTACATGTTTYAACTCTTGCTACACATTTCGAAAATTGGTAATTTCTCATATGGGACGCCCCGCATTCTGTGGGGCACATGAACGATAAAACTGGGATCAGCCAGGTGAGAGCGGCTGATCAATCGCGGGATGAATCCCACGAACCAGAGAGAAAGAAAGAGAAAAACTATGCGCTATACAATCGCTCTATGCACAGTTGCTGCTTTAGCAACTTCCGCCTCAGCAAGCACACTCACCATCACCGGCGACACATCCACAAGCACCGAAAACTCCGGCGCCATGTTCGACGGCACACTCGATTACACATACGACGGCGGCAACACCGGCACGCTGAGTATCTCAATCACCAACAGCTCATCAGCAATCGGTGGATTCCTCACCGGGTTCGTGTTCAACATCGGTTCGGCCGATGCAAGCGCAGCCGCAACACTGTCGCTTGCTTCAAACACAAGCTTCCTCAACACCGGATTCGAAAGCGCCATGCCATTCGGACAGTTCGATGCTGGTGCTGCACTCGGGGCCAACTGGTCCGGCGGCGGCTCGCCGTTGTTCGGTTTAGCCGTCGGCGAGAGCGGACTCTTTGAGTTTACAATCACCGCAACCGATGCAGACCTGCTCAGCACTGCAAACTTCTATGGCGCCGGCGACGAGTTCGCTGTTCGCTTCCGCGGGCTCGACAACGGCGGCTCAGACAAGCTCGTCACACCCGCACCCGGCACCGGCGCACTCGCCCTGCTTGGTCTCGGTTTGGCAACACGCCGTCGCCGATAATCGCTTTATAAAACTCAAAGCGAGTTCTTCGATCTCCAAGCCCTCTACTTCTTGTGGGGGTTTTTTATGGCGTACTCTCATATGCCGAATCTTGCGGATATCCCTCTTCTTCGCCGAGTTCCCCCTCGCTGCCTGCCCAATACAACATTGCACCCGCAGACCCAAGAATCACAACGAGCAAAATCATTCTCGCAACCAACATCCGTAGCCCTGACAATGTCTTCATCGGAATCACCAGCACCATCGGCGACAACGCCAACAACAAGACCGATACCAAGTTGTCCACGCCGGTCTGAATAATCGACCCCGTCAACATCGTGAGCATCAACCCCACCAGCACCGTTACCCCACCGCGCGACAATCGAAGATCTCGAAAGATCAATCCTGTAATCAGCGTTGACACAAGCACCGCGATAATCCCCGCCGGGATCATCGCCCCGATCGAGAAATGATTCTGCAACAAGATCCGCATGCTCGCACCCGCGATCACGATCCAAGAAATCGAATCGACCCACGCCGGGGTCTCTTCACTGTTGCGATCGGCTGCCGTCGAAACCAACGCACCCGCCAACGCGGCAAAGACCGCCGAGCCTACGAATGTAGCCGAATCGCCAAATACGATCGGATACCCCTCCGCCAACATCCAAAACGCACCACCAAAAGCCAACGCCCGAAACCCAAACGCTACCAACATGGGTAGCCTTACAAACCCTTCGAGCATCCCCACCAACGCGACCAGCGCGATGGCATGCGTAAACCGATAATTGTTGCCATCGGGCCAAAGATGAAAAGTGTAGTTCGCTGCATAATCCGCACCAGCGAACCCAACGAGCAACATCAAAGGCAGCATCCACCGCGGCCCATCGGACACACGGCGTTGCCCTTCGCCTTCTTCATCCTCAACTTGATCGAGATGATCAACCCGCGATTTCTTAAACGCATGGATATACCACGCCGCGATGAGCAAAACGAGCGAAATCCCACCGGGGATAAATCCGCCATACATCATCAGGCGTTGTTGAAGCTGTGGGTCCATCTGCGATCCTCTTCTCTGGGTGCGTAATTATTTCCCGACTGCTTCAATCGCCACAATGATCTCGACTTCATCACCCAAAGGCCCACGATTCGGGTTCCGCGTATTGAGATACTTGGTAATCCCAAAGTCCGAACGCTTAATCGTGAACCGCGCCTCGACCCCGATCACATCGAAGTCATTAAACTTACCTTCGCGAACATCGATCAGCTGCGCATCAAGCGTCACCGTCTTACCCTGAAGCGTGAACTCACCCGTCACGGTGTACTCGCCATCGCCATCATCGGTCATACTTGTCGAAGTAAAAGTCGCTTCGCCATATTGACGCACATTGAAAAAATCTGCACCCTTGAGATGCCCATCGCGTGTGCGGCTATTTGTATCAATCGAACTGATCTGCACGGTCAGTTCCATCGATGACTTCTCGAAGTTGTTCTTATCGAACTGGATCGTGCCTTGGGTGTCGTTGAATCTTCCGTAAAAGTTCGACACCGAGCCATGACGAATCTTAAAAATCACATTCGTGTGTGTCGGATCAATCTCATAAAGCCGGGTCACCGAAGCAGTTTCAACCGTTCCAGCTTCACTGGTAACTTCCAAATCTGTGGTCCTGTTCATCCCGACAAGGACTGATCCAGCACCGATCAAGACGGCTGCTGCGAGTGAGGCTTTGAGTGTTCGTTTCATTGATTTTCTCCTGATTTATAAGTGAGCGAAGGCGAATGACCGCACGCGATCAACGCGCACTGTTCAACACAACTGCAAACGAGTGTATTCCCATCCGAGCCCGATGGATGAAAAAACATCACATCGCGAACACCCAATACCTCGTCACTATTCCTACTCAACTTATCCGATTTGCGATTCTGCTGCACACGCAGCACTTTTCGACTATCCTCTTCTCTATGAACACCCAACGACCGCACGCCGCATCCCTCATCATTTCTGCTGCCCTCGCCNTCACCCTCATCGGTTGCCAAGGCAGCTCCGATGCACCTCCCCAAACACCAGCAACACCAAGCACATCGACAACAACTTCCACACCAGCCTCAAAGCCAACCTCTACACCGACCCAACCAGACCAGCCCCCCACCACCATCACACTCGATGGGCTCTTCACCGACTGGCAAGACACCAACACCGGGTTCGCTGACGAACGCTTCATCTATATCACCTTCTCACCCGAATCCGAGTTCCCCCACTCCATCCAAGCTGCACCAATCACCACACGCATCCGCCTGGACATCGACCAAAGCCCACAGACCGGCCGACCGATGCAATGGATGAGCATCGACGCCTCCATCCAACAGCCTCAAGGCGTTGACCTCCTCTTCGAACTCTCACCTAAGAACGAACTCGGCTCCATCGGGATCGGATCGAGCGTCACAAGCTATGACTCCAATGGCGACGCCCACTCGCTCGGACACGCAAACCTTGGGTTCATGTTCCTCCCAACCTTCGGCTCATCCCAATACGAACTCCGAATCGACCGCCTCGCACCCGGCGCAGACATGCTCCATAAAGCCGGCAAAATCTCCGTCGTCATTGATCAAGTCACCCAAGAAGACCGCTTCCTCTGGTCCACCACGCTCCATCTCGACCTCCCACCCATTGGCAAATCGAATCGCAACGAGGCAACCCTGCCAGCCAAACCCGCCAAGAGTGCACGCATCATGAGTTCCAATGTCCTCTTCTCTTCCCCATTGAACAACCCCGACGCCTTCAAACGCGTCTTGAGCGCGATCAACCCAGATGTCATCCTCTACCAAGAATGGTTCAATACACCCGTCGCCGATGTCCAAAGCTGGCTCAACACACACGCAGGCACCGGATGGAAGGTCCACATGCCAAGTTCCAAAGCCGGCGTTGCCATCGCGACCAAACGCCCGATTATCAAAACCTACGAATCCGTCATCCCACCCTCAGGCACCGGCAGACCCGCACGAGCCGTCGCAGCCCTCATCGACACAGACGCTGGCGAACTCCTCGCCATCTCCATCCACCTCAAATGCTGCGGCTCGGCAGATTCCCAAGAAGACAACAAACGCATCAAACAAGCACAATCTATCAATGGCTTCGTCCGCTCTGTTCACAAAAAACATCCAAACGCCAAAGTCGTCATCGCTGGAGACTTCAATCTTGTTGGGTCTTATCGCCCGATGGACGCCATGACAAACTCGCTGGGAATCAACGGCGAAGACCTCTCCACCATCAACGCCCAACAACTCGGCGATGCCTCGATGATCACATGGAACGATGAAAAAAGCAGATTCAGCCCAGGTAGGCTCGACTGGATGCTCATCGACGAATCCATGAGCAAAGCAGCCAACGCATTTATCCTCGATACCCGCGCACTCTCACCCGCTTCGCTCGACGCAATGGGTTTACAAGCCGAAGATTCAAAAGCGTCGGATCATCTCCCAATCGTAATTGACCTGATCGACGCAGACTAAAAACTCAGCCCTCTTCACACTCTTCATCAACCAACCCCATCGCCTGGAGCGCACACATCGCAGCAGCTTGCTCGGCAGACTTCTTCGATTGCCCCCAGCAAGGGTCATAACGCGTCCCGTCGAGTTCCACCGCGATATGGAACTCCTTGGCATGATCSGGKCCYTTCTCGKCAASAATCCGRTAGTTGGGCGAKRCMCCAARCRCCTTCTGRGCRTGCTGYTGRAGYAYGCTCTTRAARTTRTGCTGATGCCCRGATYSWWCYGCCKCKTSRAKCRYCGGATCAASCAAAGGCACCAAAAACGCCCGCACCGCGTCCATTTCGCCATCAATATACAACGCCGCGATCACCGATTCAAGCACGGCTGCTGCCAAAGACGAAGGCAAACTCACCTGCGTCTTCATTCCCTTACCAACCACAATCAACTGATCAAGCCCAGTCTCAATCGCAATCTGCGCACAGATCTTGCGAGAAACCACCAACGATTTGATCTTGGTCATCTCGCCTTCGAGGTATTGCGGATACTTCACAAAGATACGCTCACAGGCAATCATGCCCAAAATCGCATCCCCAAGAAACTCCAGCCGCTCGTTCGAATCCAACCTGGAGTCAGAAATCGACGCATGGCGGAGCGCCAAATCGAGCAACCCTTGATCACTAAACTGATGCCCAAGAATCTTTTGAGCCTTGGTACGAATCTCATCATTCATCAAAACCACCTCACAGCGATCCAAGGGCAAATAAGCCCAGATCACTCAAGCTGTGATATCGCCCACGAGCAATCCCATCCAAAAAATGGGAATCTCGTACACGAAAACCAAATGAATGTAGTGGGGCGACGCGTATGATCCGCGATCGGTTGCTGAATGTTTATGCCGTACGATTTTGAGAAAATCGCATACAAACACCGAACAATAGGCCGCGAAGTCGATCGAACTGCAAGTCCCACTACGACAACATTCCTATTATCCGCTCGATAAGGGCTGGAGTCCAATGAATTTGCGTTTGCTCTCTTGATTCTCACTGGACGAACAGCGCATTGGCGACTAGAGTAGCCGCCCTCGATGATGAGGGCCCGGCAGATTCAGATCAGGTCTATCCAATAGACCACGCAGATAGGAGCGACCAACATGGCAATGCACTACCCACGACGCAACAGTAATATCAAGCGCCGTCGCTCATTCGGTTTTCGCGCACGCATGAAGACAAAGAGTGGCCGCAAGCTCCTCAACAAGCGTCGCCGCACCGGCCGCAAGCTCCAAACCATCTAAATTTGGTGCAACAACACGATTCAACCAACACGCCCAAGCAACTGCTTGAGCGTGTTTTTTATAATGACCTACACCATATAATTTCGCTTTCTATCAATAGCCCCTTGTGCCTCCCCTGCCATTCAACTATGGTAAAATGAAAGCATGTCACCAACAGGAAGGCCCTTCCATCATGAAAACGATCACAATCGCTGCCCTTGCAGGGCTCACCATTTCAGGCATAACCACCCAATCACACGCCATAACCATCACCCTTGATGTTTCAGGCATGGCAACCTGGGGCTTCCAAGGCGACCCCGCCAACGACAGGCTCGATGTCTTTGTTGGTTCAGGTGCTCTATTGACCTCCATCTTATGGGATCTCAATATCACGACCGTCGGCATAAGCTGGGCAGAAGAAGTAAGCATCGGCTTCTTCGGCAACTCCCTCACCATCTTCCCTGGCTTAGGCGACGCCTTCACAGTCACCAATCAGAACTACGCTGGCCATATGGCTCCAACCAACATTCTGCTTGGTGCTGATGGAATTTTGGACATCGAGTTCTTTGAATCCGTGTGGGACGACAACCTCGACGCCATCGACGCTTACTTTGAAGAAGGCTCAACTATTACTATTACCATCATTCCTACCCCAGGCCCACTCGCCTTGCTCGGACTCGGTGGACTCACGATCACCCGCCGAAAACGCTAAAAACAAATCCTCTCAACACAAAGAAGAGAACCATGAAATCTATATCACTCGTCATCATGGCTGCAACCGCCGGGCTCGCAACTGCAAACCCGGTGCTCTCTCAACAGGAGACACCACACGCTTTCGAACCCGCCGGCACCCCATCGGCAAGCATGACCATTGATGTCAGCGGCTGGCAGTTTAACGATGCACAAGGATCTGGACTCAACCAAGTTCTCTCCATATTTGTTGGTCATAACGCCATCATTACAGGGATTGCCTGGAATCTAAACCTCACATCAATCGGTGCGAGCTGGGGCTCAGAAGCGGTAATGCTCTTCGAAGGCCAGATCAATTTGACCGTTTCAGGTGATGCTGCTCCAGTTTCAAACCAGAACTACGACTCAATGGGCGTTGTTGACCTGACCGACGCCGGCGTTCCCAACATCATTGTATCTCCCGATGGCATCCTCGATATCGAGTTCTTCGAGACCTTCGTAGACAATGCGGGCACAGGCGACGCCTTCTTTGAACCAAACTCCATAATTACCATCTATGGCGGAGTTCTCCCAACCCCCAACACTTTGGCTCTCATCGGGCTTGCTGGGCTGTATTCCGGGCGGCGAAGACGCTAATCCACTTCCAAATAAACACTTACTTCCGGCCCTGTCTGTTATCGAGTCTGAACAATGCAGGCGAACCTACCGGCCTAGCTCCACCAAACCACCATCCCGTCCGGAAAAATGTCCCTTCACAGGGATATTTTATGAATTATCGGCCCTTATTATCCAAATTCGCTTGCATTTCACAATTCTCTCGAAATTGATCGCCGAATCTATTGACAGCACCTCAGAAATCCCTATTCTTGAGGAGTGTTAAGGGTCTCACCCAAGACACGATGTCGTTCCGGCACCAAGAAGTTGCTCTCCATTCGGATACTACTTCATGATGTCGTCAGAGGAATAGAGAGTCCCCTGTCCAAACTTGGTGTTTGTGTTCGATGTCTCCAGCAGTCGCTGGAAAAATGAAATGTCTTGGTTCGGCGTGTGGAGCGTCGGCCATCTAGTTTGTCAAACGAAAGAGAGAAGAGAAAATGAAAGCAATCGCACTTACCGCACTCGCAGCAGCAGCTGGCCTCGCAACCGCAAGCCCAGTACTCACCACTTCATTGACTGATTACACAGTTGATAACGCTGGTACCGCAACTTCAAGCATGACCCTCGATGTATCCGGTTTCCAGTTCAACGACGCTGCTGGTTCACCACTCAACCAGATCCTCTCAGTATTCACTGGTGTAGGCTCAGTCATCACTGGCATCTCATGGAATGTAAACCTCACATCGATCGGCGCAAGCTGGGGTTCAGAAGCAGTTATGCTTTTCGAAGGCCAGATCAACTTGACCGTTTCAGGTGACGGTGCTCCAGTTTCAAACCAGAACTATGACTCAATGGGTATCGTTGACCTTACTGATGCTGGCGTTCCAAACATCGTAATGTCCGCTGACGGCATCCTCGACATCGAGTTCCTCGAATCATTCGTCGACAACGGCGGCTCCGGTGACAACTTCTTCGAAGCAAACTCATCAGTTACCATCTACGGTAACAACATCGTTCCAACTCCAGGTTCACTCGCAGTCCTCGGACTCGGTGGCCTCGTTGCTGGTCGTCGTCGTCGCTAATCCGACCCCGATACTGACACTCACGGATTCGACCCTGTCCTGACCCAATCAACCGGCACTGTTTGCCGATCAGGATCGATGAAGTAAAAAATATAAAGACCCCTCGGATTCAACTCCGAGGGGTTTTTCTTTCTCACTACACCACACCGTCCAATCCAACATCAAACTACCTATGTTCACATACCTACCTATCAATCTTGTTGACCAGACACAAGTTCTCTAATTCCGAGACAATTACGACAATTCTTTGATTATCCGTATTGACAATCTGATTGAAACCTGTATCCTACGCTTGAAGCTTGTGGTGATTTTTCACTATCGACGAGAGGGACTGTACAAAGAGTATCTTTGCCCACCAACCCTCTCGCCAATCGATCCCGTCAGTTTGACTGAATCGATCAAGTCTCAAAAATGGTTTTTGTATGCCAGCGTGCGGAGCGTTGGCAGGAAATGTTCTTTTAGAAAGAGAGAATTAAAATGAAGAAGACAATCGCACTCGTAGCTATCGCAGCATCAGCTGGCCTCGCACACGCAGACACCCTCGTAATCGACGTTTCAGGCGTTGAGAGCTGGGAATTTGCTGGCGACGCACTCAACACCATCATGAATGTATTCGTTGCTGCTAACGCATCAATCACCAACATCGCTTGGGATGTTAACATGACCACAGCTGGCATCAGCTGGGCTGAAGAAAACACAATGGGCTTCTTCGGCAACAGCGAAGAAGTATTCGCAGGCTTCGGTGTTGCAGCAGCAGTAACCAACGCGAACTTCGCTGGTTCACAGGCTTCAGCCATCGTTCTCGGTGCTGACGGCATGCTCGACATCGAGTTCTACGAAACAGAGTGGAACGACAACACCGCAGCAATTGACAGCTTCTACGAAGCTGGCTCAACCATCACCCTCACCTACACACCTGCTCCAAGCGCACTCGCAGTCCTCGGACTCGGTGGCCTCGTTGCTGGTCGTCGTCGTCGCTAATCCGACTTCGATGTACTAAAGACCAACGACATCACTTGTGATGGCCGTTGATCCAAAGCACAATCAAAACCCTCCAGAGAAATCTGGAGGGTTTTTTTACGCCCCTCCATCATCACTGCCAAATAAAAAACGCCCACAATCGCAGGCGTCAATATCATCTATTCCTATTGGCAATACCAGTTTAGTTCGACCCAAGCTGAACAGGTTGAGGCTTCACCGAGTGGCTGGGTGAAATCGAAATACCCAAAGGCACCCGTCGGCCATTGCCGTCCGTCGGAGGCATCCCCTCCTCATCGATATGCCTTTGGATCGCCATCACGCCCTCGATCAACATCTCAGGTCTTGGCGGACACCCTGGCACATACACATCCACAGGAATGAACTGATCCACACCCTGCACAGTTGCATACGAGTCAAACACCCCACCCGTCGAGGCACATGCCCCCATCGAGATCACCCATTTGGGTTCAGGCATCTGCTCATAGATCCGCTGAAGCACCGGGAGCATCTTCACACTCACACGACCAGCCACGATCATCAGATCCGCCTGGCGAGGCGAGAACCGCATAACCTCGGCTCCAAACCGGGCAAGGTCATAGCGGGATGATGCCGTGGACATCAGTTCGATCCCACAGCAAGCCGTCGCAAAAGGCATCGGCCATAGGCTCGATCGACGCGACCAGTTCACCACCCGCTTGAGCTGGGTTGTGAGAACATTATCTGTTGTGATGGCGCCTTCGATACCCATGAAATACGCTCCAAATCAGCGACTCAAATGATTCCGGCACAGCTGCCGATTCACAAGACCAGTATATACGATGCAAACACGCAATGCGATGAATATGCAAACCAATCAAGCAGCAGATTCATCCGCCTCGATCGAATCCGTAGGCCAATCCGTGCTCTCGATCAACTCGATCGCCGATTCATGCTCATCAAACCGGAACACACACATCGTCCGCTCGCTCACCTTCGATGCTGGCACAAAGTAGCAATACCGGACATTAATCCGATTGTCCGTCATCAAGACCGCAAGATCGCGCACAACACCCGGACGGTCCTCAACCGAGATCCCCACGACAGGTGCCTCGACAACCGGACCAACGCCCGCATCGACCATCGATTCACACACCTGACGCAACGCTGCTTCGGGATGCCCTAAAAGCCGAACGCACCCGCGATCGAGGTGTTCGGTCGTCGAGATCGAGATAATTTCAACCCCACCCGCCATCGCGGCATCAAGCAGCCCGGCGAGCTCGCCGGGGCGTTGGTGGAGATAAATAGAGAATTCGGTAAGTTGGATATAGTTCATTTGGGCGGGAAGYRTAGGCGCAMACWSKGTTTMWRKCACRMMRMCRSSSYYKATCAMYYSKRWTTKGRYTTYGWRKSCGRWWKMRSWGKYTKMKCYGGTTTSWCGRYKWTRTYCGCYWWMKMSRYYYSKKSRSMRWYMYCSSCYRSWKCCKCYWTSRTCKYMCCCTTGCATGCCCCCGCTGCTGCTTCGCGAATCGCAACTGGAAGCAGATCCCCCGCTCCTGAGACTCGGAACCCGTCGATCCGATGACCAGCAGCCAGAATCTCCTCAAGCCCGATCTTGTCCGCCGGGCGCGAAGGCGTCCATCCCTCGAACTCGTCGCCGTTGTATATTCGGTTGACAATATCCGCCTCGGTCAACGCATCGAGCACCGTGGTCGCCTGCGTCGGATCGAGCTTGGTCACCTGGGCGATCGACTCGGCTGTACTCGGGGTTCCTTTGGCGAATCCAACGCCCACCTCTTTAGCGATCGCAAGCACCACCAACGGATCAATAAACGCCAGCGAACGCGACGACCCATCCGCCAGATCACGCAGATTCACCTCGACGAGCCGAGTGAAGTTTTGCAAGGTATACGACGCCTGCATCCCAAACAACACAATCAACCAGGTCAGATAAATCCACATCATAAACAAAGGCAAGATCGCGACCGAACCGTAGAACTTCGCATACCCCGTCGAATACGCCAGATAAGTTGTAAACCCAAGCTTGCCTAGCTCCCACAATATCGCCGCGAAGAATGCGCCCGCAAGCGACGATCGAAAGTTGATCCTTGTGTTCGGAATCGTCAGATACGCACCAAGCAAAAGGAAGGTCGAGATCAACACCGACACCCCATACCCAGCCATGATCGCCCCGACCATCGAGTCTTGCCCAGCGACCGAGATCACCCACCCAGTAAACGCATCGCCCGCCAAAAAAGTCGCAGCCAGCATGAGCGAGCCCGCGGTTAAAATAGTCCAATACAGCATAAATCGCCGGAGCAAACTTCGGCCGGACGGTGCGCTACATATCTGATTAAACGATTTTTCGATCTCAATAAGCATCGACATCGCTGCATACAAAAGCACCAAGCCAGAAGTCAACGCGATCCAGCCCGTAGGCACATTGCGGATCGAATCGTTCACACGCGTAATCAGATCGGTAATCACCTGCTCGATATCCGCATCGGCAAAGATGTCCGTCTGTGACAACGCCTCGGCAGCCTCTTCATCGCCTTCGATCGGCTCATGAATCAACTCGGGGAGTACCTCACCCGACTCAAGCTCACCATCATTGGGCACGGCTTGTTCAACACTCGAAATTTGCGAGATCCCCGCAAAGGTCAGCACCCGCCGAACGCCCGACTCGACTTGATCATCAGAAACAATCGACCCGAAGATCAAAAGCCCGATCGCCATCACCGGGATAATCGAAAAGATCGTGCGATACGCCAACGCGGCTGCCATCCGAGGCAGCTGCGAGCGATACAGCCCAAGCACACCCATCTTCGTCACGGTCCAAATCCGCTTCGCTTCGTCGCGGGTCTCATGAACAGATGGCAAGTTGGTCTTGGGAATGCTCACGCGCGATTGGTTCTCATGGTGTTCTGATCAAATCTGCCGAATCTACTCGCCAGACTCATCAGGCTCAATAATCGGCTTGGGCACAAAGCCCTTCTCGTTGCCAGCACGGTTGATGGCATTCTTGATCGTCCGATTCCGAATATTCACATCTTGACCCGCACTCGGGCTCATGTACGGAGCCTTCTTCGGCCTATTCCGCTTGCGAATCCGACGAGATCCGCCAGAATCGCCTCCACCACCACCGCCACCGTTCGTCGGTGGTCGACTCGATTGATTGAGTTTGCGATCCTCATTGTGTGAAACCGCAGCAGATTTGCGTAAATTGCGGAYTTCATCGCGGGTCAACTCACGCCAACCACCCCGAGGCAGCCCTTTGAGCCGAACCGGGCCCATTCCTGTGCGTTCGAGCTTACGAACCGGATAGCCAACCGCAGCCAACATCCGTCGAACCTGACGATTTCGCCCTTCGCGGAGTGTCAACGACACCACTGTCCGGTCTCGATCCCGAGCGACCAGTTCAATCTCAACATGAGCGGTCTTGGCAACGCCATCGGTCTGCCCGGCTTTGCGCTGGGCGAGATAGATCCCGCGTTCGAGTTCTTTGATCGCTTGCTCATCAAGCTCGCCCTTCACTGTCACGCGATAGGTCTTGGGCACCCCATATCTGGGGTGTGTCAGCTTGTTGGCGAGTTCGCCATCGTTGGTCAGAATAATCAACCCAACGGTGTCGTAGTCCAAGCGACCAACCGGAAAAAGTCGAGCAGCTGCGGGGTGATTCACCAGTTCAGTCACCGTCCGCCGATGCGATCCAGGCTCATCTTTATTCGTCGAAAGCGTATTGATCGGCTTGTTGAGCATGATGTACAGCTTGCGATCCGCCTTGGGCAACGGACGCCCCGCGACCACAATATGATCCTCTTCAGGATCGACCCATGCCGGGAGTTTGGTGACGAGTTTGGAGTTGACCTCCACCTCGCCGTCCTCGATCATCGCTTCGCAAGCGCGCCTCGACCCAACCCCCGCGTCGGCCATAACTCGTTGAAGCCGCTTGCCTCGGGACGCATCGGTAAGGTCGGTATGTTCTGCTCGCTGTGCCATTGGGGTCAGTGTACGCATCTCGCCAATGAATCTGCGTAAACTGCGTGGCTCGATAGGGTTTTGGATCATATTTACACGCTGTTTTTTGAGGAACAGAGGCGATCGAGCCGAAGTTATTGAGACCTCAATGGGTCATCTATGCCCAGATTGCGCAATGCGTATGCAATGCCCGATTCTGAACACCGATGCCCGCCTCAAGGAGTGACTCGATGAGTGCCGCGAATTTCAATACACCACCTCAGACCAACCCCTCTCTCCAAGCCCCAACACTCCAAGGCCAAGCCTCGATTGTCGAGCCTCGCCCACTGGCGAGCAACCTCGCCAACACCGAAGATGTCTTCCTCTCGCCAAGGGTCCTCGATGCCGGCGCATTCACGCGCTATTCCGAGATGCTCAAATCCATCATCACCCAAGCAAGCTCGCAAGGGCGCACGCTTGAAGATTTTTCGACCGATGCCCATGCCATGATCAAACGCTGCGATGTCACCAGCGAAGCGATCAACAAACGCATGCAAGCCGGGCTTCGGATGATCAAGATGATCGACGAGCGTGCCTCGCGCACCGATCTTCTGCTTGAAAAAATCCAAACCGTCCAACCAAACTCGGACGCCTTCGCCGATCAAATCGATAGGCTCATCAAGGAGAAGCTCACCGACGCCTATCGCAAAATCGATACGATCGTCGCCGACGCCCAAGCCCGCGTCGAAGTTGCCGACGCGAAAGCACGCCAAGCGGTTGCCCTGAGCGATGGTCACGCTATCAAACTCACCGAACTCACTGCCCGCATCGAAGGGCAGCTCGCCGAACTCGACGCACGCATCGAGAACACCCGCAACGAAACATCAAGCACACTCATCCAAATTCTCGATCGCACCGACACCGTCACCAAAGGCTTAAACACCGCGATCGACCAGGTCCTCGCACGAGCGCACGAAGCGGGCGAAAGCCTTACGACCAAAATCGACGAGGCCTCCGCCCAGACCGATGCACGAATCGTCGAACTCAACAACTCGATCGAGCCTCTCCTCGAAGCCTCCCAACAAGCGATGCGCACACTCGGGATCGATCCAGAAAACCCGGTCTTTGAAGACTCACCGCTCGCCCGAATCGAACAGCTCGTCGAACGCGGCGAGACCCAACTCGCCTCGCTCGATCGCGTCTATCGCCAGCAAGAAGACCTGCAATCGCAAGCAGAAGGCGTCAAAGCAGTCTTCGGCGTCTGGCTCGTCGACGCGGCCCAAGACCTCGATGTACTCGAAGAACGCAAGGACAAAATCGTTGGGCCGATGAGCCAAGCTGCGGACAAAATCGCAAAGCTCGGCCCAGATCTCGAATCCAATCTCGAAATCGCTTCCACCAAACTCACCCATCTCCAAATCGAGCAGCAAGCACTTCGCCAAACCATCCAAGCCTCAACCACGGTCGCCAACGATGTCTCCCAGCGCATGACCAACGAATCTGGGCAGCTCCAAGCTTTGCTTGATGGTTCGCTCCACAAACTCTCGACGCGCGTCGAGCAAGCGGGCGTGTGGCTGGGCGCACTCATCCAACGGGCCGAATCCCTCGGCAGCACCCTGCCGGGCGCAGGACAAATGAACTTTGGAACCCAACCCGATATCCAAACACCAGTAGCAACTGTTGCAGAACCAACCCCGACACCAATGCCACCATCTATTCAACCAGTTGACCAGCGTACGCACGAGCCTTTCTTAGAATCGGAAGTCGCTTCTATCGAAGAAATGGCCATCACGCAAGCGATGATCGAAGCTGCGGTCACCCCAGCTCTCGAATCCCCAATCGCTTCTCCACCCACTCGCCAAACAGTCTCCCCCAAGCCACCATGCCTACCAATCGACGCCTTCTCATTCGAAGGTGCTTCAATGATCTTCGAACACAAAATCAACTAAACCACACGACCCACCATCGTGTACTCAACGGGCGAGCCATTTGGTTCGCCCGTTTGCGTTTTGATTCTTATTTCGTGCTTGCAGGCGACCAGCGTGTCCACGGGAAATCTGCGGGGATCAAATGCTCACATCCATTAAGCCACCCAACCATAAACTCAAGCGCATCAACCACCCGTGGCCCGGGCCGATTAAACATCTGGTTTCCATCAACCACCGCGACCTTCCCATCGATCACCGCAGGCAACCCACGAAACCAAGACTCCTCCTCATACAACCGATTCGCCTCCGCGATCGCTTGCTCTAGGTTCAGCCCGCAAGGGGCAATAACCAGATACTTAGGCTTGGTCGCACAAAAGAGTTCTGAAGGAACCGCAATCGAATGCCCCGCGATGCGTTCAGCCTGCTGAGGCCCGACCGCTGCGCCAGACCCTGGCTTGGCGACCACCTCATTGAGCGGATGACGAGCCCCCGCTCGTCCAATGATCTGCACCGTCCAATGCCCCGCGACATAAATCGGATCCGTCCATTCCATGAACCCACACACCGGCCCATCGTCATAAGGATTAATATGTTCCTCAGCCCGATCCATCCGCTGACGGAGCCCCACCACCACATGCATCGCCCGATCATCCAACCCGATCACTTTTCCGACCCGATAGATATCGTCCAAGATATCTTCAACCGTTTTGGGATCAAGCGAAAGCACCACAGGCTTCTTACCCGTCGCTTTGGCCATCGTTTCGACCGCCTGCATCACCGCATCGAGATCAATCGAACACACCGAACACAGGTCTTGGGTGATAATTACATCCGGCTCAAGACGCATAAGCTCTTGCACATCAATCTGATAGAGCGATTCGCCCGTCTTTATAGATTCAGCAACCTGCGCATCAATCGCCTTGGCTCCAACGCCCGAACCTGGATCAAAATGCGTCTTCTGCGAAGTCAATGCTGGAACACCCAACACCCCTGCCGGAAAATCGCACTCGTGCGACCGACCCACCAGCATCGATTCAGCACCCAAAATTGCAACGATTTCGGTGCCAGATGGGATCAAACTCACGATGCGCATCAACATACTCCGATTGAAGAGATAACCCCTCTATTGGGGCCGATTGCCTACTGTATACAGCCGATCCGTCGGCCATAAAAGACCCAACGCGGACACAACCCGCGATAGAAGATTTATACGATATACCGACCGCACACTGTTGCGCGAGGATCAGGAGAAATGCGGATGCTTCACAACTACCTTCACAACCACCAGCGATCAACAAACACCAGCTTCCAATCCACCCCAAAGTACCTTCTGGGCATGGTCGGATTGGCAGCTATCGGGCTTCTTGTATCCACCTCAACGACGACCTTGGCGCAACAACTCGAGCCAGCCTCTGCACCTGAAAAAACGCCAGAGACCAAGCCCGCCATCCCAGAGCCCACAATATCCTTCGGCGTCTTCACAGAACCAATCGAACTCACCACCCTGATCGACTATGTCGGATCATCACTCAACATCAGTATCGTTGTCAAAGGCACACCCACCGGCGAGATCGTCTTCAACGCGCCCCAAAGAATCGCAAAGAGCAAACTCATCGACTTCCTCGATGCCATGCTCGAACTCTACAACTTCACCATCGTCTTCGAACAAGACTCGGGCTTCTATATCGTCGAACCCATAGCAGACCTCCAATACTCCTTCGGCACCGACCGCGCCTCCACGCTCATCATCCCCACACCAAACATCAAGCCCTCACTCTTGATCAACGCACTCACCGCTTCGCTTGGTACACCAACCGGAAAAACTGCTGCGATTCAAGCGGTTGATGAACTCGGTGTGCTGATCGTCAACGCCCCGCCTCGCGATATCCGCAGGGTCGAAGCGATGGTTACCGAACTCCTCCGCCTCGACAGCGTCCAACAATACATCCGCTTCGAACTCGATCACCTTGCCGCACCGATCGCACTCGATCGCGTACGCTCACTCATCGGCGGCTCAAGCTCCCGCACCAACACGATCTCCCAACCACAGAATAGAAACATCCAAGCCGCTGCGGGCATTCCATCCACCGGCAGCTCGCTCTCGAACCTTGCCGATCGGCTCACCGTCGATCCCCAAGGCAACGCACTGATCTTCAAAGGCATCGAAGACGAAATCGCCCGCGTCCGCAAGGTGCTCGCTGTGATCGATGTCMCAAACACCCTTGAGCCTCGCAACTACTTCGCTGGCTCAAGTGCGACCCAAATCGCCAACATCGCCAAACGACGCGGGCTCGGCGAAGTCATTGAAATCGAAGCTACGACACAACAAAACCAGTTCTCAAACTTCGGTGGCCAAGCCCAGCAGTTCGGACAATCGTCTTCCCAAACCGCACAAGGCGGCCCGGTCATGCTCGTTAACCCAGAGCAAGGAAGCATTATCTACTACGGCACCGACGACCAACAAGCACAGCTCGCCGCACTCCTCGAAGAACTCAAAACCGAAGACGACCGCGTTGTCATCCGCGAGTATGTCCTCAACCACACCGACGCGCTCACCATCGCCGACCTGCTCAACGGCATCATCACCGGCGAAGCACAAACTGGCAACTCGGCACTGCTTCCAGGTTCAACAGGCAGAGCGACAAACCGAGCGTTCAACGGCGCCTTTATCTTCGGAGCCGAAGGCGAAGCCGGCGGCGACTTTGATCCAAACAAGATCACSGTSATCSCMGAYGAGTTCTCAAAYCAGATCATCATCAAAGCACCGATCAAACAACAAGAAGATCTCAAAGCACTCATCGTCCGCCTCGATAAACAACGCTCGCAGGTCTACATCCAAGCGATCATCGTTTCAATCGCCGACAACGAAGATTTCACACTCGCATTCGAGACCCAGATCAACGCCGGGCAATACTCCGCAGGCACCAGCTTCGGGCTTTCATCCTCGGGCACGCTCTTTCAAGATCCAAAGATCGTCGGCACCGGGCTCGGCGGGCTCACCCAAGCCATCATCATGTCCGAATACCTCCCGCTGATTGTCAACGCTTCGCAGACCGATTCAAATGTCCGAATCCTCTCGACGCCTCAACTTCTCGTCAACGACAATGTCGAATCAACAATCGTCTCCGTCTCCGAACAACCATTCGATATCGTCACACCAAGCAACGGCGATTCCGTCTCATCCTTTGGCGGGTTCGAAGAAGCAGGCACGACACTCACCGTCACGCCTTCGATCTCTGAAGGCGGATTCATCCGACTCGAATACAGCATCGAACTTTCCAACTTTACCGCAGCCACCGGCACCGGCGGCTCGCCACCACCACGAGATCGCAACACACTCACAGGCTCCGTCACTGTCCCATCAGATGCAACCATCGTCCTCGGCGGCATCACCGTCGAAGATTCACGAAACACTGTGATCAAAGTGCCACTGCTCGGCGACATCCCCATCTTGGGCGAGTTGTTCAAACGAACAAGCAAGATCAAAAACAAATCAAAGCTCTATGTCTTCCTCACGCCTCGTATCATGCGCGACCCAAACTTCAACGATCTCAAACTCTTCACCAAAGGCCCGCAAGGCGAGATGGAGATCGACATGGACATGCCAACGCTCGAACCGGCACTCATTATGAGCACCGATCCAAAGCAAACAAGCGCATTGCCCGCAGCTCCGAGTAACCAAACAAAAAGCACCTTCCCACAACTCGAACCGGCYTACATCGAACTCACCGATGCAAAGGACGGCGAATAAGTAATGGCCAAAATGAACGGACTCATCAAAAGAAATCCTGATCGGAAACCAACCCGCGATCAAGACGCTGCAATCGTCGTGGTCGATCGTTGGAACGACGCTGCACGCGCCTTTGGCGATCTCCGCATCTCAGGAGACCAACTCCGCGCATTCGCCGCCATCGAAGGCTCCGACGACGAGCCTTGGGATGTCATGCTCCAAACACTCGCGATGGATGAAGCGAGCGCACTCAAGCTCCTCGCCCAACGCACCGGGCTCGCATTTCTCGCAGAACCAAAGCTCAACGAATCTTCCTCTCGCTTCTACGAACTCGTCGACCAAAATGATGCGCGGGCTGCAAGCGTTGGCTGCTACGAACACAGCAACGGTGCGTTCGTCATCGCCACAAGCCGACCACTCCAGCCGAGCATCCTCACCATGCTCGAAGACACACTCGACGCACCAATCACCGTCGTCCTTGTCCCACGCGCCGCTGTCGCAAGCCTCATCAATCGCGGCTACGAACAACGCGGCGATCTCGTCACCGAAATCGTCGAAGACATCCCACTCGACCAAGACGCCATCGAAAAAGCAGCCGGCGCGATCGGTAAGTCCAACGACCTGCTCGCACAAGCACGCCAAACACCCGTCATCCGCCTCGTCAACATGATCCTCTTTGAAGCACTCCGCCGAGGCGCATCAGATGTCCATGTCCACCCGATGGAAGAACGCCTCTCGATCCGCCTACGAATCGACGGCATGCTCGTCGACGCATTCTCCCCCCCGATCTCGCTCGCCTCAGCAATCTCATCGCGCCTCAAGGTCATGACCGAACTCGACATCGCCAATCGCCACTCGCCGCAAGATGGCCAAACCACCGTACGCATCGGACAGAAAAAAATCGATATCCGCATGAGCGTCATCCCCACAATCTTCGGCGAACGAATCGTCCTGCGTCTGCTCGATCAGTCACAAACCGAACTCGACCTCGACGCCGTCGGTATGTCCAAAAAACTCCAGACCAAACTCATGGATTGCGTCGAACGCCCCAACGGCATCCTGCTCGTCACCGGACCAACCGGATCGGGTAAAACCACAACCCTCTACGCCGCGCTCGGACGCATCGATCGCGCATCACGCAATGTCATGACTATCGAAGACCCCGTCGAATACCACCTCGACGGCATCGCCCAAATGCAGGTGAACATCAAACGAGGCGTCACCTTCGCCACCGGCTTGCGCTCACTGCTGCGTCAAGACCCAGATGTCATCCTCGTCGGCGAAATCCGCGATTCAGAAACCGCACAACTCGCCATCCAAGCATCACTCACCGGTCACTTTGTACTCGCCACCCTTCACACCAACGATGCACCCAGCGCGATCCCCCGCTTGCTTGACATCGGCGTCGAACCATACCTCGTCACCAGCTCACTCGTCGGCGTCCTCGCCCAACGCCTGATGCGCCGCCTATGCACCACCTGCAACGGCACCGGAACACACGAAGGCAAATCCTGCGAGACCTGCTTTGGGTCTGGATACAAAGGGCGATTGGCGATCCATGAACTCATGCTCATGAACGACGAACTCCGTCAACTCACCGCCCAACGCGCCGACGGCGTCACCCTCTACGAAGCCGCCGTCAACACCGGGTTCGAACCGATGAAAATCGACGCCCTCGAAAAAGTCAAACAAGGCCTCACCGACGAAGCCGAAGTCTTCCGCGTGCTGCATTGAGATTGTGTTCATCGTGATCTATACAATCACTCCATGAACCGACTCGAACCCATGAAGTGCATTCCCACAACGCTCTCCAACGAGATCGTGATCCTCGAACCCATCGCACTCAAGCACACCGCCGACATCGTCAACGCGATCGACGCCGATGTCTTCAAATACATGCCCATGCGATCATCGGTCATCACGACCAACCAGGTCCGCCGATACATCGAGTTCCAGATCAAGCGGCCCAACACCGTTACCTTCGCCATCATCGACAACGCAACAAACAAAGCCATCGGCTCATCGAGCTATCTCAACATCATGCCCGATCACTACGGCTTAGAAATCGGCTCCACCTGGATCACCAAATCAGCCCGAGGCACCAAGATCAATCCATCGATGAAGCTGCTCATGCTCGGGCATGCCATCGAACAACTCGGCGCGATCCGTGTGGTCCTCTCAACTGATAGCCGAAACGAACATTCCAAAGCTGCGATATCGAAACTCGGCGCAACCTTTGAAGGCACACTCCGCAACCACATCATCATGCCCGACGGCTACTACCGCGACTCCGCCGTCTACTCGATCATCCCATCACAATGGGAATCGATCCGCGCCGGTTTACATAGCCGCATCAACGCATAAGCGAACTGCAATCTTCAATCACGCCCGCGCACAACAAAGCCCTCTCCCAGAGGGATAGGAGAGGGCTGAAGAGGAGCAATCGCTCATAGTCGCATTGCTTTGAGAGGGAATCAAAGCACGCGAAGCGTTGCTCGGAGAGAGAGCGTTCTATAAACCAAGCATGCCGACGAGTAAGTCCCCACGAGCGCGAGGCACAAATCAACATACAAGGGGAACAGAATCGGGCTCGCCCGATTAACCCATTATCGGGTAACCAATCGTTTCTCCATGAGAAACACAAAATACAACACTACACGATGATCAAACGAGGGCTTATACCGTCSCSAMTYSRGGGGRATMNTCCCCATCMAKMGGCARYGTSCGSGCGAYATCKARRAASKWTTCGTAGTTKSCWCGGGTCTCRATYACMSWRTCGCCRCCRAACTTYTCSAKGAATGCGYTSGCSACTTCMAWCGCAACSACATTCTCCATCACCACACTCGCAGCCGACACCGCACACACATCAGATCGTTCATACTGAGATTCCTGCGCCTGCTTCGTATTCAAATCAACCGAAGGCAACCCACGCAAAAGAGTCGAGATCGGTTTCATTGTTCCCGTCACAACAATCGGTTGGCCGTTGGTCATCCCGCCCTCGGTCCCGCCGGCGTTGTTGCTTGGTCGCACAAACCCAAGCGAAGGCTCATCGATCTTCGAAACATCATACTCGATCGGATCATGCACCATCGACCCAACCCGCTTTGAACACTCGGCCCCAAGCCCAATCTGCACCGCCTTGAACGCCTGAATTCCCATCACCGCATACGCGATCCGCGCATCGAGCTTGTCATACCAGTTCATCGAACTCCCAATGCCGGGAGGACACCCAAACACATGGCACTCAACATCGCCGCCAACCGTATCTTTATCGATCTTGGCCTGACGAATAATCCCACACTGCTTTTCGGTTGTTGCTTGATCAAGCGTGTAGGTATCCGAATCATTTCGTAACGCAATCAACGCGGACAAGTTTTCAAACCCAACTTCAACGGCTGTTCGTGCATCAAGAATCGAACGCACAAACCCAAACACTTCAACCCCAAAGATCTCTTTGAGCATCAACCGCCCGACACAACTCGCTGCCACCCGTGCAGCCGTCTCGCGTGCGCTCGCACGCTCAAGCGTCTCGCGACAATCGGTCGTCAACCACTTTACACTCCCGGCAAGATCCGCATGCCCAGGACGCGGGCGATACACCGCAGGCGTCCGCTCCAAATCATCCAAACGAGAATCGCGGTTTTTAACAAAGAAAGTAATCGGTGCGCCGATCGACTTCCCATGGCGAACCCCCGTCAAAATCTCGATCGAATCCGTCTCGATCTTCATCCGCCCGCCGCGACCATACCCGCCTTGCCTGCGCAGCAGCTCGCCGTTGATCACATCTACATCAATCGTCAGCCCGGCAGGCACACCAAGAATCGTCGCAACAAGCCCAGGCCCGTGCGATTCACCAGCCGTCTGGTACGACAATCTATTCGAAGGTATCGTCATCCGTACATTCCTCTATAAAACTAGAACCAGTTGATCAACGACATGATATTCGAATAATCATCCGTCCAAAGCCGCATCCGATCCTCATCGTCCATGATGTACAACTCCATCCCCTCGTCAAGCAGCCGCTGCCCGGTCTCGACACTCCGCGTAAGCACGACCCAGCGAGAAGGAAAACGGTACAACTGTTCCTCTTCAGGAATCTCAAACTCATCGGCAATAAATGGCGGAATATCTGTTGTACTCTTCGCCAACTCATACACCAAAGGCATCAAATCCAAGAACCGATTCGAAATATGAAGCACTACAATCCCATCATCAGTAATGCGCCTGAAATACAACTCAATCGCCTCGGCGGTCAACAAATGCACCGGAATCGAATCAGAACTAAAAGCATCCGCATGAAGCATATCAAACTTCGCTTCGCCCATCGCTTCAGATTCTTCAATCAGCTTGCGTCCATCCCCAAGCCGAACCTCAATCTTCGCCGGCGCTTTGGCCAAGTATGTAAACAACCTTGGGTTTCTCGCAATCGCTTCAACCTCAGGGTCAATCTCAAAGAACACAATCTCGTCCTGCGCCCGACCATGCGCCGACATCGCACCAGAACCAAGCCCCATGATCCCGATCCGAGCCCCATCAGGGCGCATCTGCTGAACCGAACGCATGATCATCCCGCAAGGCCCATCAAAGTGGTAATACCCCAAAGGCTCAAGCTCAAGTTCAGGATCCATATACTGAATCCCGTGCATCGTCGTCCCGTGAAAAATCGTGTGCGTCATCACCCATTTTTCATTGATACTGTCCCACTCCTCGCGCTCGATAACCTCATGAATCCCATAAAAAGTCCGCGCTCGATAGATCACACTCGTATCACGCGCCTCATTAATCTGAATCGCAGCCATCGGCAATAACAGCGTGAGCGAACACGCCAACCCATCCTTCCATGCCAAATACACCAACAATGATGGCACCGAGGTCACCAACGCAACCATCGTCATATCCACCGGCGAATTCGCAGATGACAATCCTGTCAACCCATTAATCCATGCTGATATAGCCTGCCCATAAAAGCCTAAACCAAGCACATACACCATCGCAAACATCGGAATGCCAACCCGACGCAGCAACTTAATACGCTTGATGCGCAAAGCACTCATCCCAATAAGATCTTTCGACCAAGGCAAAATCGATACCGACAACACAAGCGCAATCGGATACTCAAGATTCGTATTGAAAAACAAAGGCGCAATTATCCCATTAAATAACCCCCCCAACGCACCACCAACAGACATCAACAAAAAGAACTCCGTCAAATGCGATGCCTGAGGCCGATCCATCGCCAACCGCCCATGACACACAATACCGATCGCGGTCAACAACAACAACTCGACCGCAACAATCATGATCATCGTGCCGCCAGYATTCAACTCGCTCGCCATCAACAAGATCATCGCACCAATCACCAAGATCACCATCGGGCGAGTAAAGTCCTTCACCGCACGCTCAACCTTCGAGCCAAACGCAATGATCATCGTAATCAAATACAACACCAAAGGCAGCACCCACAACAAAGGCAGCGACACCACATCCATCGTGATATAACTCGTCACCCCCAACAACATCGTCGACGGGATAAACGCTAGRTAAATCCAGTACAGCCGACGCTTCCAGGTAATTGGGCGATCCAATGTAGGCTCAGGGGTTTCTGGATTCGCCGAAATCATCGAACCCCTCGCCTCCTCCTTAAGCCGACGCTTCTTCTGCTTGGGAGTCTCAACCTTAGGCTTAAGCGTCTTGCTCGCAGAATAAATCGCGAGCACAATAAACACACCAAATCCAGTCAACCAATAACGCCTCTGATTCATCAAACCAAGATTCGGTTCAAACAAAATCGGATACGCGAGCAACCCAATCAAACTCCCCGCATTACTCGCAGCATACAAAAAATACGGATCGTGCGCACGCGCATGACCAGTCCGCGCAAACCAACCCTGGATCAATGGCCCAGCACTCGATATCGCAAAGAAAGGCAAACCCGAAACCAACGCCAACTGTAAAATCAACCAAGGCACCGGGAAGGTCGAAGCCTGCGCCGGCGCTTCAGGCGTATCAAAAACAATGCCCACAACTAACGCGATCAAAAGCAAACTCGCATGAATCACCATCTGCGACTTACGCCCAAACTTCGTCATCAAAATATGAGCGTACAAATACCCCAACAACAACAGCGTCTGATAGAACAACATACAAGTCGTCCACACAGATGAACCGCCACCAAAAGCTGGCAAAAGCGTTTTCGCGATCATAGGCTGGATCGAAAACAACAACCCCGCAGACAAAAACACCGTCAATGTAAACAGAACAACCATGCAAACTCCTTCAATCGTCCGTGTACAATAGGATCAAAACACGCCCCAAGCCCAAACCACCCCCCACCCCCACACGCTTTTACACCCATCAACAAGGCCCACTATGCAACCCAACGATCATGTCTGTCTCTGCTTTGGCGTTTCACTCGGCAAAATACAGAACTACCTCGCACGAGAAGACCCAAAGGTCGCATCCCTCATCTCAGAATGCCTCGGCGCAGGCACAGGCTGCGGCTGGTGCGTCCCCTACCTCAAAGACCTCCACGCACAACACCAAAACGGAACAAAGCCAACCATCGAAGGCTCCGCAGAAGACTACACCAACGGCAGACTCCGCTACAAAGACACCGGCGATCGAAACACAGAAACCACAAACGAATAACAACATCTTCCTCTCCTTCCCCCGGCCTCCGGGGAGGCGCCAAACCCAGTGAGGCGGAAGGGGTCTCTATTATCTTCGCCCCTCCCCGGTTTGCCCCTCCCTGCGCCCCGCGGGGWGGTGTCGAACAAAGTGAGACGGAAGGGGTC
>NVSM01000030.1 GCA_002401225.1 bacterium
CGGGGGGGGGGCGACGCCTGCGATGGAAATCCGTAATGGTCTCTTGCAGATTGGTGAGCATGATCAAGATTCGTATCGGGTGCTTAAAGAGCTTTCGTTTACAGGGCAACTGACCGAGCAAACAAACAGCGGCGTATCAGCGTTTGATTTTATCGCGTTACCGATCGAAGCGAGTTTGTCGAGTTCAAGCGGGACAGCACGCGGCTCGTTCGGGTTGACTGGGCAGATTTCTGAAAACGGGATCGATGGTGTGCTCGATGGCGTGCGGCTTGAGGATTGGCCGGCGGAGATTGTGCCGAGCCGATCGCGTGGGATGTATGAACGACTCGGGCTTGCTGGTGAGCTTGCGCCAACGCGGTTTCATGTTTCGCCCGATGGATTGATTGATATTGTGCTGACGCTCGAAGGCGTTGCGTTGAATCTGCCGTTTGATGATTCTGGTTCGATGTCTGGCTCGGTCGATGCGGACGATCTGCTTCGGATGCGCCAAACGCGAGGCAAGATTCGGTTCGGGACCACCGGGCTTGTTGCCGATCTCAAAGGGGTGATCGACGAGCTTGAATATGATGTTGTGCTTGATTTTCAGGGTCTTGAGAAGGACAGCCCGTTTGATGCGACGCTCGTGACCAACTTTCGGCTCGATGAACACTTTAAGCCTGCTAAGTTTTTGCCACCCAAGGTCATGTCCAAGCTCGACCGGTTTGAGAACCCCGTTGCGGATGTGCATGCGGTGGTCAATATCTCGCGTGGGAGCGAGAAAGATGCGGGGATCCAGGTTTCTGGCAAGGCTGATCTCTCTAACGGCAGCGCGATCTATAAGAAGTTTCGGTATCCGTTTTATGATATGAGCGGCGTGATCGAGTTCGATGCAGACCAGTTGATTGTGCGCAATATCAAAGGTACCGGCCCAACAGGAGCGACGCTTGTTGCCAATGGTGTGTTTGCGCCATTGGGTGAAAAATCGGTTGTGAAGTTGGTGCTGCAGGTCGATGGTGTGGCGATGGATGAGCATCTGATTGCTGCGCTTGATGATGACAAACGCAAGCTTGTCGATGCGTTGTTTAGTGAAGAAAAATATGCCAAGTTGCTCAGCGAGGGTTTGGTGTTGACACAGGGCGATGCCGATGGGCTCGGGCAGCTTCGCAGGCAGGCATGGGATCGGCTCGATGAGTTAAAGGATGAGCCAGCGAGTGTTGTACGCACCGAGTTGGCACAGGAGCTAGCAGCGATTGATCGTCAGCTCGCGTCGCCGGTGTTTGATTTTGGTGGGGTTGCGAATGTGGTTGTCGAGTTGGTTCGTCATCCTGAGCGGGCGCCCGATAAGCGGTGGACCACAGATGTGCATGTCAAGCTACCTAAGGCGGGGTTGGTTTCGAAGCATTTCCCGTTGCCGATTATTGCCAAAGATGTCGAGATCAAGATTAACGAAAAACGCGTCGCACTCACTGGCGGCGAATATCGCGGGCTGCACGGTGGGTGGGCGAAGGTTGATGTTCAGATCGATTTGACCAAGGAGAAGGCCAAGCCGATTATTGAAATCACAGCACGCGAGTTCCCGATTGAGCAGTCGTTGATTGCTGCGATTCCTGGGTACTACGACACGCCGAGCGATGATCCAGATGATATTTCGATGCGGCGTATTCTCGATCGGCTCAACTTGTCGGGGATACTCGAATGCGATGGGATCATTGGCCCGCGTGGCGACGGTCGTCTTGGGTATGACATTGAGGCGACGGTGCTGAGCGGGAATGCGCGTCCCAAGATGCTCAAGGGTGGCGATGGGATTGCATCAGAGCCGATCGCGCTCGATGATATCTATGGCACGGTGTATATCACCGAAGAGTTGATTATTGTGTCGCTCGATGGGTTGCTCTCTTCGCCGGAACAGCCTTTGGCGCCGACACCGATCGAGATATTGACACAGTTGACACTTCCGAGCAAGGAGCGTGGTGCCAATGGCGAGCAAAGAGTTGGCGGGTTGTTACCAACGGACTTTGGCCCGGCGTTGCCCGGTCCTCGGTTGTACGCGACTGCGTATGCCGACGGTGTTGATTTGGCGATGCCCTTGGAGCATGCGATCGCGGTGATCTCGCCGAGGGTTGCGCGAGATTTGTTGGAGAAGAAGTCGATCTATTCGCCTGATGGTATTTTGGGGATGGGTGCGGTGCTTGAGGGGATTGTTGGCGGCTCGATTGACGCGACGATTACGGTTGATCGGATTGATGAACTCGGATTTGATTTTCATGACACGCGGTATCGGGTTGGGTCCTCTTGGGGGCGGACGGAGTTTGTGCTTTCGAGTGAGCCGACACTTGGGTTTGATGGGTTCCGGGTTTCGATTCAGGCCGATGGGCAGAGCGCGGGCGTGCTGTCGCTCGATGGTTCGTTGCCATTGGCGCGGACGGGGAGATATATTGAAATCACCAAGCCGAGCGCGTTGGTGATTGCGTTTGATGATGGGACATTTGAGTCGCCGATTACGCAGTATGTGATAGATCGGTTTTCGAGTTCGCAGAAGGAATCATGGTTCAAGGCCCATGCCTTGGGCGGGCGGTTTGATCTAGGCGTAACACTCACGCCCAAGCTCGGGACACACAGAATTAAGGGCAATAGCAAAAACAGCGGGCAAGTGGTTAAGCTTGTGCCCACCATGATCAACGGCTCGCTCTCTCCAAAATCGATCTCGCTGATGATGGGTGATGAACGGGCAGCGTTTGATGATGTGTCCGGTGAGTTGCTGTTTGAAGGTTTCAAAGGCAAGGTCAATCAGCTTCGAGCTGTCAATGGATCGACAAGCGTCGGGATTGATGGTGCGTGGTCAATGAATCCGAATCAAGGGGTTGAGTTTGATCTGAATATCGATGCAACGGGCGATTTGTTGACTGGCCCGATGCGGGCGATCATGCCCGGTGCGGTGGGTTCAGTGATTGATCGTTTGGAGATCAAAGCAGAGGGGCCCGTCGAGGTTGAAGGCTTGCGGATTACCGGCTCGGGGCTCGGTCAAGACAACGCGGTATATGATATCTTTGGGAGCGCGAGCCTTAAAAACGGGAGCGCTGTGATTGGGCTGCCGATCACAGGGATTGTTGGAGACCTTGGGTTTGCGGTGCATGGCACGAACGACACGCTTGGATATGAGATTACTCTCGATGCCCAGAGGCTGCGGGCGGGCTCGATGCGTGTGCATGATGCACAAGTGACGATTATTGGTGATGCCCACAATCCGGGCGTGGTGCTGATCCCAGAGATCCGCGCCGGGATGCACGGCGGGCAGATCGCAGGGAGCGCACAGATCCGTCCAGATGCGGTTGGCGAAGCACACTATTGGCTCGAACTCCATGCTTCTGGTGTCCGGGCGGCGCCGGTGTTTAATGATTTGTTGCTGCCACCCGAGGGGCTTGCAGGGCCGCCTTTGCCCGGCGAGACTTCGGTGTTGTCTGTGTGGAGCTTGGGCGATGATCTTTCTCGCGGGGCGATGATTGGTGACCTGACCATGACGGGTCCGATTGGTGATCCGTCGAGACGATCTGGGCGTGGGCTGGTGCGCATCGCGGGCGGGTCGGTGGTGGCGATGCCAGGATTGATTCAGCTCATCGAAGCGAGCAACTTGTCATTGCCTGCCGGGTCGCCTTTGGACTTTGTCGAGGCGGCGTTTTATATTGATGGACAGGTTATGGCATTCGAGCAGTTGAGTGCATCATCGAAACGCGTGGAGATTCTTGGGTATGGCACGATGGACTGGAGCACGCAAGAGGTAGATCTGCGGTTCCGTTCGCGTTCGGTGCATCCGATCCCGATTATATCTCAGCTCATCGAGCAGCTCCGCGACGAGCTGATCACGACGCGCGTGACGGGGACGCTCGGCGATCCGAAATATTCTGCTCAGCAGTTTGGATCGACGCGCCGGGTGATTAGTGCGATGCTTGGGAATCAGGTTTCGGAACAACAACGCCGATTGCGCGAGGTTGAAGCACAGGTTCAGGCAAGCCAGAATCGAGCGGAGCGGGGCAGGCAAGATACGGTGCATCTGCCAGTGGAATCAAGCAAGGGCAGCGGGTGGGATTGGGCAAAGGACGGTTCATGAGCGGGCTGAGATGCTYASMRWYGGSMTYKCKGCSMWWAKWYGRSMYSSMKCRYYGRKSSMSATRSRRKCYYTAYYSMAMASSMRKSMSMMKRMRAAYMMWMKMRSATWKRYSSTYKRRYWRMYSGMSRYSMGGAAANNRAAAATCAATGGCCAAAGAACATAACCGCGTAGAACTCGATCCGCCAAGCAGTACCCAACCCAAGAATGAACTCGCAGCCCCGCCAGAGCAGGCGCAGGTTCGCCGAGCGGACGATGGTGAGGTGCAGGATCGGATCTGCGAACTTCTCGACATGGTCGCGGGTACTTCGGAAAGCTACGACGCAMWKSKSATSRGMRRRYTSRKSASCSMKKSTKTRMRRSYKRYMYSSKRTGKRYSMGMYACYGSCSMACTCANGYKKATGACCGCKRCGATGAARGARCTYCGYTAYGCCTAYCGCGTSTTTGGTGARTATCCARAKSYKCACAAGGTGACGATCTTTGGCTCGGCCCGCACGCCTGAGGATCACCCAGATTATTTGTCCGCCGTCAAGTTCTCGAAGCTGATGGCCGAGGCGGGTTGGATGTCGATCACCGGCGCGGGCAACGGGATCATGAAAGCCGGGCATGAAGGTCCAGGGCGCGAAGCGAGCTTCGGCGTGGCGATTCACTTGCCATTTGAAACCAGCGCGAACGAGTACATCGTCGGCGATGAAAAACTGATCAACTTCCGGTACTTCTTCACCCGCAAGCTGATTTTCCTTTCGCAGGCCGAGGCGGTCGTGTGCTATCCTGGCGGGYTCGGTACGCTCGATGAAACCTTCGAGACCCTGACCCTCGTCCAGACCGGCAAGGCGAGTATGGTGCCGATCGTGTTTATTGATGGTGATCGCGAAGGCGAAAATGGATCATACTGGGAAGGGTGGGATCGGTATGTCCGCCAGCAGCTCGCGGGGCGTGGTTGGATCAGCGAAGAAGATTTCCATCTGTACTACATTGCTAAAGATCCGCAGGATGCAGCCGACCATGTGATCAACTTCTACAAGAACTATCACTCGTCGCGGTATGTGCGTGATGATCTGATCATTCGGATCAACAAGAAGCTCCGCGAAGAGGACATCGCGATATTGAACGAAGAGTTCTCGGTGTTGATCAAGAGGGGCAAGATTGTCCAGTGCGAAGCGTATCCGCAAGAGCGCGACCATCTTGAGTTGCCTCGGATTGTGTTCACACATACCCGGTATAAGTTTGGGCTTGTGCGTGCATTGATTGACCGGATCAACTCGTTTGACGCACCCGATGCCTAAGTCTTGTTTGAACTATTCTGTTCGATTACTCAGCAGCGCGTTGTGCGCTGCTGTGTTGTGCGCCGGCGGCTGTAGTTCTGGCGGAGCAGATGCTTCTGATGGGATTGAGTTTGCGCCGGGGAACAATGCGCCTTCGCCGATCGATTCGGCATCGACGCGAGGGCTTGAGGTTCGTCTTTGGGTGGTGGACGATACAGATTGGACCGCAGCTCGCTTGCTCGCAGACCGGGCGGGGGCGCTTATCGATGAACAGACCCGTGCGCGTTGGGCGGATTGGGGATTTCGGCTCGTTGTGATTCCGGTGGATGAGGTAGACGGGTTGCTCGATGGGTTGCGCCCGGTGCAGCCGATCAATGTGCAATGGCTCGGCGAGTTTGGTAAATGGCGAGCGATTATTCGTACTGGGCGTTTGCGGACTGAATCAGTTCGTGTTGGGCAGCGGGCTGTGCGGGTTGATCAGGGGCGCCCGCGTTTGATTGCGCGATCTTGGATTGAGCCGATGTTGACGAGTACTGATGTGGTCCCGGGGTTGCGTTTGGACTTTGGTGTGCAGATCGAAACCAAAGATCGGAAGAGTTATGCTGCTCGGCTTCGTGATGAGGGATACCTTGGGGTGACCCGTGAGCGCACGATTGAGGACGATGGCCCGGWGTTTGATGAGTTGTTGATGTCGATGATGTTTGATGGATCGCAGGCGTTGGTCATTTTGGGCGAAGCACCAGAAACCAACTGGAACGATTTGCCCGAGCTTGTCTCGCTGATTGTTGTTGATGATGATGATCTGGAAGGCGAGGAGGTTCCGCCCAAGCTGAGCCCGGCGTTTGGTCCTGGCAGGGATGATCAGGGCGGATATCGGGAAGTGCCGACTGGTCGCGATGAGCGAGCTTCGTTTGATGGTTCAACATCGCGCGGGTCGCAAGCGTATGAGCCGAGCAAGCCGAGGGGTAAAACGCTTGGCGAGATGATGCTGATGAGCGATGGATCACGCATTGTACAAGCGGGCAAGACGCGGATTATTCCCAAGCGGGTCATTGTTGTCTTGATCCCTCGCGTCGAAGGCGGGTTTCGGCTTGTGCCTATGGCCCAAGCGATGGGGGGGAATCCATGAGCATGCTGTTTGCCATTTTGAGCCTTGTTGTCGGGTTGGTCGTGCTGATTGTTGGTGCGGATCTGCTTGTGCGCGGTGCTGCCCAGCTCGCGCGGGTGATGGGGCTGAGCCCGTTTGCGATCGGCGTGACGGTAGTTGCGTTTGGGACAAGCGCACCAGAACTCTTCGCCTCGATCGGTGCTGCGTTGCAGAATGTGCCCGATCTTGCGGTGGGCAATGTGGTTGGATCAAACATCGCCAATATTTTGTTGATCTTAGGCGTGGGCGCGATCATGGTGCCTATCGCGGTGCATCGCAGGGTGCGCAAGATCGAKCTGCCGATCATGCTCGCGATTACCATTGGTGCATCGATGCTGATGATCGATCACATGATTACCCGAATCGAAGGCGGGATCTTGGTTGGTGGGCTTGTTGCGTATGTCTTGTTTATCATCAAGGCTCACCGGATTGATATCGAGCACGAAGGCGATGAGGTTGCAACGCATCCAAAGTCATTGCGTGCAGATATCTTGATGATCCTGATCGGGATCGCAGGGCTTGGGCTTGGTGCCAAAGGGTTGGTCTATGGGGCGACACACCTGGCGACCTGGGCCAATGTCAGCGCAGGGATTGTAGGAACGACGATTGTGGCGTTTGGGACAAGTTTGCCCGAGTTGGCTGCGACTGTTCGGGCCGCGATGAGCAAAGAGTCCGATATGGCGGTGGGCAATGTCGTTGGGTCCAATATTTTCAATCTGCTCAGTGTGCTTGGGATCACCTCGTTGATCCATCCATTGGCGATGCCTGCGACGATTGATGTTCATATATGGACCATGCTGGCCGTGAGCATCTCGCTGGTGGTGCTCGTGGCGTTCCGTCCTGCGATGGGTCGGGCGATCGGGATCGTGTTTGTCATGGTCTATGTTGGTTATATCATCGCCTCGTTTATGCGTCCAGATATGGTTTCTATGCCCAGTCCCTAAGTCCCGATGAACTCCTCTCCAGCGACGCCCGATGATGAGTGCGCTGTCTTTATTGAGGAGAATAGATGCTTCGGGTTCCGATTTCACATGCCAAGCCGGGGATGGAACTGGCGATGCCGGTGTATAACCCGCGTGYKTCGGCYMGGCTTTTGCTGCGRWCWGGKGCSRTSCTYGARCARAGCACGATCGAACGRYTGATCGARCTSCAYCTTCCMGARCTYTGGATCAARTATCCRAATATGGARATGATCTCKAAGTTTGTYTCNCCCAARRKTRWTNTCATCRCGKGCCGAGATTGCTTCRGATGTTKCSMRMGCGTTYGATCWRGCGKGCAARRRYAYGCAYGCGMGGATGGACTTTAYGAARTAYRARSMGGCGATGARCAAGCTGATGGSTCGGYTGATYAATGATCCWGAMGCGGCGGTSYTYATYGGRGAYATCGCAGAYWCSGGYTCGCCCGCGATTCGCCACGGGGCCAATGTTGGATTCTTGAGCATGCTCATGGGGCTTCGCTTGGGGTTCTACCTGCTCAAAGAACGCAAGCGGCTKYMSWCRCRCNCRSRCRMASGMWSWCACASGCWYRSRYRYNCGCRGSRATGCTTCACGATGTGGGGATGACTAGGCTTAAGGCATCGGTGCTCGATCGGTGGACACGCGAGCATGATACAACAGATCCGCAATGGCAAGAGCATGTCCAGATTGGGTATCACATGCTTCGCGGGCAAGTCGAGCCTTCAGCAGCAGCTGCTGTGCTGCACCATCACCAACGATTCGATGGTTCTGGGTTCCCAAAGCGAAAAAAGAACACGGACGAACCCATTGGGCTCGCAGGATCACGGATACATATCTTTGCAAGGATCTTGCTTGTCGCTGATCTGTACGATCGGCTGGTGCATCCGGCGTATACCATCGGGGACTCTGAGGAGACGATGAAGTCTCGCCCGCCGGTATATGCGATGCATACTTTGCTTCAAGAGAAGTACCAATCTTGGATCGATCCGATCGTGTTCCGATCGTTGATGTCTGTGTGCCCGGCCTATTCGCCGGGGACTCGGGTGTTGCTGTCCAATGGGATGCAGGGGGCTGTGATCGATTGGTGCTCGCTCGACCCATGCCGACCAACGGTGACCGAGATATCACACTTTGAAGACGACGATGATGCAGAGACGATTGATCTGCGCAAGGACCATGAGATTTCGATTATCGAAGCAGATGGGCATGATGTTCGGGAGTTCAACTTCTATCCAGAGAACAAGCATTCGTTTGATTTGTACGCGATTGAGAAGAGCATGAGCAACGGGGCATATGCGTTTGATCTCGAAGAAACGAACAAGCTCACGATTGATGATGATCAAAGTGCTGCCTGAGTGACAGGCCGATTCATGGCTACCATTGCTTGTGCCTGCTCAAGATCACAATACAGATGCTCAAACATGGCTGATCGCTGTCGCTGCTCCGCGCGAGCTCGATGCGGTGCTTCGTGCGATGGGCTTTGTTGGCCAACGCCCTGTGCTTTGGCAATGTGTTTCGTGTGGGAACGGGTTTGATGTGGTATGGACAGGGGTTGGGAAGTCCAACGCAGCCGGGGCGGTCGCGCGAGTGATCGATGTTTCTCGCCATATCGGTGTGCTGAGCGTAGGGATCGCTGGGGCTTTGCCGGGTAGTTCTCAGGTGCAGATCGGCCAGGCGGTGTGCGCATCGCGGTCATATTTTAGTGATGAAGGTGTGATGGCACCCGACGGGTTCAGTTCTTGTGCGCAGATGGGCTTTGCGCCATTCAATGGACAAGATGATTGGATCGAGCATCCCCAGCGGGTGGTTGATTGGCTTGGTGAACTGACAGATCATATCGGACCTATCGCATGCGTTTCGATGTGTTCGGGAACGGACGCGCTCGCTGAGGGCACAGCGAGCGTTGTGCAAGAACGATCTGAGCAATCCGAGCATGGAATTGCCGAAGCGATGGAGGGTGCAGCTGTGGCGTTGGCTGCGCACCGGATAGATGAGCGTTTGTTGACCGGCGAGCTTCGGGTAATCTCGAACACGACCGGCGATCGAAACAATCAAGTGTGGGATCTCGACGGCTCGCTCGAAAAGCTCGAAAAGATTCTCGGACGGATGATCACAGCCCAGAGTTGAGAACTTAGTCTGTGTGTGCGGGTTGGGCCGGTCTGTTGTGCCTGCTCGACCCCATGATTTGCATGTGTTTGTAAGCGAGTTAATCCAAGCTATAGATCGGTCGATCCCCCTTTCGAAGGGCAGTTCTTGATGCAGTGTTTGCTGATCGAGGATTCGTCTACACCGACGCCGGGTGGGAAGGGAATCGAGTTGATGAAACGCACACAAAGGTTTGGAAAGCTCGGTACAAAGATGGGCAAGGGCAAGCTCGGATCATCATTGTCATCTGTTGGATCAATGCGTCCCGGAGCTATTCCTCTGTCGATCGAGTTTGGCGTGTCTGGGATTAAAGTGCTGTCCATTTCTGGAACAAACCCGAGTTCGATCGTGGCTGCGGCATTCATGCCAACGCCTGACGATTTGCTCGATAATGCGGCCAAGCGGCTGTTGTTCCAGATGGATGCGTTGCCCAAGTTCCTCAAAGGCGAAAAGATCAATGCAGCCCGCGCCACGACCATGATCCCAAGCGGGCAGATGGTGTGCAAGCATCTCCAACTTGTTCCAGCCGACGGCGTGCCGATTGAACAGATCGCAGGCGCACAGTTGAGCGAACAGCTTGGTTGCTCGCCGGGCGAGTTGTTGGTTCGATGTCGGGTTGTCAAAGGCGCGAGCGTCAACGGCAAGGTCGAGGTGATCTGCTTCGCAGCATCACGCGAGTTTGTTGGCCGACTGATGGGGTCATTGAAAAACGCAAAGCTCGAACCAGTTGGGATTCAAACCGAATTTGATGCGATCGCTAAGGCTGTCGAACTTCGTGATGGGACCCCTGGCGGGGTTGGATCGGTCAAGCCAACGCTCGTGCTTGATCTTGGCAGCGGGTCGACCAAAGTGTTGATCATGCACGGCCAAGACATGGCGTTTGCTCGCAATATCGAACTCGGCGCTCGCCATTTCGACGAAACTATTTGTCATCAGCTTCGTTGCACAACGATGGAAGCTCGGCAGATGCGCGAAGAACYCATGGTGCTTATGCCCGAAAAAGTGGGAGCGTCTAGCGCGTCTGCATCTATGCCCGGCATGCCAAACATGCCGACAATACCCGCATCAGAAGRTGAGACGAGTCAAAATGAAACATCATCAACGGAAGAGTTTCAGCGTGGTCCTCAGATTGATCTGAGTGAACCGCTCGAGATCATGGTTGATGAGATTTCAATGTGCTTGCGTTATCACAGCGCGTTGTTCCCATCGACGCGCGTCGAGCGATTGATCTTTGTGGGTGGGCAATCACGAAATCATCTTATGTGCGAGCATCTTGCCCGTGCGCTCAAGCTCGAAGCACAGATGCTCGATCCGCTCGCGTGTCTTGCTCGTTCGGGCAAGGTTCCGACGAGCGGCGTTGATCTACGGACGCCTCAGCCTGGGTGGGCGGGGGTTGTTGGTTCGGCGTTGTGTCCGATGGATTTGTGAGAACAGATTCACTTGGGCGGCAGGATGACGGATAAGTGTTTGATTGAATGAAGTTGACTTTGGAGGCGAATGAATGAGTAATCCCAAGGAAAGCCAGACGCAGGGCGGCAGCTTCTTGCCTCAGGAATATGTCAAAGGCAAAGGGCAGCTTCGAGCCAACATACTCGTGCTGATGCTCTTCACGCTCGTGCTCGCCGGCGTGATCGGCGCGTTTGTTGTAAACCATCAACGATGGAATCGCGTGCATGAGCAGCAAAAACTTGTCGCAGCCGAGTATGAAGAAGAAGCAGCAAAGATCAGCCAGCTTCAATCGCTCGAAAAGCAGCGCGTTGATCTGATCGAACGGGCTGAAGTCGTGACCGCGCTCAAGGATCGCGTTCCACGCTCGGTATTGCTGGGCGAAGTTATCCGATCGGTCCCTGTGGGTTTGACGCTTACTACCGTGAACCTCGAAGGTGAACGCGTGAAGATTGTCGCTCCAGCACCAGATCCTAAGGCGGCCAAAAAAACGCGATCGCTCAAAGGTAAAAGCGTAGGCAAGGGCAAGG
Organism: bacterium; assembly: GCA_002401225.1. Classification (GTDB taxonomy): domain Bacteria; phylum Planctomycetota; class Phycisphaerae; order Phycisphaerales; family UBA1924; genus UBA1924. Next base: position 11,571 of record NVSM01000030.1, read on the forward strand.
ACAGTAAGAAAGAAGCAGTCAAGGTGCTTCCTCCAAAGTTCAAGTTCACACTCTCTGCCGAGGGCATCGCTCAAGAGAACAATTTGATTGCCGATTTCTTATCTGCGATCAAGTCGTCGCCATTGTTCGGTGATGTTGAGCTTCAGTATATCAAAGAAACAACGATCGACAAAGTTCAATATCGCAAGTTCAAAGTGACAATGAAGTTGCTTGAGAACAGCGATGCTCGTTTGGTCGATGGGACAGAAGAGTATGAAATTGGCACGGTAGATTTCGGGATTGCCGGCTCTGGGACTGATACAGAATAATTGCAGGGAGATCATACTTATGCGATTTGGAACACGAGAACTTGTACTTTTTTTAGCGGTATTGATGCTACCGATCGTGAGTTACTTTTTGGTTTTTCAGCCTCAGAGTAAGAACATCGAACAGGCCAAAGGCGAGATTGCGCACAAAAAAGAAATGCTCACCTTGTTGCGTATCGAAACAAGCCGAAATGAAGATCTCAAGAATGCGAACGAGATTATCAAAGCCCGAATCGATGAGATGGAAGATCTGTTGCCATCGAATAAGGAAATGGATCTGATTGTCCGCCAGGTTTCCGCATTGGCGATTGAAGCGGGGCTCACATCACCAACGCTCAAGAGCGCAAAGCCGGTCGCCGCAGCCCGTTTCCGCGAGCAGCCTTTGGAGATGTCGACGAAGGGGTCATTCGAGGGGTTCTATGCGTTCCTTCTTGAGATCGAACGCTTGCCTCGGATCACCCGGATCGTCGATATGGTGATCAAGGATTCGCTCGAAGAAGATATGGAGATTAGTGCGGAGTTCACGCTGAGTATCTATTTCCGGGCTGACGAGCAGGTCGCTCAAGGAGCAACGCCATGAGTGAGTTTAACGATTCAATGAACGGTCCGTCTGGCTCGCCTGATCAGACCGAAGCGTCAAAGAGCATTTTTCTCAATATGGCCGAGACAGATAGCACGGGGATCCCGTCGCTCAAGCAGGCACCGATGTCGGCGATCTCGGCAACCGAGCAATCAAAGACGAATACGCAGCTCGTTATTACCGCGTGCGTACTTGCGATCGGCGCGGGTGCGATCTACGGCATGCGCTATGTTGGTATGAAAGCCGGGCTCGATGAAGGCATGGTCTCGATTGATTATGCAGCAGACGAAAACTCTGCGAGCTTTGCAAGACGATTTAGCTCAGTGATGAACGAACTCGATAAAAGTACAATCTCGGTACATCTCTCGAATACGGATGCATTCGCGAGCAATCCGTTTACGCGATCACAGGCCGAGACTGATGAACATGTTGAGATAATCGATCCGGGGATGTCTGAAGAGGATCGGCTTGCGCTCCAGCGCGAGCGCGAAGAACAACGCGCTATCGAACAACGCCGAGAAGATGTTATTGGCGAAGCGATGCGGTTTAAACTCCAAGGAATCATCGGTGGGTCTCGTCCGGCAGCTCGTATCTCGGGCAAGCCTGTTCGCGCAGGTATGCAACTCGGCGAGTTCTTTACCGTGATCGAAATCGGAAGTCAGAGCGTGATCATCGAAGCCGACGGGATGCGGTTCGAGCTTTCTATGCGGGACGAAACAACACAAATCAGCGAGTGAATGAAGGGGTACGATGYCAGATATTGATGACATTTTGAGCGAACTCGGGGTCGGCTCGGATTCGAACGAGACCAAACGCCAGCCAAGGCGTGGTCGTTCGTCGATGCCGAAGGATCAGCATACGCTTGACAAGCGTCCGGGCTCATTTAGCCCGTTGCCTTCGATGCCTTCGAGCCAGACGCGTTATGGCGAAGAGGATGGTTCGAGTGTTGACGAAGATCCATCGGTTATTCAACGCCGAAAGAAAGATTCGTCGTCTCCAATTAAAAACGCGATGCTCGATGTGTATAGCCCGGAAAATGGTGATGCAACTGTAGATTCAGTGCTCTCAGAAATGCTCATTGAGAGTGAAGCGATCACCCCGGAGCAACTGACAACAGCAGAAAGTGTGCTCAAACAATCACCAGGACGAGAGCTTATCGAAATCCTCTTCGAACAAGGGGCAGACGAAGAAGCAGTTCAGATTGTGATCGCTCAACGGGCAGGCATTCCGTTTGAACGCGTTGATATCGAGAAAGGACTCGACGGCGGGTTCGATGGCAAGCTTATGCAACGCCTAGGGCTCGATTTCTGCCATGCTCATCAAGCATTGCCATTGAGAACCGAAGGTTCTCGTGTGGTGGTGGGGATGATTAACCCGAGCGATGTGTTTACGATYGATGARATMCGRWCRMRRYTSCGKGTRTCGAGTATTAARGTSKYGCTCRYSACKCCRRGCGATRTTCGTGCRKCWCTTGAACTWGTCGGCGGMGAWWMAGYRWSYGATRTCRAYCTCTCMGARATYYTMGCMGATGTCGAAGARTCMGATGTTGARGTSACGACMACCCAAAGCACCGAAGCGGTCGATCTTGAATCGCAAGCGGGCGAATCGCCTGTTATTCGATATGTGAACTACATTATTCAGAATGCGGTCAAAGAAGGCGCGTCTGATATTCACATCGAGCCGGGCGAGAAAAAGATCAAGGTGCGATTGCGCATCGATGGCATTTTGTTTGAATCAATGAACCCGCCTCCGGGCATGGCCGCCGCGATTACATCGCGTTTGAAGATCATGGCAGACTTGGATATTTCCGAGCGGCGTCTGCCTCAGGACGGGCGTATCCGATGCGTGGTGCAAGGGCGAAAGCTTGATTTGCGTGTGTCGTCGTTGCCTACTGGATATGGCGAAAAGATCGTAATGCGTATCCTCGATACAAAGTCGATTAATGTGAAGCTTGAAGATTTAGGCTTTGACGAAAAGACACTTGATATCTGGAAATCACAAATCATTGTGCCTCATGGTATTTTGCTGGTGACCGGGCCAACCGGTTCTGGTAAGACAACCACGCTCTATTCATCACTCCAACACATCGATAAAGCCAAGCTCAATGTGTCGACGGTTGAAGATCCGATCGAATATCACCTCGATGGAATCACCCAGACCCAAACCCACGCCAAGATCGACATGACCTTCGCCAAAGCACTCAAGGCCCTGCTTCGTCAGGACCCTGATGTGATCATGCTTGGTGAAATTCGTGACCATGAAACAGCGCACACCGCGGTGCAGGCCGCGCTCACTGGTCACTTGGTTCTCTCGACATTGCATACCAACGATGCGCCGAGTTCGGTGACGCGATTGGTGAATATTGGCCTCGAACCATTCCTTGTTGGCGCCGCCCTTAACGGCGTGCTCGCCCAGCGATTGCTTCGTCGTCTATGTCAACACTGTAAAGCGCAAGAGGTCCCATCCGAAGAGATGGCCGAGTTCTTGGAAATGAACGGCTTGCCCAGCAACGAGATGTGGATGCCTCAGGGCTGTGATAAGTGTCGCAATACCGGGTACTCTGGCCGAGTTGGTATCTATGAGATGCTCGCGGTGGACGATACGCTGCGTGATGTGATCGCACGGAATCCGAATGTGTCCGAGTTCCGCAGGCTGTGTCTCGAACGAGGGATGAGTTCGCTGCGAAGCGATGGCATCAACAAAGCATCTGATGGCTTGACCAGTATCCAAGAAGTGCTGCGTGTAACCTCGGCTCACTAAATCAAGTATAATTCTCGTCAAGATTCAATGCAGTCAGCGCAAAGGATATTGCGTGCGCCTGTGATTTTGCATACAATGACTCATATCGCTCTGAGCGAATATGAGGAGTTCACTATGTCAGATCAAGATACAAACAGCGCAATCGAATCCGTCCTTCAAGAAAACCGCGTTTTCAATCCGCCTGCGGCTTCGGATGTCGGCGCGAGCAAATGGTTGATTTCCTCGCTTGATCAGTACCACGAGATGTACAAAGAATCCATCGATAACCCAGAAGCTTTCTGGGCGAACATCGCGGAAGATTTTCATTGGTTCAAAAAGTGGGACACCGTGCTCGAATGGAACGCCCCCGACGCCAAATGGTTCAATGGCGGCAAAACAAATGTCTGCTACAACTGTGTCGATCGACAGGTTGAACAAGGTCACGGCGACGACCCGGCAATCATCTGGGAAGGCGAGCCGGTCGATGATACGGGCGCACCAGTCGACCAACGCACGCTCACCTACAAAGACCTCCAAAACGAAGTCTCCAAACTCGCCAATGTCCTCAAATCCAAAGGCATCACCAAGGGCGATATTGTCACCATCTATATGGGCATGGTGCCCGAACTCGCGATCGCGATGCTCGCCTGTGCTCGCATCGGTGCGCCCCACTCAGTGATCTTCGGTGGGTTCAGTGCCCAAGCAATCGCCGACCGTGTGGGCGATGCAAAATCAAAGATGATCATCACCTGCGATGGCTCATGGCGTCGCGGCAAGGTCGTACCACTGAAACAGAATGTCGATGACGCGATCGTGATGCTTAAAGAGCAGTTCAAGGAAGAGGGCAACCAACCCGTCGAGCATGTGCTGTGCTTGGGTCGATGCCACAACGATATTTCGTGGGGCGAACTCGATCTGTGCTGGAAAGAAGAGATGGAAAAAGCGTCGCCCGATTGCCCATGCGAAGAACTCGAAGCCGAGGACATGCTCTTCTTGCTCTACACCTCCGGCTCGACCGGCAAACCAAAGGGCATCATCCACACCACCGCCGGGTACATGATTTTCACCGCGACCACCGCCAAGTACACTTTCAACCTCATCCCCGATACCAACCAAACCTTCTGGTGCACCGCCGATTGCGGCTGGATCACCGGGCACTCCTACATCGTCTACGGCATCCTCCCCAACCGTGTGCCGACTTTGATGTTCGAGGGCGGCCCAGACTATCCAACCGCTGCACGCTTCTGGCAGATTGTCGATCGCCACAAGGTGACACAGTTCTACACCGCACCGACCGCGATCCGTGCCTTTATGAAGTGGGGCAATGAACATCCAGAATCATGCAAGCTCGATTCRATCCAAGTGCTCGGCACCGTYGGCGAGCCGATCAAYCCRGAAGCATGGATGTGGTATCGYGAAAARATCGGSCGCAATGTSTGYCCGATTGTCGATACCTATTGGCARACCGAAACCGGCGGGCATGTCCTGACYCCGTTCCCCGGCGCGACCCCAACCAAGCCCGGCAGTTGCACGCTYCCGATGTTCGGSATCGACGCAGCYGTGTGCGAYGAAGMSGGCAATGTCGCCAAAGAAAATGTCGGCGGGTTGATGGTGATCCGCAAGCCCTGGCCCGGCATGCTCCGCGGCGTCTATGGCGATCGCCAACGCTACATCGATACCTACTGGTCCACCGTCGCCAAAGACGGCGTGCCGTATTATGCAGCCGGCGACAACACCCGACGCGACGAGATCGGCAACTTCTGGATCATGGGTCGAACTGATGATGTGATCAATGTCTCCGGGCATCGCCTGGGCACGATGGARGTCGAGAGYGCKTTGGTYTCGCACGAGAGCGTGGTYGAGGCKGCRGTCGTCGGCATGCCTCACGAAATCAAAGGCACCGGCATCGCCGCCTTCGTCACACCCGCGCCCGGGTTCGAGGCAAGCGACGAACTCAAACAAGCCCTGCGTGCCCATGTCGCCAAAGAAATCGGCGCCATCGCCAAGCCCGACATGATCCGCTTTACCGGCTCACTCCCCAAAACCCGCTCCGGCAAGATCATGCGAAGACTCCTGCGTTCAATCGCGGCTGGCGACACCAACATCACTCAGGATATGAGTACCCTCGAAGATTTGTCCGTGGTGGCGAAGTTATCAGAGAGTGATGAAGGATAAATGAAGGAGACAGATGAGCGGGAATATTAAGGATGTAGATTTTAATGCCGACGGGTATGAGATTTGCCGACAACTCGGCGAATGCAGTATCCGTTGGGAATGGTCTGATACACCCGGGCGGGCACACCGGGTCGAAATCAACGGCCAATGGTTATACCTCGAGTTCAACGACGGATTTGAAACCGTCGATTATCTCGAATACTTAGAATATTTCCCGAGCATGCTCATCGAGTATCGGCTGTATCTCGATTCGCAATACCTCGGGTTCGCGATTCAGATCCCCAAACACTGGAAGTACCCACACTCGCGTCCGCCTTGGTATGAGGGCAGCAAGTTGAACTGGTTTTGTGCATTGCAGAAATCAACATCGCAAATGGTGCTCAGAAACTTAAAAAGATAACGCCGGACAACACGAGCGGTTGTTCAAAGATGAAATCTAATAGCTGTAAATCGGAAGAACACAACAGATGGATCGAAACTGGTTTATAAGTGGAATATGTGTCCTCGCCCTCGCGGCAGCCGTTGGTTGTTCATCAACGCAGCACGCCGCCGAGCAACTTGTTGTGATCGCTCCGTTCGATGTGCCAACCTCCGCCCCCCGCCCAGAAGCCGACGAACCGATCGAACGGTTTGTCGTTCGATGGAACGCGTGGGTGGATTCGGTGCCCGAGGATCAACGGGTCGGTGATGCGGTTGAGCGAGCAAAAGATCGGATGAATGAAAAACTCGGTCAGATTCCAGATTTTTACAAGGGCTATGACGCATTTGAGGTGATGGGCTTGGCCAAGCCCGGCGGCTATTTCTGGGAAGAAGCCGGGCGTATCTATGAATCAATCGCCCCAGAACTCGACCTGATGCGTGAGTTGGTTCAGCGAGAGGCAGTTGCTATACATATTGATCTAGATCCGGATGAAGAAGATGTGTTCTCTCTTTTTAATTCGTATTCTTGGTCTGTGAATGATGCTGCGTCTGTTCTTCGATATAGGGTGAGGTATCTGGTACTTGCAGGGCGAGTACAAGAATCAGTCGGTGACATACTCGCGATCTTTGATACGGAAAGGCTGATACGGGAATCGCCGAACCTTCTCAGTTGGCTGGTTGCGGGTGGCAGTCGAGACACGGCATTGAACATGTTGAGAAAAGCACTTGAAATTGATCCAGACGCTTACACCGATGAGCAACTCGCTGAGTTCCAAGACCGTTTGGCCGACTGGGTTGATGAGGATTTGACCCCGGTTATTAAGGCCGAAGAATACTTTGCAATCCTTCGGCTCCGTGACCTCTACTCAGAATCGATCGATGGCAAGCTGTCTGAAGAAGCAACCCAAATGATTATCGAGGAGTTCGCCACGGCAGCCATGTTTCGACAAATATTTGATCTCCCGTTCGTATTCGGAATGGAGAAAGGTACAAAACGCTCGAAGATTGAGTTTGCACCCCTTGATCAACAGATCGCCATGCTCAAAGAGTACAACACAGCGCTCATTGCAGATTTAGATGCCTATCCACCAACAGTGAGCACAAGCTATCTCGACCAACTGGAAGATGATGTCCGTATCAATATCGATGCTGTTTCATTCATTCCCGCATTGATGCTCACCGGCTTAAATGAAATCTTGCCGAGCGTCAACATATTGAAATCCATTGAAGCAAGAGCAACCATCATTGTCCTCGCGATCCACCGCCACCGACTCGCCACCGGCGATTGGCCCAAATCACTCGAAGATATCTCGGCCGAGCATCTCCGTATCGATCCCATCGACATGCACACCGGCGATCCATTTGGATACACCGTGATGAATGACCGCCCTCGGCTATGGTCGGGAGGCCCGGATGGTGATGACGATGACGGCACTTCGGTGAAGCCAACAATGAAAAAATCATCCATCGAACCCTATGACGAGTATGAGGTTGATCTTGTCCGGTCTTGGTTCACTCTCGACCAATGGGATGCGCTCAGCGAAGAAGACCAAGCCAAATACGACGGCGACTGGATCCTCTATCCGCCCAAGTGGGAAGATCGCTGGGGCCATGAGGAATATTGAGCTTCGGGCCATGTATTTGATTGCAGTTTGTTTGCGTTTATGCCTAGTAATTACCTTTGATCCGCAATTAATCTATCAAATTATCTCTTTCAGGATGTCAGTCAATGCTGTATACTGCGGGTCTATCCTCGGCAGATTTGCTGTCGACTCACACCATTTCGAGAGGGAAACGCATGCAGAATCAAAGAACAAAAACGCAACGCTTCATCTTGGCAGCCGCCGGCTTTGCTATTGCAACTGGATCGCTCGCACAAGCGGATATCTTCGAGGTCGAATCCTTCCACCTCGGCGGCTTCTATGCTGTCCCCGACGGCGAGCCGCCGCTGATCCCCGACAACGATCTCACCTTCCAAAACTACTTTATGGGGCACACCACGATCCCAACCATTCCCATCACCACCACCGAGCGACGAACCTTCTTCGCGTTTGATCTCGCAGATGTTCTTATCCCAGACGGTCACGAAATCATCGGCGTCGAGTTTGAACTCGAACTTATCTTCGGAGGCATCCTCGCCAACTTTGAAGGCGGAACAGAAGAGGTCATCTTCACTTCAACAACATCTGATTACGATACCTTTATGGACCCGCTTGCTTCAGGGCTTGGCCCAGATGAAATCTTTGATTCGATGGGCACCGGCGATTTCTACACCGGCGTAGGGTTTGACACCATGACTATCCCAGATTCCATCACGATGGACATGAGCGAGGCCGCGATTGAGGATATACTGGATTCGATGCTCGCAGACTCGCCATTTATGATCACCGGCATGCTCGCGACTTACGACCCAGAGGCAAGTGCCCTCTTCGAGTTTGTCTTCGGGCTCTCCGATGTCGTCACAGGCGGTTCACCAACCGGGTTCCCTGTCCCAAAACTCACCATCACCACCGCTCCAGTGCCAGCACCAGCAGGTATCTTGGTTCTTGGCAGCGGATTGATGTGTTCGATGCGTCGAAGACGATAACACAGAACCGAAAATATGAGAATGATTCGCCTCGGTTCATGTCAAAGCCGCTGGGATCATATATTGTATTCCTATGCATACCCTCTCCCTTCTCGCCGTGAGCCTGTGCTGCGCTGTTGCGTGGGCACAATCCGACCCCGCTGATACACTGCCAGCCGACCCGATCGACGAGCAATCGCAAGGCGAAATCTTCAACGCCGATGCGTCGCGCTGGTCGCTCAAAGATATCGCACGAAGAGACATCACAGTCTACTGGGAAAACGACGGCACAGTCCCCAACCTCGTCAGCAATACCGATCGCTTCTACACCAACGGCTTCGGTGTCGAGCTTTCGTTCGATCCAGGGTTCAGCGATGAGCTCAAAGCCAAACTCGCGCCCGCGGGCGAATGGACCGATCCACGCTTTGGCTTTGGGCTTTCAATCAAACAACGAATCTTTACCGGGGTTGATATCACCGATCCTGCCCCGGCTGTCGGCGATCATCCCTACAGCGGCTACCTCTACTTCGGATTCTCGTTCCAACGGGCCGATGCGAAAAAGCATGATCACTTTGAACTCGATCTTGGGGTAGTGGGCGAGCGATCACAAGCCGAGGCGGTCCAGCGGTTTGTTCATAACCTTTTCCCAGATCAAGATACCCCCCAAGGCTGGTCGAGCCAACACGCCAACGAACTCACCATCAACTTCAGCTATGACCGAACATGGAAAAGCGAGCCAGGCACTATCGCAGGCGTCGAGTTCGAGATGCTTCCATCGGTCGGGTTTGATCTAGGCAATGTCTCGACCCGCGCACGCAGCCGATTGACCTTCCGCGCCGGGTACAACATCCCCGACGATTTTGGCCCAGCATCACTCCTCGGATTCAAAGACCACACCATCAGCAGGTTCTCCCAAGGCGATCCAGAATGCTCGATCTACGCCTACTTCACGCTCGGGGTTGATGCAGTCGCCCATTCCATTTTTCTCGAAGGCAACACCTTCGCAACAAGCCGATCGGTCGATTCGGAACCATTGCTTGCACAAGCCAAGTTCGGCGTCGCAGCACGATACAAAGCGTTCTATCTCGGCTGGTCCCAATCCTTCGAAACCGAATCCTACGAATCCCAACCCGACGCCCAAACCTGGGGCTCGCTCGTTGTCGGGTGTTCATTTGGTTATTAATGCAGGATATTTTCAATCATGACTGACCAACAAGCATCGAACGAGTTCGGCTATCGGCAATCTCTCGCTGAGGAATCTCGCGGGTCTATCCCATGGTTCCTTCTGCCCTTCATGTTTCTCATTCGTCCGGGCAAGTTCATGCTCTCTTGGGGTATCCACGCCAATATCCGCTGGGTCTTGCTCGCCGCGTGGCTCATCGGATCATCAGGGATGATCAACACCGTCATCAATCGGACAAGATTCAGCCCTGATTCCTTGCCGATCGCAATCGATACATGGACAGCCGTGTGGATAATTATCCTCGGCTTCGGGATTCTCCGTGGCATCATCGGGTACGGGATCGGTGGGCTTTGGACATGGTTACGGTTGAGAATCTGTGGCGTTCGAGGCAATGAATGGAACCGGAGTACGCGGATTTATAACTTCTCGATGCTCGTCAACGAAGTTCCATCGCTGCTCGCGTTGGCATATTTCTCGCTGCAATACGACACGCTCCGAGACTTTATTGCTCAGCCGGTGAGTTTGGTCAATCTCGTTGCTGCACTCATGATGCTCTTTGCACCAGTCGTCGCCTTCGTCGGCGTGCTCGCGTGTTACAAGGTGCGAATAGTCTGGGCAACAATCTTGTTTTTGCTGATCCCAATGTCCTGGCGAGTGTTGCTTTTAGGCAGCATTGGATACAGCATGCTGACATCCACCGGCAGCGTCCTCCTCCCGGATACTAAGTATCCGGTCGAGTATGCAGGCGATGTGCTGGCGTTTGACCATCCGAAGGATTGGCAGGTCGCCGAGTTGGATTCGATCGATGATGATCAGGTAGAAGTATTGATCGAGTCAACATCAGATGAAGCATCATTATTGATTCGTGTTCAGCCTCGAGATGAGTTAGATCTTGTTGCGTACGACATTGATCTGCTTGATGCGATGGGGTACACCATTTCACGAACAAGTCCTGAGCCCAATAGCGCAATGGGTCAGCTGCGTGGCGAAGGGATTGATTATGATCTCGAAAAAGATGGCAATCGATACCGGATGTATCACCTCATCGCCCACTTTGATTTCACGCATGATGTGCTCATTCGATCATTGGCATCGGAGCGATACTGGGATGCATCCAAGCGTGCTGTGATTCAGATTGTCGATTCGATCGCCATCGGCGATTTGTACAAGATAGCACCTGATCTCGAAAAACCGATGATGCTTGAACGCGAAGTGTTCTCTTTTCAAGCCCCGGGCAACTGGCATCTTGGCGAATCAGATCGCAAGCCTTTTACGAGCCTTGAGATCTCTGCCAAGCAGTATTCATGGTTCAAAGCGACCATCCATGATCGAGATATGACCGCTCAAGAAGAACTCGATATGTATCTCATGCATTCGATCGATGATCAACTGGTTTCACATACTCCTATGAACACCTGGCTCGGGATTTGGGGCGTAGGCGTGGAGGGTCAACTGCGAGAGTCGCTCGCCGGATTCCAGCAGTTCAAGGCTCTCTATGCCCCCCTCGCCGACGGCCGGCTATTGGTCATCAAGATGTACCAAGCYGAGTCCTCCGCGGGCCTCACCGATCCCGGTTTTGAGCTTATCGAATCAACATTCAAGCTCCTCGTAGAACCCGCATCACCCCAAGCACCAGCAGCAAAACCCTGAGTCAATCATTGGTCTATCATCGAGCATGAACACGCCAAATAAGCCGTTGGTTTCTGTCATCATGGGTTCGAAATCGGACTGGTCCAATGTCATGGAGCATGCAGCAGCAGCCCTCGATGAGCTAGGAATCCCCTACGAAGCCCATGCCATGTCCGCTCATCGCACGCCCGATCTCGCAGCCGAGCATGCCAAAAACGCCCGCGATCGAGGCATCGAGGTCATCATCGCAGGAGCCGGGTGTGCTGCCCATCTCGCCGGGGTCGTCGCAGCCCATACCCCTTTGCCTGTCATCGGCGTACCCGTGAGCAGCCCAGATCTCAAAGGGCTCGATAGCTTGCTCTCAACCGTCCAAATGCCCGGAGGCATCCCCGTCGCAACGGTCGCGATCGGCAAAGCAGGTGCAAAGAATGCAGGCTTATTGGCAGGTGCGATCTTGGCGCTCAAGTATCCAGAAATCGCCACCAACTACGACGCCTTCCGCGCTGCCCAAACCGCCAAAGGCGAAGCGAACACCGATCCGCGATCATGACCGATTAAGCGGTGAATAAACGGTTCAGATGTTGTGTTTGAGAATGCACCACAACGCCTCGAACCCGTCCTTCCAGCCGATCTTTTTCCCCTCCTCATAAGTACGCCCAGCATACGAGATCGGAACCTCATAGATCCGCAACGGGCGAGGGGAGCTGATAGAGTTGGGCGCGGCATCAATAATCCGGGCTTTGGCCAGCTTGGCGATCAGCTCAGGCTCGACCCCAAAGCGGAGTTCGGTAATCTGAATATCTTCGATTGCTTCGCGTGTAAACGCCTTGAACCCGCATTCGATATCCGTCAGGTTCAGGTTGCTCATCATGTTCGAGGTGAGCGTGATCAGCCGATTCGCGATCGAGTGCCAGTAGTACAGCACCCGGTGGGTCTGCCCAAGAAACCGCGTCCCGATCACCGCATCCGCTCGCCCATCAAGAATCGGCTTGAGCATCGCGTCGTGTTCATGCGGGTCATACTCAAGATCAGAATCTTGAATAATCATCGCGTCAGCGTTGTCGTCGAGCGCAGCCTTGATCCCCGCTTTGAGTGCAGACCCTTTGCCCAAGTTCATAGGCAGGTGAATAGCGGTGGTGTCGTCTCGCTTGGCGAATCGATCGATGATCGATTTCGTCTGATCCGTCGAGCCATCATTGACCAGATAGATCGTGCGTCGGCAAGGTTTGCCATCGTTGGCGATCGGCACGGGGGTGTTGATGAGTCGATTAAAAAGCAAAGGCACCAAGGCCTCTTCGTTATACACGGGGATGATCACTGCAATACGCATACTCAAAGGATACCCGCGACATCCATCGCCTTCCGCTGAGCATTGGAAATCGCGACCTGATCAAGGGTTTCGAGTGTCCGATAGGCTCTTGATTGCGTGCTTTGCACACCATCTGCACCATACACCACAAACTCGACGATTCGATGCGTGGTGATATGTGTGAATTGTCCGAGTTCTGTGAGCTGCTGATGATCAATGCCCAGAACCTCGCCAATCTCAGCTGATGTTGGCTGACGGTCATCGCGTTCGATGGTGGGGGCTTGGAACATATTGGCCCACATGCCCGAAGCTGGGCGTTGTTCGAGCAAGACCGATCCTTCCTGAGTCGAAACAATCGTTGCACAGTACATCCGCTTCTGCTTCGCGCGAGGCTTGGGCAGCGGGATCGATTCCGTCGTGCCCGACGCGAAGGCCTGGCAGTGCGATTGCAATGGGCATTGATCGCACCGTACATTCTTTGGAGTACAACAAGTCGCGCCCAGTTCCATCATCGCTTCGTTCAACACATTGGGTTCGTCAGCAGCGAGCACCAGATCAGTCGCCCGTTGCCATGCCCATTTAATAGTCTCTTTGTCCGTCTGAGGCACCGATTTATTGTGTAGCCGAAGGAGTACGCGGGTTACATTTCCGTCGACAATTGGCTCGCGCTGATGGAACACCATCGATGCGATCGCTCCGGCGGTATACCTCCCAATCCCAGGGAGATCTTCGAGTTGTTTCACATCGTTCGGCACAACTCCAGCGTGATTTTTGACGATGCCCTGGGCACAAGCATGGAGCATTCTCGCCCGGCGGTAATAACCAAGCCCGGCCCACATCGCAAGCACTTCTTCCTCGGGTGCTTGGGCGAGTGATTGGACGGTTGGGAACCGATCGATAAAAGGCTGATACTTTTCAAGCACCCGCGAGACCTGTGTTTGTTGAAGCATGCACTCAGAAACCAGCGCGTGGTATGGGTCTCGGCTATCGAGCCTCCAGGGCAGATCGCGGGCGTTGGCTTTGAACCAAGTTTCGAGTTGGCGGGTGAGCTTGGCGTCGTTCATGGGATCTTTGCGAGTGTTGCTTCAATAGCTTTAGTGATCGGCTTCCAGTTTGTTCCCGGCGAGACACAAACCGAGATAAACTTGGTATGGATCAATACATTGGTGATCCCCGGAATCGAAAAGAGCGCATGCCCGAGTGGATCATTGATCGCATCGTCGGCCTTAAAATAGGWCSGSATCGNGMSMRKCGMWGGSNCGWNGAYGARCTTKCGGGCGTTGGGGTTGGGGGTTGTTTCGACTTTGGTGATCGTATAGGGCATATTGATCCGCTTTGGGCAACAGTTTGAATGCACAGCGTGCGATAAATGGTTAGAATCAATGATAATCGCACCAAGTGCGATGGTGAAGGATAGCAATTTGGGATCATCAGATCGGTTCAATGACCTGCTCAATCGGCTCAGCTCCTACTCATGGTGGGAGGTCGCTGTCGAACTGGTCCTGATCTGGCTGGTCGTTTATGCGGTTTTTCGCTTCGTTCAAGGCACCAGAGCTGCCCGTGCGCTCAAAGGGCTCCTTTTTATCCTGATTGTCGGGACGCTCTTTGTCCGGTTCTTTGGCGACGATATTTTCGTCCGTATGTCGTATCTTTACGATCGCATGCTCGCGGTCATTGCAATCGCCCTCGTGGTGATCTTTCAGCCTGAGCTTCGCCGGGCACTTATCAGACTTGGCGAAACCCGGTTTTTGCAAGGCGGCTATGAAGGTGCAGCCAAGGTTGCAGGCGAAATCGCTCCTGCGTGTGCTTTTCTCTCCAAAGCTCGGTTCGGTGCCATTATCGTCATCGAACGACGCGTTGGGCTCAAGGCAGTGATCGAGGGCGGCACCATCCTGCATGCGGATATCTCGGCAGCACTCATCCAGACCATTTTTCACCCCGGGTCCGCCCTGCATGATCTCGCGGTGGTCGTTCGCAACGAGACCGTCCATTCGGCGGGCGTTCAGCTTCCGATGGCTGGGCCGACCGAGATCCCCGATCAATCGCTCGGATCGCGCCATCGCGCGGCCGTCGGCGTGTCGAAAGATTCGGACGCGATCGTCGTGGTTGTTTCTGAGGAATCAGGGCTCATCCGTATCGCCCAGCGAGGCGTGTTGAGTGCGCCCATCGATCCAAACGATCTCGAATCGGTGCTTCACGAAAAACTCGGGCATCAAGAAGTTCTCGAAGACGAAGAACAAACCCATGAATCAAGTTCTGTAGCGGATGATGGGCAATCGGGGTTTGCCAATGATCAAGACGCGATTTCTCGCGAAGAGATCGCTCCCGACGAATCTTTAATGGTCAGCGATCTCAAGGCTGCGGATTCCAAGCAAGCAGGGGGGGCAAGCTGATGAAAAAATCAGGTTCCTTCGTTGGGCATGTCAAAACATTTATCTCGGTAACGCTCATCGCTGTGATGGTCTGGCTGCTTGCCGAATCGAAGATGGTGCGGACACAAACATTCGAGGCGCAGGTTATTCTCACGACGGTGCCGACACTCAACGATTCGCTTGAAGAAGCATCTTTGGTTGTACGCCAGGCATCGCGATCAACCGACGGATTGATCCAGAGTCTTGTGCGAACGGTATCGATCGAGATCGAAGGCTCGACTTCGGGGATCGACCGGTTCAGCCGAAGGCTGCAAAATCGCATCGAGCTGCGCATCGGGCGAGAGATCCCCGCCAATCCGGGGATGCACACGCTCGATCTTCGTTCGATCTTACGAGATTCAGCCGACATGGCGATTCCAGGCGTCGTGATCTCAAAGGTCACGCCCGAAGTCATCTTCGTGCAGGTTGATGAACTGGTGACCCGCGAGTTCCCGATTCGGGTCGATATGCCCGCGGGCGTCGAGCTTGATGGGGCTCCAAGGACCGATCCGCCGACCGTTCGGGTGGTCGCGCCTTCGAGTGTGCTTGCTGGGGTGGATGCCAATGAAGCTGTTGTTCGGGTCGAAGCGATCAAGCTAGCCCAGCTTGCCCAAGGGCGACGAGAAACAATCCCGGATATTGCGATCGAGATCGCTGGGATTGGCAGCAATAACTGGGCGACGGTGATCGAGCCTGCTCATGTTGATGTCTTTGTGACGCTCCACACCCTGAGCGAGACCATGAGGCTCGATCGCTTGCCAGTCCAGGTGTTGATCGCTCCTGCCGAGATCGGGAAATGGCGAGTCCAGATCGCGGATGCAGATAAGGATCTGGTCAATATCGAGATTTCTGGGCCCGCAGCCGCGATTGAACTGCTCAAATCGGGTGCAGTTTCGCCCAGAGCCTTTGTGATGTTGGGCTTTGAAGAGCTTGAGCGAGGGATCGGCTCCAAGCCCGCCCAGATCCTCGGGCTTCCTGCTGGCTGTCGAATCGAGAGCGCCGAGTTTACGGTCAATTTACAGATTTCTCGGCTCGTCGGGGCGAATCCTGCTTCGGGCGAGCCGGTGGACAAATAATCGGGCGAATAGCCGATCTGTCTCTGAGGCTTAATAATTTCAACTGCTGACAATTGCAAGACTTCCAGCTCTGACTTCTGGTCTTTAGTGCCCTACCCTTCCCTCCCTCATAGCCCGGGTATTTGCCCGATCTGTGGACAGTTGAAATCCCCTATTTCACGCACCGCACGCCCAAAATGTACACGAGAGTAGTGTGCCGATTTGGACCACGCAGGAGAGCTTCCCGTGAAGATCAAGACCGATGAAATCGTCTCAGTAATCAAGCAAGAAATTGAAAACTTTTCCAGCGAGCTGGAGATCTCAGAAGTAGGGCGCGTTGTCGAAGTCGGCGACGGTATTGCTCGTATCTATGGTCTCTCAAAGGCTATGGCTGGTGAACTTATCSAGTTTGAATCATCCGAAGGCGCCGTCATGGGCCAGGTGATGAACCTCGAAGAAGACACCGTCGGTGCCATCATCTACGGCAACTTCCTTAAGATCAAAGAAGGCGACACCGTCAAAGCCACCGGCAAACTTCTCGAAGTCCCCGTCGGCGAAGCATTGCTCGGACGCGTGGTCGACCCATTGGGCAAGCCAATTGATGGCGGCCCTGCATTGGGAACAACCGAAACATCACTCGTAGACATCATCGCACCGGGCATCGCTGCCCGTCAGCCAGTTCACGAACCATTGCAAACCGGCATCAAAGCGATCGACGCGATGATCCCTGTTGGTCGCGGCCAGCGTGAGCTGATCATTGGTGACCGCAAGACTGGGAAGACCGCGGTTGCACTCGATGCGATCATCAACCAGAAGCAATATTGGGGCAAGGATGACGCGGTTGTGTGTATCTATGTTGCGGTTGGTCAGAAAGAATCAACAGTTGCAGGCGTGGTCGATACGCTCCGCGAAGCGGGCGCGATGGATTACACCATCGTYGTCAACGCGGGTKCATCTGACCCKGCACCATTGCAGTACATCGCWCCWTACTCRGGCACYRCSATGGGCGAGCAYTTCATGTGGTCGGGCAARGAAGAGGGCAAGACCCTYKCCAAYNGNGCAMCANNTATCCAAAGCATGTGCTSRTTGTGTAYGATGACCTTTCCAAGCAGGCTGTKGCGTATCGCCAGCTTTCGCTCYTKCTCCGTCGTCCTCCAGGKCGTGAAGCATTCCCSGGCGATGTGTTCTACCTGCATAGYCGWYTKCTYGAACGCTCMACYAAGCTCTCTGATGAGCATGGYGCGGGTTCATTGACYGCACTYCCRATCATTGAAACACAGGAAGGCGATGTRTCYGCRTACATCCCRACCAATGTGATYTCGATTACCGATGGSCAGATHTAYCTCGAACCWGAACTCTTCTTCTCAGGCGTTCGTCCTGCGATCAATGTDGGTATCTCGGTWTCACGCGTRGGYGGTGCTGCTCAGGTCAAAGCCATGAAGAAGATCGCRGGTTCACTGCGATTGGACYTSGCKGCGTACCGTGAACTCGAAGCRTTYGCTCAGCTCGGYACCGATCTCGATAAGGCCACCAAGGCCCAACTCGATCGTGGTGCTCGCATGGTTGAGTTGCTCAAGCAACCACAGTATGTGCCTCAGAATGTAACCAACCAGATCATCTCGATCTACGCCGGCACCAAGGGCTTCCTTGATGCCGTCGAGTTGACCAAGGTCGACGCGTTCGAGAAAGCAATGCATGAGTACTTCCAGACCTCCGCCAAGGGTGTTTGGGATGCCATCAACGAAGCGAAGGCACTCAACGATGATGTTGAGAAGCAGCTTGTTGATGCTTTGAATAACTTCAAGGCCGGCTGGAACGGTTAAGACTCGTCTTCCTGTTGAGCAAGAATACAAAATCAATAACCTACCTTCGGGTAGGTTTTTTGTTTGCAGTGATTCGACAAATGTTCTAGAGTAATAGCTTGTATTGTTTTGAAATGACACTATGGAAGAAGAGGGGAATCGAAATGAAGATCCAAAGTCTGTGTGTATCGTCGGCGTTGTTGCTCGGCGGCTTGGTTTCATCAACGCAAGCCCAGTGCTCGCCAACCGAGATCAGCAAGCATGCCGCGTTCAGTGACGAAAACCACTCCGGCGGCCAGTTTGCAAAATCACTCGCCATCTCAGGAAACAAAGCGATCGTCGGCGCTCCAGGACTCAACAGCAATCGTGGCAGGATATTCTTCTACACCGTCGATGGAACCCAGATGCTCCCGCATTCAAGCTTCCGCGCTTCGGGTGATGGCTCGGGAGACAGCACTTCCGAATCAGTCGATATCGACGGCGACATCGCAGTAATCGGCGCACCGTTTGATGATGATTTCGGTTCGAAATCAGGATCGGCCTACATCTTTCGCTACGACGGCGTGAACTGGAATCAGGAAACCAAACTGCTCCCATCCGATGGCGCATCGAAAGATTTTTTCGGACATGAGGTCGCGATCTCGGGGAATGTCGTGGTCATCGGTGCAAGGCATGAGTCCGCCTTTTCAAGCCCCCCCGGTGCTGCGTATGTGTTTCGATACGATGGTGCAAGCTGGGTTGAAGAAGCCAAACTTCTTGCGTCTGATGGCGAGGATGATGACCAGTTCGGTTCAGCCGTCGCGATCGAAGGCAACACCATCGTGATCGGCGCGGACAACGACGACGCCGGGAACTGGTGGCCCGGTAGCCGATATGGCTCGGCGTATATATTCAACTATGACGGAGCCAACTGGAGTCAAGGGGCCAAGATCATTGGCCCAGCAGAAGATTCTATAGAGGGATCGTCATCGTTCGGTGCTTCGGTCGGGCTTTCTGGAAGCCGGGTTGTGATTGGCCAGATCGGCGACGATGCCGACGGGACGAACTCGGGTGCGGCATACATCTATGGCACCGATGGTGTATTGCACAATAAGATCAAAGCGTCCGATGTCGATCCCACTGGCCATTTCGGTTCTTCTGTTGCGCTTATTGGCGACACACTTGTTGTCGGCGCCCAAGACGACCTCTCCCAAGGCGCGGCCTACCTCTACAAGTTCGATGGAGCAAGCTGGGTTGAGGCCGCAAAGATGGTTTCTGCTGATATCACATTCGGAGATTGGTTGGGCAAAGCAGTCGCGATCTCAGGAGACACCGTGCTGATCGGTGCCTCCTCCGAAAACCAAGCCAAGGGCTCCTTCTATGTCTTCGATCAAGGATGTGCCGTGGTGTGTCTGGCCGACCTGACCGGTGACGGCYTGCTCAACTTCTTTGATATCTCCGCTTTCCTCCAGGCATTCGGTGCTCAAGATTCATCAGCCGATTTCAACGGCGACGGCTTGTTTAACTTCTTTGATATCTCCGACTTCCTCGCAGCCTTTGCTGCCGGGTGTCCGTGAGTGGTTATATAGGCGGAGAGCGACTTTGCTTTATGACACCGATAGCCGCTTTGTTTGAGCGGTTTTTTATTTTGAGCTATCTCCTGGTGCTTGTTTCTGTTATCCTTGGGCCGAAACCAAAGGAGAGGGAAACATGAACCATTTGAAGAAATCCGTATCGTTGTTGCTTGTGTGTGCGATTCAAAGCTCGATCGCAGGCGARCCGATYTATGTCTCTGTAGGTCCTGACGCTGACGATACAAACATCGGCACGCAAGGCGAGCCGATGGCGACACTCGGTGCTGCACTTGCATTGCAGAGTTCAAGCGGAACGCTTCGCCCGATCTACATGACTGAAGGCGAGTTCATTGAAGACTTCACGCATGTGCTGACGCAGTCGACCCAGATCTTTGGCGGGTTCGACACGCTCACATGGGAGCGGCTACTCGGCACCGGGCATGAGACTTCAATTTTTACCGATGAAGAGATCTGCTTTGAGCTCGAAGAGTTTGGAGATCCGACGCGGACGCTGGTGCTTGATCGTGTGAGCGTTGAAACGGCTGGCGGGGTCGATGGCGATCTTGCGAATCTTTCATCGGTTGGGATTCTTATTGGCAATGGCTGGCAAGAGATTTTGATCTCCAACTCATTGGTGCGCGGCGGTAATGGTGGCGTTGGAACATCTGGTGCTTCGGGTGCCGGTGGTGCGTCTGGCGGGACTGGTGTTCGTGGCCAGAGTGCGTGTGCAGATGGATTCCCTTGTGGGTCGTGTAGTCGTCCAAATGGAGGCAATGGCGGGGGGGGTGCTCCTGGAGCGGGCGCAGGTGGAAGAGGCGGGAATGCAGGGTTTGAGAATCAGGGTGGTGCTCCGGGTTTCGCTGGCGGATTTTCAAACGATGGTTCTGCTGGTGGAACTGGAGGGGCGGGTACGCCTGATGGGCTTGGGAACAATTGCGGGGTCGCATTTAGTCAAGGCGGGAATGGTCAAGGGGGTGCCAATGGCTCTCATGGCGATGGTGGGTTGGTGTATTTTGGGTTTGTTAGTTCTGGGCTGCCTCAAGATGGTGAAGATGGTTTCAACGGGGCCGGTGGTGGTGGCGGCCGTGGCG
>NVSM01000031.1 GCA_002401225.1 bacterium
CATTGCAGCGAACGCGTTCAAGAATGCCGAGACATCAAAGAAGTTGAGTTCGCCATCGCCATTGAGATCCACAGCACACCCGGCTTTGGTGCCTGTCGCCACGATCGTTAAGCCAAGCGTTGTGTCAATCGTGAGTGCGTTTGGTGTTGATGTGAAAATCACCGAAGCGGTTTCTGTACCAAAGGTCGGCAACTCAAACGGAATCGGAGGCAAAGTCGCACCTTCGATTGGAATGTCAATAGCGATCGGATCTGGTGTGATACCAAGCGTCATCACAATCGTTCCATCGCCAAGAACTTCAAGCTGCCCAGCAACTGGAAGCACGATTGGTAACGCATCAATCGGTGGGTTGGTCGGATCTTGACCAGGGAGCGAAATATTGACATCCATATCAAGCTGCGCCGAGATCAACATCGTGATATCAAAGATGTTTGGATTATCTGTCGCAGCCATTGTGCCCGCACCAAGTTCTGTTTGTGTCAAGATTGCTTGGGTGAGCCCAGCAATCTCGCCGATTGGCAGCGTGATGGGTACGCCTCCAGGATAGAGGAACGACGGGCTGACAGTATGAAAAGTGTCATAAAGCATGGTGATCGAAAGGTTCGTTCCGCCAGCTTCCCCGTTGAGTAGATCAATCGTCAAACCACTCATCTCAACAAGGTTGAGATCGAAGTCTGGCGAAATCACAAACGAACCCGCCGGGTTCGTGTTCAAAGTCGTATCGGCTTGCATTGATATGGAAGTATCAATTGGATTGTTCCCGTTGCCGCCAAAGAACCCAGCACGGGTCTGTGTGCCGTCAGGATTCGTTTTTGGGTCATAGTCGCCGATGAGTGTGCCTGAAGAATCAAACACCACCGAAGAATCAAGGCTGGTGCTGCTGGCTGTTGAATCGATCACGCTTTCAAAGTTCTGCGCGAATGCGGAAGAACTCAACACGACGATCGGCATTATGCCCATCGTCAATTTTTTGATCATTGATGTATTGTTCATATCGGTTCTCTCTTCTGTTTTATTTTATGGTTTGTGTATTACGGGCAGCCGGCGGAGAACGCACTCAAGAACGCGCTGACATCGAAGAAGTTAAACTCCCCGTCGCCATTAAAATCGGCAGCTGGGTCCATCGCAGCAAACGCGTTTAAGAACGCGCTCACATCAAAGAAGTTGAGCGTTCCATCGCCGTTCATATCAGCCGGGCAGCTCGGAACAGTGCCGGTCGCAACGATGGTCGCAGTGCCAATCGTGGTCACGGTGCCAAGCTCGTTGCCATCGGCATCAGTCAAAGGCTGGGTTGTATTAAACGGTAAGGTCGCCATAAGCGTCACTGTTTCGCCATCAACACTCACCGTGCCAGAAAACTCAGAATCAAACACGCCTTGATCACCAAGATTGACGGTCTCAGAGCCTGAGCCAACGAGCAAAATGTTGTAGTTCACATTGAGCAAGCCGCCGAGTGCTACAGGGATTGCTGGGAATGTAAACGCGTCAGCATTCACAGGAACAGGCCCAGAAGGAAATCCGGGTTGGCCATACGAAAGGGTGCCGTTGGCTAGGCTCGCATCTGCCGAGCCAAAGAACCCGAACGACCAGTTGTAGTTCATTGGCTGATCGATCACGACCATAAAATCGTTGAGGGTGATGCTTGCTGGGTTCCCAGCATCATCAAGCTCGATCTCAAAGTTTCCCGAGAGCGAACTCGAGTCGGTATCGGTGTCGCTTGCGATGCCGACATCAACTTCGATCGACATATTGAGCGTTGATTGAGCAGGGTCGATCGTCAAATCGATCGGTGCGCCGATTGCATTTGAAACAGCACAAGCCGACAATAACGAAGCACAAGTCAAAGCAAGCGCATGGATTCGCGTATTCATTTTTCCCCTCCAAGAGAAGTAATCGAGTGATCAAGCTTGATCAAGCCGGGTTCAACCAAGCTATTGGTTGAACCCAGTGGTTTTGTAAACAGGTGTCCACTGATCGAATCAGTTATGGGCATCCTGCATTGAATGCGTTGAGGAATGCCGAAACATCAAAGAAGTTCAGCATGCCGTCACCATTGAAGTCGGCAACGAGATCCGCAGCATTAAACGCGTTGAGAAATGCTGAGACATCGAAAAAATTCAGCATGCCGTCTCCATTGAGATCAGCAGGGCACATTGCTTCACATGCGTCGGGGATGCCGTTGTCGTTGTCATCGGTTGGGTTCGTGTTGATGATTTTGAAGACCTGACCAGAGAACACATCAGTGGTGTAGAGCTCGCCATCTTCACCTTCGCCGAATGATGCAAGCCCGAACCCGAAGTTGAACTCGGTTGTGCGTGCATAGCCGTTGGCTGCATCAAGTGTCCAAACGCTGCCGCCACAGTAATCACCAAAGAAGTACAATCCCTGATACTCTTCGCCGAGTTCACACCCGCGATAGACATAACCACCAGTAACCGAACAGTTACCGCCAGCGTGGCTGTACTCATGTTGTGGATCAGTCCAACCAACAGCACTACAGCTCAAACCAGTCGCATGAAGCCCCTCGCGGCAGCGCCATCCATAGTTCAATCCACCGACATTACCAACATTGTGATTGATTTCTTCCCATGCGTTCTGACCAACATCAGCGATCCACATATCACCGGTTTCGCGGTCAAAGCTTGTTCGCCAAGGGTTCCGCAGGCCATAGTGCCAGATCGATTCGATCGCACCAGCGGTGCCAACAAACGGGTTATCCGCAGGGATTTCGTAGTTCTGGTTTGGATCTGCTGGGAAGTCGTCGCCGCCATCGATATCGATGCGGTGCATCTTGCCGAGCATCTGGTTCAATCGGCTCGCACGGTTGCCCGGATCATTGCCTGAACCACCATCGCCTGCAGCGATGTAGAGATATCCGTCAGGACCAAAGTCGATCCAGCCACCATTATGGTTCGAGAACGGCTGGTCATAGAACATAATGATTCGTGCAGTGCCCGGGTCCGCAATATTTGCATTGCCCGCCGAAACCTGATACTCAGCGATGCGTGTGTCGCCACCCGAGCCGGTGTAGTTCACATAGAACTTGCCTTCACCACTCGCGCCCGATGTGGCGTAGTCTGGATGGAACGCAAGCCCAAGGAGCCCTTGCTCGTTGCCGCCGCTGTCGCCGCCGATGACTGTGCCATCGATATCCAAGAACTTGGTTGGAAGCAAGTTGCCGCCCGCATCGATGATGCGGATTGCGCCTTCTTGCTCGATGACAAACAAACGCCCCGAGCCATCACCCGCATGGGTGACAAAGACTGGGCGGTCGACGCCGTTAACAACTTGAACGGTGGTCAACTGCGCGCTGGCAGCCGATCCGGTCGCAGCGATAAGTGCTGCGCAAAGTAGACGATTCATATTCTTCTCTCCTGATCCATTTTTCTGATTGAGCCACCAACTCCAGCGACACATCAGCCTTGCTTTGTTTTAGAAAAACACTGATTGAATGGGCGAATGCCCGTGTTTGATTATTCGTCACAATTCTCGTCAGGGTTGCCTATGACCCGAAAACTCGCGTCAAGTCAAACAATATAAACCCAAACAAAGACTGTAAAATGCTGATTTATGGACATCCCTCGTTAAACGCCTGCAAGAACGCAGAGACATCGAAGAAGTTAAACACCCCGTCATTGTTAAAATCGGCAACTGTTTCCATCGCTGAGAACGCCTGAAGGAAGACTGAAACATCAAAGAAGTTCAGGGTCCCGTCCTCGTTCATATCAGCCGGGCAAGTCGATGCACAATCGGTTGAGCCAGGGCCGCTCCATGTCCCGCCAACAATGTTGCAGGTCGCGAGATCAAACTGCACGCACGACTCGGTCGCAGGAATATAGCACGCACCCAAGCACATCGTATCAGCACAGGTTGAACCTGTTCCGTTCCATACGCCGCCAAGGGCGATCGTGTCAGCTTCGGTCATTCCCTCAGCACACGAGCCATCAGGCAAGCACGCTGCGCCAATAGGCTCGCCGGTACAATCGATTACTGCACGAATCACCCAGTCGCCAGATACACCAAGCGTGCACGCGTTGGTCCAGACAGAGCCGTTCACTTTGACAGTGTTCTTGCCGCTCGAGCAGCCGTCATTATCCGAAACAATCGAAGGCAAGAACTGATCGGTAAAGTTCGTATTCAAAAACTTCAACGAGACTACAAACTCTTCGCCCGCAGTGACCGGGATCGAAATCGGAATCAGTTGATTCTCGTCTTTATACCGATATTCATTGAGCCCGCCGTCGGTTAACACAGGACCACTAAACGAATCTTTGACTGCGCCGGGGTTCGGGAAGCTGCCAGCTTCATAAACAATAATCTCATCTTCAAGTGATTGTCCAGATGCACCCAAGAGCGATTTCCAGAACACCTGAATCGCCACAATGTTGCCATCGCAAGGGCTCGTCAGCCAGACCGCAGCCTCCTCGCCCGCACCAAAGCATGGGCAGATCAATACCGATCCACCATCGATAAGCGAGTCGTTGAGAACAGTAACTTCATCAGCAGTTGCCGATGTTGAAAAAGCGGCACAGCTTAATAAAGCCGCACCAGCCGCAGCGAACAGTTTTTGTTGACGCATTCGAAATTCCTCCAGTTTCCACACAAAGACATATACACCATTCCCAGTGCGAGTACAAAGTGTACCACAAGATGCCGAATTGTAAAAGAAAAACCCCCAAGACTTGGGGGCTTTTAAGGATGAATTTAAACCAAGAAGGGTGTGTTTTATCGGGCCTAGCGTGTTCTTTGTGATTTAAGAACCCATTCGACTTTCAGTCTCTTTCTGTTTCTCATGGGCATCCATCAGCAAACGCACTCAAGAACGCCGAAACATCAAAGAAGTTGAGCGATCCATCACCATTAAAATCGGCCGCGAGATCTGAAGCATTAAACGCACTCAAGAAGGCTGACACATCAAAGAAGTTTAAAACGCCATCGCCATTGAGATCCGCCTGGCAAACCATAGCACATGAGGCAATCATCGAACAGAACGGCGTAACCTCTGCGACTCCCGRGCGAGCAAACCCGCCGACAGCATTTGGATCTGCAACAAGCCATTGCATATAAAGAGTCTGCCCATCGAGCGAGACATCATTCATCGAGTAGAACATTGTCCCGTAGCCATCGCCGTTGCCCATCCCATTAAGATCGATCGGCCCAACAAGCTCATCTTGGGCCACCACACCACCAACCGGCGGACTACTTGATACAACAACCCACGCCTGGGCGCCGCCAAGGGCGAAGTCTACACCAACCTTAAAATCAAGGTTCCCAATATTCGGAGGCGTCACCGCGATCATCTCTGGTGCAAACCCGCCAGAACCCATGCTCCCGCCCTTGCTTACCAAAGGATTCGCAGCCACTTCGGTATGAAGCGTTGGGCGATCGAACGGGAAAGTTTCGTTGGCAACTCGTGGATCGGTCAGTGCGGTATTGAGGAAGTTTTTGACAATCGTTTCGTCGGCTGGCGAGAACGCGATTGGTGACTGAAGCCTGAAGTCAAGATTCTCACCATGCGGGCTCTGTCCGTTTCGGTGTGCATAAAAATCAAACACATCATCGAGTGTGGTCAAGCCGCCGGTATGCATAAACCCATCACGCAGGCCAATGTTTCTGAGCGAAGGCATCTTAAATGCGCCACGCTCTTGAAAAACACCTGTCACGATGTTTCGACCAAGATCTTCTTGCACTGGGCGAACACCCTCGGTTACAAACGAGTTCTGCGAAAATAAAGCACCAACATGGCATTGGATACAACCCGAGTTGCGGAACAAGTCGAATCCCAGAATCTGTTGTGTGGTCATAGCCGAATCATCACCATCATTCCAGATATCCCAAGGCGACTCATTAGGCACCAAACTCCGCTCATAGTTGGCAATCGCAAAGCCAATCCGCCCAACGGTAATCTCAGGATCACCAAAGGCCATCTCAAAGAGTTCTGGGTAGGTTTCGTTTGCCATAATCGCATCAAGCATGTCTTGTGGGATATCAGAAGCCAACGCCATTGGTGTCGCAGCATTGAGCTTTGTGATCACCCCTCCCCAGTCACGGTCAATATGCGCCATCTCCACATCACTCATCAGCGGGCCAATCGATTGGACCTCAAGGGCAGCACTCGATACCGCAAGCGTCTGGCCTGTGACCGGGTCAATAAAATCGCCTTCAGCTCGACCATCCCAGAACAAGTTTCCTGAATACATCGCGGTGAAGTTGTTCATCGATCGTCGGCCAGTGACCTGGACCTCAAGGTCATAATCATCCGAGCGGAGATACTCGCCGTTGATATCCGTCATGATTACGCCGGGCGAACCAATCACATCATCAATCGTTGCGAAGATCCCGTCGAATGCCGGGTTGATTCCAACACGCGGATCAACGCCGCCCTCAGATGTGATATGGCAAGTTCCGCAAGATGTTGTGTTATCGCTTGAGAGTTGTTCATCCCAAAACAAAATTTTACCAAGTACCTGCCGCTCAGCGCTCGGTTGATTCTCAGGGGGCGCAAACGGCTCCCACAAACCAAATCCGCGTCCATCACCCATCGCCGACGCGCTCGATGCGCCCATTGCTCCAACAAGCGAAAAAACAACCACAGGCAAAATCGTAAACGAGACTTTCAAAGCCGAAAGTGAGCGGTGAGTCATAATGGGTGTCCTTGCGTGAAACCAACCGAGTGTCGGCTACCCAAAGTATACACCAATTGGCCAGATCCACAACACATTAATGGATCAAATAATCCACTATAAAAAGCGTATACAAGCCGTTTTATCGGCTTACGGGCACCCCATATTGAACGCCTGAAGAAACGCCGAAACATCAAAGAAGTTCCATGATCCGTCCTCATTCAGATCCGCCGAAACACTTTGAGCACCAAACTCGGTCAAGAACGCCGAGACATCAAAGAAGTTGAGCATCCCATCGCCATTAAAATCAGCAACACAGTTGTTCATCACAGGCGTCGCGACAAAGACACCAATCGTCCCATTCTGTAAAAACGCCGAGAATGCAACTTGTCCATTCTCATTGATATCAACCACCCCACTCAAGACCTGCTTGCCTGTGATCCCTCCAAAGTCAAAGCCCAACGGAAGCATCCCAAGATCGGTCTCGATCATCTGATCAAACTCGATCAGCTGCACAAGATCAGTCCCATCTCCAACCCAAAGCCCGGTCGCGCTGTGTTCAACATCGCCCGCCCGAAACGCAACCCATCCGTTTGAGTTGACGACAGGCGGGAAGTTACCGATGGCGCCGTTGCGCAGGTTCGGATGATTCCCATCTGCGATCGTTGTGTAGTCTGTGCCGTCCCAATGAATCACTTCCCAGATCGAACCTGATGTCCGCCGAGCATCAAACGCGACATCGCCATTCTGTGCCAACGCAGTTGAGTTTACAAATGCGTTCCAAACCGCTCCGGTCTGCGCCACAGTCGTCGGCGCTCCCGCAGCGTCAAACAACACAATCCTTCGTGTCGATCCGCCCGGAATCGTATTGGTCAATATCTGCCCAGCATCGTTGATCTCAGGCGAGAACAAGAAGGTATAGTCTCCAGTTCCGGTCTGCGCGATCAATGTTTGTGTTCGCACTCCGCCAACGAACTGATCGATCACGATTTTATCATTCGACCCAGAATCGCCTCGATAACAAATCTTGCCATCGCTCGTTACGGTCACCCCGTTAAACCCAGAGACCCCTTCGCTGCCGCCGATCGAAAAGTTATTGACTAACGCCCCTGAAGTATCCCACAGCTGCGCTCCGTCTCCAAAGTTGCCCATCTCGATGGCAATGAAACCATTGCGAAGATCAAGCGTGGTCGACCAGATCGGATCAACTGGTGCCGGCGCGGTAAAGATCATCGCCCCAACGCCATCTTGTCCATAAAACACGCCTTCTGAGCCACTCAAAACAACCCGAATCGCAATGTCGCCCGCTTCACCAATCGAAACATATTGCGACGAGAGCAAACTCGGGAACGGCAAGTTAAATGTTGGCGTTCCGGCATCAAGGCTTGATCGACACTGAAGTTCAAAGGTCCAAGCTGTAGGAACCTCTGCAATAACAGTCGCGGTTCCAGAAGAGAGACAAAGCAAGCCGACAAGCGTGCCGATGCGTGGGGTAAACATAAAAAGCCTCCGAGATGGCAGTGGGCGTGTGGTGTACGAGCCCAACCATACCAGAAAGCGTGCTATTTACAAGAGAATACAACGAGAAAGTCTATTTCGTCTTACGGACAGCCGGTATTAAACGCGACAAGGAACGCCGAAATATCAAAGAAGTTGAACAACCCATCGCCCGTGAAATCCGCAGCCGATTCCTGCATGTTAAACGCACTCAAGAATGCCGAGATATCAAAGAAGTTTAATACCCCATCGCCGCTCAAATCTGCCATACACACAGCTGCACATCCAGGTTCAGGCTGATTCACGCTCCATCCGCTGCCACCAAAGACCACAATCGCATCAAGTGCGCGATCATTGAATGCGCCATAGCCAATAAATCCTTCGGCCTCAATATGCGCCRAGAAATCACTTGCCCGCGTGTTGTTGGTGGCTGACGATTGATCGTTGCGATTGATGACATAGTCGGTAATCAGCACAACCTCGCCATTGGCTTTGTACGCGCGGAGTTGATCGAGTGTGTACGCGGTTTCGGCTGGGAGTTGGGCAGCGAGTTCGTCGTACCACACATCTTCTTGCCCGATCCCGCTGATTGCAGCAAAGTAATCAGTGGTTTCCGCATCAAGCTCGTCATTGTCATTGAGAATAATGTCCGCGCCGCCTTGCGGGAAGACCATAAAATCGACATCGCCCCGAACTACGCGCGCATGGTGTGCGATCTCTTCAACAAAGTCGATCATCTCGGTGCGTGCTTGGGCGCGCGATCGTTCAACGATCCCGTCTTCAGCCGACGACCAGAAGTAGAACGCGTCGATGATGTCCAGGTACACCCCATCAAACCCTTGATCGATGATCCTGTCGTATGGTGAATCGTGCGGGCCGGCATCTGTTCCAACAATAATGTGCTGCCATTCGGGCATCCAATAGCGTACCTTATAGTTGCCCTCCCAATCCGGGTTCGTTGGGCCAAGCCATGCTGGCGCAACACCWAGGATCGGGTTGTTGTTCACATCGAGCCAACTCGCATCAAAGTAGTCGCGATAGGACTCAGCCTCGCCCACCGACAAATACGCAAGCACCTTCTTCGGGCAGGTTCCGCCAGATCGAATCTGCTCAATCTCTTGTGCCGTAAACGAACTCGCCAAATCTCCATCAACCGTCGGCTCAAGAATCAACCAATCCACATCCGCATCAGCCAACTGCTGCACCGTCATCTGATCCGGCTGAAGCACATAGAGCAAATCCTCGTGCTGGGCGAGTGCAGTGGTATTGATCAAAATGATTGGCAGTACGGAGAACGAAAACAGTGGGTGCATCTCAAGCCTCCAGCTGAGCAGTTAAATAAGAGAGAACAACATCCTATTCGATCCTATTTGCCATCGGCTGCATCTGTTTTCGTTTTGAATAGAATTAAGATCCGACCAGTTCTTCGTTGGTCTCAAAGCGTGCCAACGCAGCTAAAAGCTGCTCCACCTGCACCGGTGGGGGCATGTTGAGCATCCGACGACGCAAAGCCGTAATCGTTTGCAAAGGCTTATCTTCGATCAACAGATCTTCCTTACGCGTACCACTGGCTGCGAGGTTGATCGCAGGGAACAGCCGCTTCTCTGCGATCTTGCGATCGAGAATTAGCTCCATGTTTCCTGTGCCTTTGAACTCTTCGAAGATCACTTGGTCGCCTTGCGAGCCGGTATCGACCAGGCAAGTCGCGATGATCGTCAGCGATCCGCCCTCTTCGGTATTGCGAGCAGCACCAAAGATTTGCTTAGGAACCTCGAGCGCTTTAGAGTCAATCCCGCCCGACAAGGTTCGCCCAGAGTTGGCGTGCTTGTTCGAGCGGTTAAACGCGCGTCCGAGCCGAGTCAGCGAATCAAGCACGATAAACACATGCTTGCCCGCTTCAACCATCCGCTTAGCGCGGTCGATCGTGTTGATCGAAACCTCGACATGGCGCGCCACATCATGGTCATTGCTCGACGCGAACAGTTCGATCTGGTCCCGATTCCAAGGCTTGTCCCAAGGCTCATCCCCATCACGCTGGGCAGCGTTCCCGTGGAAGGTACGCAAGAAATCGGTCACCTCTTCTGGTCGCTCATCAATCAGCAACGCCATCACATGCACATCAGGGTGGTTGATCAACACCGCGGTCGTGATATCTTTGAGCAGCGTCGTCTTACCAGCTTTGGGCGGCGAGACGATCAGGCCGCGCTGCCCACGCCCGATCGGGCAGAATAGATCAATCAATCGACAGACCGGCGGACACCCAGGGTACTCAAGCGTGAGCCGGGGTGCCGGGTCGATGCTGGTGAGGTCCTTGAACTGCTTGCGATTCGCGAAGTCCTCGGGGGACATGCCCTCGATTTCGATGAACCGTTCAACCACAGGCCTTGGTTGGCGTGGTCCAGATGGTCCGCGACCGCGTCGTCGGCGCCGAGGCTTCTTCTCGACAACCTCCACCTCAACATGAAGACCGCTGCGCAATGGCAGCTCTTCCCCGAAATGAACGGGGACAAACGGGTCGTCTGAGGCTTCAAGCATCTTCGAAGTGGTATCAGACATCTGTCGGATACGACCCTCCGAACGCTTTGACCATTCCAATATGCCGGTCAGCGTGGTTGTAGACATGTGTTTTCTTGCTCAACAACAGACCTCATGCATAACACACATTCAAATCTGAAGTTTCGTTTAATGCATCTCGGCTTGGCTACTCAATGGATTTCTTGGAATCCTTTTTCGAGTTCAAGCCGTCGATGCGTCTGGCATATTATACACCACCTATCCACAGAATCCTACTCAATTCCCTCCTCATCCCTTATAACCCCCAATCCGCGTCCTCGCCCCCTTTCTTGCTAAGATAGGGCATCCTCCATCATCAGAAATGGACACGCTGCTCACCTTTAGGAACCCCATGCTCACCCTGCGAGGCATCCCAGTTTCCCCCGGCTTTGTCATCGGCAAAGTCTTCGTTATCGAAGACGAAGAGCGTTTACGCGTTAAAAAACGCGATATCGACCCGGCAAATATCCCAGCAGAACTCGAACGCTATGACTTCGCTCGCATGGCTTCGATCTCTGAACTCAACGATCTGCACCAAACCGCAGCTGACGAAATGGGCAAAGAGGCAGCCAAAATCTTCCTCTTCCATATTGGTGTATTGAATGACCCTTCAATTCTCACCCCGATCAAAAAAATGATCGAAGACGAGATGGTCAACGCTGAATACGCGATTTCATCGACCTTTGACACGATCTCCAAAAAATTCGCCAACCATCCAGACTCTACATTCCAGTCCAAGGTCGACGACCTGCGCGACCTTGCCTCGCGCCAGCTTCGCAACCTCGAAACCGACCAAGAAGTCTCGATTACCAACCTCGAAGAAGGCACAGTAATCGTCGCCCGAGATCTCACTCCTTCACAAACCGCGGGGTTCGATCGCACCAAAGTCGCAGCCTTCGTCACCGCACTCGGTGGCCCAACAAGCCACACCGCGATCGTTGCCGGCGCATTGAATCTTCCCGCAGTAGTAGGGGTTCGCAAGCTTGTATCACAGGTATCTGATGGCCAACGGATCATCGTCGATGGCGAAAAAGGTGTCATTATCCTCGATCCAGACGAGGAAACCATCGAGCGATACCACCAAGCCCAGCTTCGTGCCCGCCAGGTCTCCCTCTCGCTCCATGAATATGCAAAGCTTCCCGCAGTCACTGCTGATGGCGTCCATATCAATCTCCTCGGGAACATTGAGTTCGCTGAAGAAATCGAGCAGGTGCTCAATGATGGCGGCACCGGAATCGGGCTCTATCGAACCGAGTTCCTCTTCCTCACTCGAAACACAGAGCCCACCGAAGAGGATCATTACCAGGCCTACATCGAATGTGTAAAAAATCTCAACGGCAAGCCGTTGACCATCCGCACGATTGATCTTGGTGCCGACAAATACACGCAAGAGCAAGAAGAAAACCCCGAACGAAACCCGTATCTCGGGCTGCGTTCCATTCGATATTGCCTTGTTCATCAAGATATCTTCCGCATCCAACTCCGCGCAATTCTCCGCGCGAGCGCACATGGCCCAATTAAGGTTATGTTCCCGCTCATCACCAATATTGCGGAGTTCAGAACGGGCAAGTATTTCATCCATGAAGAGATGGAAGAGCTTGATGAGCAAGGGGTTGCATACGATAAGGACATTGAGATCGGTATGATGGTCGAAGTCCCCGCAGCAGCCCTGATGGCGGGGTCGTTCGCCCGAGAAGTCGACTTTTTTTCCATCGGAACCAACGATTTGGTGCAGTACACCCTTGCAGTTGACCGAACCAATGAACGGGTCGCCTCTTTATATACACCGATCCACCCTGCGGTGCTCAAGCTCATCCGCGATGTCACCCGTGCCGGGCGTCGCCATGACATCCCGGTGTCGTGTTGTGGGCAATCGGCTGCAGATCCCGCATTTGCTGCGTTGCTGATCGGGCTCGGGGTGCGTACTATCTCCGCAACAGGATCATCCCTGCCGATGCTCAAAAAGACCATCCGCAGCCTGACTGTTGCCCGTTGCGAACGGATTGCTAAAAAAGCGATCAGTTTCGATTCCGAAGCCGAAGCCGCCAGTTATGTGCGGTCGAGGCTCAGAAAACTTGTTCCCGAGGTGTTCGACGGGCGTCCCGTCGGCTAACTCATTCTCTTGTGGCAACCCGCACAGCGATCGCATTGATTGACAACCAAAGCATCAGCGGAGCCCGGTGATTGATCCTCGGCCATAAACAACGACGCAGCCGTCGACTCGAACTCATCAAGAGTTCAATCGACAGGCCGCCGAGTTTTCCCGGTTTGTTCGCGATGCGATTGATCTTCGACAAGATCAACCCTGCACCGAGTGATTCGTGTTTGTTCCAGCTTTGGAGCGATAGCACACCGAGAATACGAAGTGAGCTGCTGCCATATTTTCAGTGAGCATCGAGTGCCCATGCACCGCACACAACTTCAGACCCAAGAGAACCCGCATCGACGCAACTCCGCGTCCGTGCCGGTTTGTCTTCGTGCATCACAAGCTCACTGACCAACAAGGTCAGAACTACCAATGACAGACACACCAGAAAACACATCAGACAACGCATCAGACAACAACGAAACTCAACCAGAAACAACTCCAAAGACTACGAAAAAAACAACGAGGAAGAAAACCACCAAGAAGACCACCAAAAAGGCGGTCACAAAAAAGACAACCAAGAAGAAAACTTCCAAGCGCGTTGCCAAAAAAACAGCCAAGAAAACTTCACGCACCAAGGCTGATCAGCCCGAGATCCAAGAGCAAGACGATGCTGTGGTTGAGCCGGTGGAGCAAGAGGCGGAAGTAGTTGAAGCTGCTCAAGAAACCACACAAGAACCAGAGCAAGAATCTGCCCCAGAAGTAGATTCTGATTCAGAACCAGTAGCGGAAGAAAGATCATCACGCCGTCGTTCACGCACGACGAAGAAAACCGCTTCAAGTAAGACGACAAAGAAGACCACCAAGAAAACAACTTCATCAAGAGTCAAAGCCGACCACCCCGCACCGCAAGCCGAGATGATCATCAACTATGTGCCCGGCGAAGAGTGCCGAGTCGCGATGCTTGAAAACGGCAAGCTTGAAGAACTCATGGTCGAACCCACCGATCGCATTTCGCGCGTAGGCAACATSTATGTCGGCCGAGTCACCAACATTGAGCCTTCGATTCAGGCTGTCTTCGTCGACTTCGGCACCGAGGAAAACGGGTTCTTGCACATCTCGGATCTCCACCCACAATACTTTGCCAAAGGCGATGAAAAAACCGAACGCGTGGGCAAGAAAACCCCGCGCAAAAGCCGCCCGCCAGTTCAAGACTGTCTCAAGCGTGGCCAAGAAATTATCGTACAGGTTCTCAAAGAAGGCGTAGGCACCAAAGGCCCAACGCTCACAAGCTATCTTTCGATCCCTGGCCGATTCCTCGTGATGATGCCCGGCATGGACAAGGTCGGCGTTTCGCGCAAAGAAGAAGACGAAGACAAACGCAAAGCCGCCAAACAAGTCCTCTCCCAACTCGATCTCCCCGATGGCTTCGGATTCATCCTCCGCACCGCAGGGTTCGATCGCAACAAGGCCGAGCTCAAACGCGACCTCTCGTATCTCGGTCGGCTCTGGAAAGACATGGAATCTCGCCGCAGAGGCGGGTCCAAACCACGCCTGCTCTATACCGAGTCCGACCTGCTCGTCCGCTCGATCCGCGACTTGCTCACCTCCGAAGTCTCACGCGTCGTGATCGATTCCGAACCCGCACTCAAACGCGTCGCCCGATTCATCAAGATCGCCGCCCCGCGTTCGGGCGCAAAGCTTTCGCACTACACMGGCACCAAACCAATCTTCCACGCCTTCGGCATCGAAACCCAAATCAACGAAATCCACGCCCGCGAAGTCATGCTTCCTTCTGGCGGGCGATTGGTCATCGACCAGACCGAAGCACTCGTTGCCATCGATGTTAACTCGGGTAAATCCCGCTCGGCACGCGATGCCGAAACGAACGCATTCAAAACCAACATGGAAGCGGTTGATGCGATTTGTCGCCAACTCCGCCTACGCGATCTTGGCGGCCTCGTCGTTAACGATATGATCGACATGCGGTACCACTCGCATCGCAAAGAAGTCGAAGCACGCTTCAACGAACGCCTCAAACGCGATCGTGCAAAGTCATCCACCGCGCCGATCTCCCCGTTCGGTCTCCTCGAAATGACCCGCCAACGCATGCGTGGCTCGATGGAATCTCAACACTTTGCAGACTGCCCAATGTGCCACGGACGAGGTTTGGTTAAACGGCCAGACTCCGTCGCGGCTAGTGCACTGCGCGATCTCGCAGCCCTGCTTGATTACCAAAGTGTCCACCGCGCTGAACTCGTCGTTAACCCACGCGTCGCAAGCTCGTTGCTCTCAACAAAGCGCCAAAGCCTCACACGCATCGAACTTATCTCGGGCAAAACGCTCGATGTTCGTGTCTCCGAATCACTCCCGATCGATCGCGTTTCCTTCTACGCCTACGACGCATCAGGCTCGGACATAGCGATCGAAAAACTCAAGCCTGCGAGACGCCCAGAGCCCAGTGTCGTCGAATGGCGAGACGAAAGCTCGCCCGATGGTTCGTGGGCAATGGACCCGCTCGACGAAATCGATGACACCACTGTTCAGAAACTCGCGGAAGAAATCGCGCGCAAAGCCGAAGAAGCCGAGAATGTACAAAATCCAGTCGAAGGCGATATTGACGACAACGGCGATCCGTTCAAGAAAAAACGCCGCCGCCGTCGCGGCGGGCGCGGTCGAGGAAGATCCGCCGAGTCAACAGATTCGAACGAAACCGAAACCATCGAATCGAACACCACAGATGAATCTTCAGAAGATCGTCCTGTCGAACTCGATGAGAATGGCGAGCCAATCAAAAAGAAACGCCGTCGTCGCCGACGCGGAGGCCGCGGCCGTTCAAACGAATCAGACACAACCCAAGATCAAGAATCATCATCTGAAAATCATGATGTAAGCGTGAACGAAAGCTCTTCATCTGTCGAAGCTTCAGGTGATCAATCAGAAGAACGATCAGAATCAACCCCGCGTCCTCGTCGCCGTCCTCGCCGTCGTCCTGCTCGTGGCGAATCATCAACCAATGAGTCAAACGATAGTTCGGGTCAGGTAGAGTCTAAAGAAGATGCAAAGCCAGAAGCCGATCGAGTCACCGAGCCAAAGCCAGAACGCAAATCTCGTCGACGCTCGCGCTCGAAAAAACCAGCAATTGAGCAGGCTGACAAGCAAGAAGTGAAATCGACTTCGAGCAAGCCAACGAGCAAATCAAACAACAAGCCTGCTCCAGAAGCCKATAAACCAAAACCTCGTCGCGGGTTATATTCTAACTCTCGTCGCGTACTTTCAGCCAGCGAACTTGCTCGGCTCGGATTAGAATAAACGCTTGTAAAGGCAAAGGATTCGCGCGTGGGCATCATCGCCGCCAGCTCGTCTTCAACCAAGCGTGTACTCATCCTTGGGTCCACCGGCTCGATCGGTGTGCAAACTCTCGAAGTCATCGAACACCTCAATACACTTGAATCAAAGGGTGAATCATCTGTTCGGTATGAAATCGTCGGGTTGGCTGCCGGCTCGAATCACGAGCAACTCGCTGCCCAAGCGATAAAACTCGGCGTGCGAGATCTTGCGATCGCGAGCATGTGCGAAGAGTTCGATCAGTCGAGCTTTAATTTTCGCATAGGCAAAGACGCGGCTCGTCGGCTCGTCGAAGAAGTGCCCTGTGATCTTGTTGTTGGCGCAATCGTTGGCATCGCCGGGCTCGATTCGGTCTATCGCGCGATCCAACTCGGCATCAATGTCGCACTCGCCAACAAAGAAACGCTTGTCGCTGCTGGTGAGTTGGTTATCCAAGCGGCACAAAGATCAGGATCCAAGTTGTTCCCGGTCGATTCCGAACATGCCGGCGTGTGGCAATGTTTGCAATCGTTAAGCAACAGCTACTGCCCACCAATGTCCGCTCCAAAGTCGATCGATCGCGTTATCCTCACGGCATCTGGAGGCCCATTTCGAACACACACTCGCGATCAAATCGAAAACGCATCACTCAACGACGCACTCAATCACCCCAATTGGACAATGGGCGCGAAGGTCACGATTGATAGTGCAACTTTAATGAACAAAGCCCTCGAACTCATCGAAGCGCACTGGCTCTTTGGGCTCGATGCCAACCGTTTGGGCGCAGTTATCCATCCGCAATCAATCGTTCACGCGATGATCGAATGCACTGATTCTTCAGTCATAACGCAGATGGGAGCACCCGATATGAAAGCACCCATCCAGCATGCCCTTAGTTTTCCAAAGCGCATTCAAGGGTGTGCATCAAAGCTTGATGTGACCAAACTTAGCCATCTAGATTTTTTCGAAATAGATCCTGATCGGTTTCCAGCAATCAATCTCGCAATGAGTGTGATCAAAGAAGGTGGAGACGCCGGCGCAGCGTTCAACGCAGCAAATGAACAAGCGGTCAACGCTTTTCTCAACAACAAAATACCCTTCGGCATGATCGATCAATCAGTCGCACGGATAATGAATGATTGGGACACGCAACCAATCAACACCATCGAAGATGTATACGCCGCCGATTCGAAAGCCAGAGAGTGTATCGATCGTCTGTGCGAAGTAATCGCTGAGAAGTCGCAATGAGTCGGTCACCCAAAACAAAACAGATCACATCAACGCAGCACGCGCGTATCCGCGAACAACTCACCAAAATTCTCAAACGAATCGCAGCAAATCAATCAACACAAATATCGCCTGAATTAACGAAGCTTATTCAGAAATACCCATCGCTCCCAGAAGTGAATCATGTCGCTTCGAGCTTTTATACAAGTGTTTCCCAGCGGGACAAGGCAATTTATTACGCAACGCGTGCCGTAGATTTGGATCCCAAAACTCCACAATACCAAATCCTTCTCGGAACACTTCTTATCCAATCAGACGATCATCAGCGAGCAATCAAGCATCTCGAACAAGCAGTGGCCATTAGTCCACAATCTCCGAGCGTTTTCGGCCCGCTGGGCGTAGCTTATCTTCAAACAGGGCGCATCGCCGATGCAAGGGAATCGTTCAATCAGGCGATCCAACTCTCTCCAGATAATCACGAAGCAATCATGAATCTCGCGCTCCTCGAATCTGATACCGCAAACGCTCATAAGGCAGTAGATTTGATGCGCAATGCAATCGCTCGGTTTCCAAGCAACCCAATCCTCCACGATTCCCTCGCCATGTTTTCGTGTTACGACGATCAACTCACCCCGAAAGAAGTGTTTGAAATCCATCAAGCCTTCGGCCAGTGTGTGCAATCTAAAGTACACACACCAAAGTCGTATCCAAACACGCCAGACAGAAACAAGAGAATCCGAATCGGTTTCGTCTCGCCAGATTTCAAAGAGCACTCAATCGCATACTTCGTCGAGCCAGTTTTCGAGCACCTCAACAAAAAAAACTTTGAGCTCGTTGTCTTTTCAACAAGTTCCCGTGGCGACGCAACGACCGTAAGGCTCAAGTCGTACGCCAATCTTTGGCGAGACTGCACCGCTGGAATCGCAGCGACACACAAACAAATCGTTAAAGATCRAATCGACATTCTTGTTGAACTCACCGGCCACTTCGCTTCAAACCAACTTCCAATCTTTGCATCAAAGCCCGCGCCGGTTTCAATCACCATGATTGGCTACGGCAATACCACCGGGCTCGAATCGATCAACGCACGAATCGCCGACCAGATAACCGATCCATCGCCTAAGGCTGACAGCCTCGCAACCGAACAACTTGTTCGCATGGACGATTGCTTCCTTTGCTACCGACCGCCAGCCGATTTGCCTTCTCTACAAGCTCCAAATCAATCACGCCCATTTACCTTTGGCTCATTCAATGATCTTCGGAAAATCTCACCAAGCACCATGCGAGTTTGGGCATCTATTCTTAAAGAGTGCCCTGATTCACAACTCCTCCTCAAAACATCCCGCCTTGAACAAGAAGAAGTGTGTGGTGATAT
The DNA here is from genome assembly GCA_002401225.1 of bacterium. Taxonomy (GTDB): domain Bacteria; phylum Planctomycetota; class Phycisphaerae; order Phycisphaerales; family UBA1924; genus UBA1924. The sequence continues at coordinate 18,689 of NVSM01000031.1, forward strand.
CTATGCGAGATTCGATTTGCTCGGCATCACCCCATCGCGGATTAAACTCATCGGCCGCACGCCAACCAACTTCGAACACCTCGATCTCTACAATCAAATCGACTGCGCACTCGATACCTTTCCTTACACCGGAACCACCACAACATGTGAAGCGCTCGCGATGGGTGTCCCAACAATCACGCTGCTCGGCAATGCACATGCCGGCCGAGTAAGCGCCTCGTTATTGACAGCAGTCGGAAGATCAGACTTCGTCGCATCAAACGAACAAGACTACATCACTCTCGCGACCAAACACGCACAGAGCGGGTTGCATTCTCTCGAATCCAGAAACGCCCTTCGCGAGCAACTCCTATCGTCTTCCTTAACAGATGGAAAAAGCTACGCGAAAAAACTCGAATCCGTATTCATTTCACTCTGGAAATCATGGTGCGAAACACAACCAGCCCACACGGAGCCAACCCAATGAACATCGTTTGGCTCGCATCTTATCCAAAGTCAGGGAACACTTGGGTCCGTTTCATGCTCTATGCGGCGATCTTTGGGCCGCCGAAGAACTCGCTCGATGTGTCAAAGAAAATTCCAGATATCCATCGCCCAATGCCTTTCGACATTCCCGCTTCGGGCACGATCCAGATCAAAACTCATTTTGAACTCAACGAAAATCATCCAAAGCTCACTGACACATCCAAAGCAATCCACATCATTCGCAATCCGCGAGATGTGATGCTCAGCGCCATAAATTATCGAACACTGACAAATGATTCATCAAGCGAGTTGCAAAAAGACCTTGTAATCAAGTCTTTTCTCAACGAAAAAGGAGATCCGCATTGGAAAACCAGCGGCTTTGGCACATGGGCATCCCATGCAAGATCATGGAGAAACGCAACCGGTTTTCCCGTTCTCCCGATTCGATACGAAGACCTCAAGGCTAACCCACACGCACAGCTTGAAAGCATGCTTCAGTTTCTCGATATTCAACGCACCCAAGAGCAAATCAACGAGGCTGTGGTTGCAAGCTCGTTCGACTTCATGCGTGCATTAGAGATCCGAGAAAAGAAAACATCCAAGCAAAAAACAAATCTCCTCTTCGATGGCACAAGCCAAGCGACCCGAAAAGGAATCTATTTCATGAACAAAGGTCAATCGAATCAATCTCTTGACACGCTGATGTCAGGGCTCGACGCCCTCTTTGATGCGAAATTCAAAGATGAGCTCGCCGAGTTTGGATACACACCAGATCGATCACCCTAAGGCGAGTATCCCAACAACGCACATGCCCGAAGATAATCCTTGTTGGCGCGAAACTGATCAAGCAACTTCTCATCAATCGGCTTGCGACCAAACGACTGGATCGTTTTTTTCAGAACCCCGCGACCAAGCGTCGACACCGTATCACCCGTGATCGTTGTATAGGCATGCCACTTGTCAACATACCGCGAATCAAAGGGGATATCAAGATCCTCGCACATAGCCCCAAGCACACTATCCGGGTCCTTCGTAAAATCTTCATACCGATAAAACCCATGCTCGCTTGCATATTCGGCAAACCGCATGCAACCATACAAGTACGAATCAAAGTCAAGTTTCGGCCCAACAATCGAAAGCTGCATCAACGACATGTATTGATCAATCGGATGCCGAACAGTCGTCGCTGTACGAATCTTGTACTTGCTCTCTAGCACTTCCTTGAGCGCATACCCAAACTTCGGCTTTGTAAACGGCACACCTATATAGTCCCAATGCGACCAATCCCGAAGCATAAAGATATCGCCTCGCTCTGTCGCGCGAGGCTCAATCGTCGAAACAATCTTGAGCATGCTTGGGCGACGAATCTTCCACCAGCGAACAGTTTTGGAATCAATCAAGTCAAACCACTCATGCGCTTGCGTACGGATCTTCGATTTTGGATCACCAGGATGCACCTCGGAAATGAGCGTCACATCATCCATACACCCCAGGCATTTGGCAACAAGCGTCCCGCCCGATCGAGCAAGGCTGCGAATTATCCGAAGCGTTGGTTTCTCTGTGTCACGAAGGTCGGCCACACTTCACCCTTCGCCCTGCGACTGCATCCAGGCCCATTGCTTGATTAGTCCATCACGAATCGATGTGCTCGCCCGGTATCCAAGTTCGCTTTGAGATCGAGAGACATCCGCCCAAGTCCGTTCCACATCGCCCGGCTGCATTCCCATCTCATTGATTATTGGCTCGCGTCCAACCACAACACCAATCGTTTCGATCATCTCGTTCAGGGTCGTCGGATGATCACCCCCAAGGTTCCACACCCGAAACCCGTGCTCATCAATCCGTTGATACGATTTGATAATCCCATCAACAATATCTTCAACAAAGGTATAGTCTCGGCTCGTCGTTCCATCCCCAAACCGATTAATCGTCTCGCCTTTGCTCACCTTTGATAGAAACAAACTCATCGCAAGGTCCGGGCGTTGGCGAGGACCAAACACTGTAAAAAATCGAAGCATCGCGATCGGCAACCCTGTTAAATGGTGATGCGTATCACCCATCAACTCGCAAGACAGCTTCGTTGCAGCATAAGGCGATATCGGATGATGTACATCATCCGATTCCGAAAACGGAGTCTTCACATTGTTTCCATACACCGAGCTCGAAGAGGCACACACAACTCGCTTGCATTCGGCTTTGCTCGCAGCACTCAATACGGATTGAGTTCCAAGCACATTCACCCTAATGAACCCGCCCGGATCAGGAATACTCGGGCGAACACCCGCCTTGGCTGCAAGATGAATCACCCCGCTCACATTGTGTTTCTTGAGCACTTCGATCAAAGCATCTTCGTTACACACATCCATTTCTAAAAATGAAAACCGTTTTTTCGAATCAGTTTCAGCGACACCAGCCAGGTTCTTTTCTTTCTGATCGCGCCCATAAAAAGGATCAAAGTTGTCAATTCCAACAACGCTCGCGCCGAGCGAGAGCAGGGCTTCACACAAGTGCGATCCAATAAATCCAGCGCATCCAGTGACCAGAATGTGTTCGTTACTCAGCATCAATACGAATCCATGTGCCTCATGTTCGGTTCAGAGCAAGGATCATATTGATCTCCATGCTCGCAAACACCATTGACAAACGAGAATAAAGTCCAAAAAAAAGCAAGGCGCCATGTGTCCACGGCGCCCCGCTGGAGGAGAGAGAGATCTATATAATGTACATACAAAGGCAACAGCAGGCTGCAACAGACCCGATTGTCCGCTCAATAGAACCTGTTTTATTGCAAAAAGATCCTTGTACGCACCCTGTTCGTGTTGTTTTCTGCGCAAGCTTTGTGGATATTCGTGTTGGCCTTGCGCTCAAATCACGATAAAGTATGTGTCAGTCACAAGATCCCTCTGGTTGGTTTGTCCGTGCAAGGGCTCCAGAAAGATCAAAGAGGCCCAGATACGGAACCGCCAGCACACGCGATCATCATCCAAGTTTCACCTTTGTGTTTACTCGATCGCCCAATACGCTGCATACGAATGATCATGGAAGAACCCGCTCAATCTTCTCCGCCGCGCAACGAAGCCGACGACCAACCCCCCCCCGAAACCAAAGCGCAACACGCGCCGTCAGCTTCCATAAAGGTTGATGTTTTTGATGCGCTCAACCTTCTCAGCAAACCTGCGTTCGCCTTGCTTACCGATCTCGCAACTCGCGCGCTCGCCAGCCTCCCAAACGAAGGCGACATCCGTGTGTGCATCGTCGATGATCAACGCATGAGTATTGCGCACGAAAAATTCTCAGGCATCACAGGCACCACCGATGTCCTCACTTTCGATCTCGCGCCAGAGACAAGCAGCTTCAATCAAAAAATAATCGACACCGATCTCACCATCTGCTACGACGAAGCAATCCGCCAAGCAACAAAGCTCAACCACCCCGTCGAACACGAACTCCTCCTCTACATCATCCACGGCACACTCCATTGTCTGGGTTACAATGACCACGATGATGCAGAATATCAACGCATGCATAAAAAAGAGGACGAACTCCTCGCTAAGATCAATATCAAACCAATTTTCTTTACACAGGAACCAAACTCATGATCGCAGGCTGGTGGCTTATCGCTGGATTCGGACTCGCGTGTATCTCGGSGCTNCWCGCNCTCGCTCACGCTCTCGCTCTATACCCTCTCGCGCATCCGAATTACATCACAACTCCAAGACACCGACGATGACGACTCGTCAGCAATCCGCGTCCGCGCTATCCTCGAAGATATCCAAGGCCACGCCGTCGCTATCGCATTCTTCAAATCCATCTTCCGCTTCGCCACCGCAATCACAATGGTCTACTGGGCAACCGCGATGCGCAGCCTCTCTGCGCCAGACACCGCTTCAATCGTCATTGGCATCATCGCAACAATCTTCATGCTCTGGGTTTCATCCACCCTTGTCCCAATGGGCATCGCCAATCATGCTGGCGAACGATCAATCATCCGCCTAAGCCTGCTCATCCGCCTAGCACACATGGTCTTCGTCCCCATCCTCCCTCTCTGGCGATTCACCAACGAAGTCATCCGCAGACTCTCAGGCACAGAGCAAAATGCCAAAGACCTCGCGATCACAGGCTCAGATCTCCGCGCCATCGTGGTCGACAACGAAGTAGAAGAAAAACTCGACGAGGCCGAGCGCGRTATGCTCGAAGCTGTCGTCGAGTTCCGTTCTACATCGGTCGAACAAATCATGACCCCGCGTACCGAGATCAACGCCCTCGAATACACCGACGACCTCAACGAAGTCCAAGCATTCATCAACGAACATGGGCATTCCCGCCACCCGGTATTCTCCGAAAATCTCGATCACATCGAAGGCATGCTCTACGCCAAAGATCTACTCAAATGGATCATCAATCATGGCAACAACGGCAAACCCTTCATCCTCTCCGAACTCCTCCGAGAACCGTCATTCGTTCCAGAAACCAAAACAGTCCGCGAGTTGCTTACTCAGCTCCTCGCAGACCAGGTCCACATCGCCATCATCCTCGATGAATACGGTGGCACCTCAGGGCTCGTCACGATGGAAGACATCGTCGAAGAAATCTTCGGCGAAATCCAAGACGAATACGAAGATCCAGAAGACAACACAACAATCGAAATCGATCGAGAAGCCGCAACCGCCGAAATGGACGCACGCACAGAAATCGACGACGCCAACGATGAGCTCCAATCTATAGGAATCGAACTCCCCGAATCAGACGACTACGACACCGTCGCCGGGTTCATCAACACTTTGCTCGGCAGAATCCCCGCACAAGACGAAGAGTTCGATCACGAATCACTCCGATTCAAAATACTCGAAGCAGAACCCACCCGCATCATCCGCCTACGCGTCTCATGCGTCCCCGACGATGCTTCTGTCTCAGTCAACGCCGATCAGGATTCGGATTAATCATCACCAACGCGTTTGCGTGATGAGTCTTCCATGCTCAAGCCAGCAATATGCGCGATGCATGTCAACTCAACGCCGCGGGTCTTCTTGAGCTTGCGCCCAATAGACTCCCGATGATTCTCGATCGTTTTCACCGACCGGAATAATGCCTCGGCGATCTCCTTGATCGACATCCCTTGCCCAAGGAGCGCGAGCACCTCAAGCTCGCGAGGCGTAAGCGATTTCAWCTCACCGAGCCGAATAAAATCAGAGTTGAACACCTCGTGCTCACCCTCAAGGAAAAATTTTGCTTCCTCGGTCGCCGGGATCCTCCGAGTGATCACAAGCACATGCGCCATGTCCCCGTCGCCGTCGGCATCAATCAAACTCATCCAGCTAAACTGCTGCTTACCATGCCAAACAGTCCGAAGCAAAATCGAGTCGCCGGTTTCTTTAATCTTTTCAAACAGCCGAACCCGCTCATCAACCCATTCCTTGGGGAACCCAAGGTCATAGAGCGATTGCCCAGTCACCGAACTCGGCTCGCGAAGCTCATTAAAGAACACCCGCGTAGATTGCTCATTGATATAAATAAGCACGCCATCAAGCGTCACCACCGCAACCCCCGTCGTCGGGTCAGCGGTAAATGTATTCCAGATTTCAGAGTTCATAGCACCCTTGCGTTTCAGATCAGTCATGTGTGAACCTTCAGTGGAGAATCAGGATTCAGTAGACACCAAGCGGGGCACGCCCCACCAAGTCATCCTACCATAAAGACGATGTATCTCAAAATGTATAATACGATGACGAAGAAAATGGAAGCCCTTGTACCCGCAAACCCAGAACAAATCCTGTTCTACTCCTGCGGCCCAACCGTTTACGACGATGCTCATATCGGCAATTTTAGATCTTTTCTAGCTGCTGATCTTTTACGCCGATGGATCGAATCTCCACTCTGCGCCTTAAAAAACCCGGATAATTCTCTCCATACATCCAGCAGAACAGTTGTACAAGTCATGAACATTACCGATGTCGGACACATGACAGACGACGAAAACGCGGATGGCGCAGGCCAAGACAAGATGGAAGTTGCTGCGGAGCGAATCCTCGAAGCAAAAAAATTAGGTAAAATTCCCGTCGACGCCAAAGTCGATCCTCAAGATCCTTTTGCCATCGCACGCTATTACGAAGCCCGTTTCAAACAAGACGCGATTACCCTCGGGCTCAAGGTCGCTATCGAAGCAGAGAACGATCGTTCACTTATGCCTCGCGCTACCGAAAACATCGACAACATGAAAATCGTTATCGAGCAACTGCTCGCCGATGGCTACGCATACCCCGCTGGCGAATCTGGTAGTCGGGCGGTTTACTTCGATGTTCAACGCTTTGAGCAGTACGGCCAGCTCTCCGGCAACTCCATCGAAAACCTCAAAGGCGGCGCAGGCGGGCGCACCGACGAAGCAAACACGAAACAAAAAAATCACCCCGCAGATTTCCTCCTCTGGAAAGAAGACGCCACACACAAAATGAAATGGGACTCACCAAAGATCCCCAATCTCGCTGACGATCAACAGTGGGGCCAAGGCTACCCCGGCTGGCATATCGAATGCACCGCCATGGCCCTGGCCAAGCTCGCCACCGGCGGGCTCGCCGGCGCACGAAAAAACAACGCACAAATCGATATCCACTCCGGCGGCGAAGACAACATCTTCCCACACCACGAATGCGAAATCGCACAATCATGCTGCTTCACTGGCCAAGCTGATACAGACAACCCCTCCTTTGCCAGACACTGGTTCCACCCAAGGTTCCTCAAGGTCGAAGGCCAAAAGATGTCCAAATCCAAAGGCACCATGTACACCTTGGGCGACCTCACCGCCAAAGGCATCGACCCGGCTGCCATCCGCCTAGAACTCATCAAAACCCACTACCGCGCCAACGCAGACTTCTCGATGCAAGGGCTTGAAAGTAGTGCGAAGCGGATAAATAACTGGCGGAGAATGGCCAAGCATCTTCAGCATGCAATGGATAATGATAAAGGGGCGTTTGATCATCCTAATTTGAACAACGCTGAGGCTGTGGTTCTCGAATCACTTTCAAATGATTTAAACATCGCACCATGCCTCGGGATTCTTGATAAAGGCGTCAAGTTCAGTAAAGGATCACATCCGGTAGATCCAGACACAAACATTCCAGTTGAGTATTCAGAATACATCAAGGGCATCTACAACACTACCATTTTGCCAGAAGAACCATGGGATCACCAGAGGATTCGAGAGGTAAAGAAATCAAATCATCCTTGTGAGAAGCAACTGGCAACTCTCCACCTCATCGACAACATCCTCGGCGTCATCTTCCGCCCAATCCCCAAAGCCCAAGAAACCACCATCGCCCTCTACCAACCCGGCGTCACTCCATCCCCCGAAATCGAATCCCTCCTCATCGCCCGCCGCGACGCCAAGGCCTCCAAAGATTGGCCCGCTGCCGATGCCATCCGCGACCAACTCAAAGCAATGGGCCTCTCTATTATGGATAAGCCCGAGGGCCAAGTAGAAGTCGCCCCTATCAATTGACTCAGAGCGATTTGGGTTATGATTCGTGAGTTTGCGATTGGAGCTTACGGAGCGCATCAAACGCATCCATAGGCGACATCGAATCCAGCTTGATCTCTTTGAGCGCATCAACCACCGGGTGCTGAACAAACTCGGTAAACAACCCGAGCTGGTCGCCAACTTTGGGTGAGCTGGCGGGTGCTTGCACCTGATCTGTATCAACCCGCCCGGCGTGCTGCACAGAAAGCGTATCAAGAATTTCACGGGCACGATTCGTAATCGATTTCGGAACGCCTGCGAGTTGGGCAACATGAACCCCGTACGACTGATCCGCCCGCCCTGGTCGGATCGAATGTAAGAATGCGATTTCTTGGTGTCCGTCTTCGGTCGTCCATTCGCGAACCGCGACATGCAAGTTTTTTACAGGCTTGCCGAGTTCGTTTTCTAGACGATCTTCAAGATCAGTGATCTCATGATAGTGTGTTGCAAAGAGTGTGCGAGGCTTATTCTCTGCGAGCCATTCGCAGATCGCCCAAGCGAGCGAGAGCCCATCGAGCGTCGAGGTACCTCGCCCGATTTCATCGAGAATCACCAACGAAGAAGCGTCGGCGTTGTTAAGGATATTGGCAGTCTCAATCATCTCGACCATAAAAGTCGACTGACCACGATGCAATGCATCGTCTGCGCCCACGCGGGTAAAGATTCGGGTGGTGATGCCGATGGTTGCAGCGTCGGCGGGGATAAAACTACCCGTCTGGGCAAGCACTACCAGCAACGCGTTTTGGCGAATGTAGGTGGATTTACCAGCCATATTCGGGCCAGTGATTAGGGCGAGGGTAGCCGGCGAAACCTCTGATCCCATCGTGCAATCGTTGGGAACAAAGCGGTGCCCGAGGGTTTCATCAAGGACTGGGTGTCGCCCTTGGATGATGTCGAGGGTTGGTTCATCAGCGATGAGTGGCTTAGTCCAAGCGCGTTCGAGGGCTTTGGTCGCAAAGCCGAGCAGACAATCGAGCGTGGCGATGGTGTCGGAGAATGCGCCGAGTTCGGCAAGGATCGAGCGGGCTTGGTTGCAAAGTTGATCAAAGAGAATGCGTTCGCGTTCGATGGCGATATCTGATGCACTCAAGACTTTTTCTTCGAAGACTTTGAGCTCGGGTGTGATGTATCGCTCGGCGTTTTTGAGGGTTTGTTTGCGGGTGAAGATCGTGGGGGCGCGGAGTGCTTGGGCAGCGGGGAGTTCGATGTAGTAGCCGAAGACTTTGTTGTAGCCAACTTTCATCGAAGGCAGGTTATGTTCTTCGGCGAGTTGTGCTTGGTATTGGGTGAGCCATGTTCCTGCATCGCGTTCGAGGTTGCGTGCTTCGTCGAGGGCAGCGTCTACGCCATCGCGGATGAGTCCGCCGGCTCGCAGGTGGGCCGGTGGTTCATCGATGCACGAACGCATGATATCGAGCGCAACAGGTTCGATGCGATCACGAATAGAACTGAGTTCGTCGTGGTATTGGTTGAGTGCCGACGAGTTTTCGATGGTGTCGATAAGTTTGGTGATGGTGGCTGTGGATCTGCCGAGCGCAGCGATATCGCGCGGGGTGGCACGCCCGAGGGCGACGCGTCCGGCGATTCGGGCGATATCACAGATGGAGCCGAGGATGGTGCCAAGTGCGCCCGCAAGGGCATGGTCATTTATGAGCATCGCGACAGCGTGTTGGCGTTGTTCGATTTTATCCTTATGAATTAAGGGTGAACTGAGCCATTCACGGACTTGTCGTTTTCCCATTGGGGTATTCAAAACACAGCGAGTGCCGATCGGGCTTGAAAGGAAGATGCCTGCGAGCGAGCCGACGAGTGATTGGTCGCGGATGGTGTGTTCGATTTCGAGCGAGCGCAGGCTTGTTGCGTCGATGATGCACGATTGGGCGCGGTCGATAAGGATCGGGTGGCGAAGGTGCGCGAGGGTTGCGGTAGGGCGATCGAATGCCGATTGTTGAATGGTTGAAGACTGGTCATCTTCGATTGCCTGTGTTTCTTTGAGGTATCGGATAACCGCACCGGCTGCGAGTATGCAGGGCATGGATTGATCGAGCCCGAAGCCATCGAGTGTGGAGACGGAGAATGTTTCGTAGATCGCTTCGAGTGCTTCAGCAGTTCGGAACTGCCAGCCTGGTCGGCCGGTGGCGGATGCGTTGATGGCCGATGTGAGTTCTTCGATTCGCTTTGGGGTGTCGCCGAGTGTTGGCGCGTTGTAGAGAACTTCTTTGGCGCCGATGCGTGCGAGCTCGTCGGTGCATTGGGCGAGTGAGCCGTTGAAGAGGTGGAAGGCGCCGGTGGAGAGTTCGACGATCGCGATGCCCGCGTGTGCTTCATCAAGGATGGCGATTGAACCTAATGGGACGGTTTGCTCTTCGCGCAAGAGCGATTCGTCAACCAGGGTTCCTTGGGTAACAACTTGAGTGACGCCGCGTTTGACGATGCCCTTTGCTTCTTTGGGATCTTCGAGTTGGTCAACGACCGCGACGCGATAGCCATGATCAATGGCGCGTTGGAGGTAGACTGCTTTTTGATGATGGGGAACGCCAGCCATTGGGATGGCATTGCCTCGGGTGGTGAGCGAGAGTCCCAGGTCACGGGAGATGTTCTCAGCGTCTTCGCCGAAGAGTTCGTAGAAATCGCCCATGCGGAAGAAGAGGACGCAGTCTGGGTGCTCTTTTTTTATCGCGGTCCACTGGCGCATTCCTGGGGAATCCCAGGGATCTTTTGTAGGTTTCTTGGGAGATTTGGTGGGGGCAGAGGTCATTGAAGGATTGTAGGTCGGGTGTGCTGGCGAGTGCAGGTATGAAAAAACCCGGTTCAACAGATCCGGGTCGGAGAGAGAGGGGCTGGGCTGGTGTTAATCGTTTTCGAGGGCGTGGAAGTAGTCCGCGTAGGGACGGATGCCGACGAACTTGTCGGTTGGTTTGCCGTTTTTGAAGACGATCACGGTTGGGATAGAAGCCACGCCAAACTTGGCAGCGAGCTCTGGGTGGTCATCGATATTGACCTTTGCCACCTGGGCGCGATCGCCAAGGTCGTCAGCAAGCTTGTCGATTGTTGGGCCAAGGGCTCGGCATGGGCCACACCAAGGTGCCCAGAAATCGATGAGTGTTGGGGTATCGGACGCGATGGTTGCTTCAAAGTTTGAGCTATCAAGATGGAGCGTTGATTGGGTGGATTCGTTGGTCATATGGGCGAACTCCTGTTCGTTCTAAGAGGTTTGTTTAGGCGTTTCAGGTGTAAACAGTACATTTGGAGAACAGTCAGACAAGTCGTTCTATTCCAATGTAATTAAAATTAGACCGATCCGTTCGCTATTTCCGTTTCTGCAGGGGCAAATCCGGTTGAGCCAGCCCGTTCGAGGAGGATCTCGGCGATTTGGCGGGCGTGGTCTGCGGGTTCGCGTGTTTGGATTTGTCGAGCGGTGCAGGAGGCTCCTGATGCGAGCATACCGAGCATTCTACTGAGGGTTTTGGGATCTGGGAGTTCTGCTTTGGTGCAGAGATTTTCGAACATCGCAGCGACGCGGATCTGGTGGCCTCGGGCAGCGATGGCGGGCTTTGAGTTGGGGTCTTGGAACTCTGCGACCGCAGCTTGGAACATGCAACCGCAGAACTCTGGGTTGGAGAACCACATGGCAAATGCGTCAAAAACACCGAGTATTTGCTCATATGGGTCATTCGAGGCGGCTTGAATGGTTTGCTCGAGCCGATCGATCATGTCCTGGCTTGATTGCTCAAGCACCGCGACGATGAGCCCGTCTTTGGAACCAAAATTGTTGTAGAGGGTCATTTTAGCGACCCCTGCTTCGGCGAGGACCCGGTCGATACCCGTGGCGTGGAAGCCTTCGGTTTCAAAGAGTCTTCTGGCGACTTCAAGTAGTTTTTCGCGTTTGGGGGAAGCCATTATATACTCCGAGCGGTATTTGAGAAAAGTGAAAGAAAATGACGAATAAACAGAACGATCCGTCTATTGTATCGTATACTAAGTGCGAACGCAAGTCGTTTGCGACAAAAAATCAATAATGGACTCAAACGGGTCCACTGGAATCATTGGAGAACCCAGCATGCCACGCATCTCGCCGACCACCATCGAAAATGCCCCAGAAGCCAGCCAGCCAATCCTCAATAATATACAGAGCGGTCTTGGCAGGGTTCCAAACCTCCTGAGCACCTTCGGCAAGTCGCCCGCAGCGATCATGAGCTATGTCATGCAGAAGGAAGCACTCAAGGCTGGGTCATTGGGCGATCAGCTTGGTGAGTCGGTTGCATTGGCCATGGCGTCATTCACGCATTGTAAATACTGTGCCTCGGCTCACGATGCAATTGGCAAAATGGTCGGTCTTTCAGATGAAGAACGAGCACTCAACCGAAAGGGTGAAGCATCGAATCCCAAAGCACAAGCAGCGATCAACCTCGCCAAATCAATCGTTGAGTCCCGCGGGTGGTCCAACGATAAGGCGTTTGAAGCAGCCCAAGCTGGTGGATTGAATGATTCGGACATTCTCGAAGTGCTCGCGATCACGATGTTCAACTTGTACACGAACTATGCCAACCACTTCCTCGAAACCGAGAACGATTTCCCTGTGGTTGAGCTTGATGAAGCAATGGTTGTCTAACGGCGACCAAGAATTATGTGCTTGTGGTTCCCCTCAATCGCAAGCACAGGGGCGGCCTCCGGGTCTGGCGGCCGTCCCACTTAATAACTTAATGGATCACCCATTTCCTGCGTCGTGCCGTCCGAGTGTTTCGGGCGGTGCTGTTTTTTGGATCCGATGATTTGTGAACCTATGGTGGTTGATGGAAACAGAGATGGATAAACCGATCGAGGGGATACTTGTGGTGGACAAGCCTTTGGGGATTACTTCGATGGGCGTGTGCGCCAAGGTGCGTGGGAAACTGCGGGCGGGCGGCGCGCCCAAGCGGGTCAAGGTTGGGCATGGCGGGACGCTTGATCCGCTGGCGAGCGGCGTGTTGGTCGTGCTGATCGGCAAGGCGACCAAGCGGTGCGAAGAGGTGATGGCGGGGGTGAAG
>NVSM01000032.1 GCA_002401225.1 bacterium
TGGGTGCCATGCCGGTGCCGTCTTCGGCTCCTGCATGATCTTTATTCTTCCGCCTCCCCCGGGCCTCCGGGGGAGGTGTCGAACAAAGTGAGACGGAGGGGGTCTTCTCCTCCTCCRATCTAAACTCAATCCGCCACAATCTCCCCGACCACCGAATCAAACACCGGCACGATCGAACTCTTCCCTACTTCACACGCAAACGCAACATCATCCCCGAACCCCATCCCAATGAGCCGCTTGGCATGAAAACTCGACTCGACTGCAAACCTCAATCCGCCAAACCGTTCGACCGCCCCCTCCATCGCATGAAACATCATCGCTGCATTGTCCGTGCTCGAATACCCCAGCCGATCAACAATTAGCCCTGCCCCTAGGCAATCCTCAAACGACACACGCCCATCAGTCCCTGAGCAGATCAGCACCACATCACGCCCATCGCGTTTGATCCAATCACACAAGGCATCCACATTGGTAATCCCCCCAATCAGAACCTCGTCAGCCTCCGTCGCCAAATGCAACGCCCGTGTCCCGTTGGTCGTCGTGAGAACACAATCAACTCCACGAACCACATCCGCCGAATACTCCAGCGGACTATTCCCGAGCCCAAACCCATCGGGCTTGATCCCGCCTCGTTCGCCACACAATATTGAACCTGCCCGGTCATGTGCAATCACCCGTGCCCCATCCACACTCGCCACAGGCACCACACACCGCGCACCATGCTCCAACGCCTCGACAATCGTTGTCGTTGCGCGCAGAATATCAATCACCACCGCAATCTTCCCGCGGAGTTGATTGGCAATAAGATGATCCGGCAAAGCAACAGCGTCAAGAGTAGGCATGGTCGTATAGTACGCTTATCGGCTCACAACTTGTTCATTCTTGGGCGCAAACCAACCACGAATCAAACCGCTCGTCATTTCTGCGGGCGTGATTCGTTCAAAGAACTGAACCTTCGCCTTCTCCRCTTCAACAGGCGTCAACTCAAGCAGTTCAATCGCATCGACCACTGCCTGCACATGCCTCAACACATGGAGCCCATCTGCATCATGTTCGCGAGCATACACAAAGATATCCCCAACATCCTGCCCATTGGTCTGCATCCAAAGCCAACCAATCGCCTGCCGGACATCCGCATCATTACTCCGCTCTGGCGAATCAATCGATACGCGTTCTCCGAGCAGCCCTACATACGCTTTGCCAAGCCGACGAACACTCGATCGCGTCAACCGATCAATCGTCACATGCAAATCATCAGGATCGAGGGCAACATGCCGAACAGATCCGTCCCGAGTCCCTTGACGAACCGATTCCCGCATCGGATCACGAGGGTCTAATCCCAACTCACCCAAAACCTGACGACCCGCAATATACCGATCATCCGTCCGAAGTTGTATCGGCCCTTCATCAACAAACGCCGTGGCTAAATTCGCCGAAGGCGTCGGATCAACAATACTCAAAGGCAGCGTCAAATCATACGGATACAAAAGCTCTCCCGTTCCCGAAAGCTGCCCACGGAACAAATCCAACGACACGCCCCCAGGGAACAACCCAATATCCAAACTGCCAGCATCGCCAGCCCCGGTGTTATTGAGCAACAACACGCTGCTCCCTCCAAGGGTCACATCGCCATCATAAAACATCTCGCCATCAAGCGTAATCGAACCAGAAGCAATCAACTCCATCCCCTCGTCGAACAACCCATCAAGATTACGGTCCTCTTCATTCCCTGTGAAATCCACTTCGCCGGCTGATCGTCCAAGCAACCGAATAAACCCGCCCTCGTACCCTTGCGAGATCACCCGCAAATCACCAAGCACATTCAAATCACCAATCTCAACCAGCGTCGATCCGCCCCCCTCGGCACTCAAAGAAAGTGAACCAAACGAAAGCATCTTCTGCCCTTGCCCCATAATAATCGATTCACGAGCAAACACCTGAAAATGATGCCCAAGATCGACCGAACTCGAGTTCATCAATTCCAGCCCAGCCATCGCACCAGTCCCAAACATAAACGCACTCACCCGAGACGGATCACTCAAGTTGCCACCAAAGAGAATGTTTCCAAACGCACCGTTTGCTGGGCCGGTCAATATCGTCGGAGCAACCCCAATCCCGTTCCGAAACTGGAACGGCGTCCGAGCTTCCCCTTCACCAACCCAAGCCTCGCCGTCATATACAAACGCAACATCACTCGCGCCATCCCGATGCGAATACAAAATATCCCCAAACAACGCAGTGCCAAACCCAACATCAAAGGTCGTCGAATCACGCATGATCTCGACAGGAGCATAAAAGTTCATCTCCTGATTCACCGCAACATCATCAAAGAACTGAATCCGCCCACCAGTCACATCAAGAACGCCCAAACGCGAACCCTGCCCGACAGAATCCCGAAAGGTAACTACCCCATTACCAGCATCAATCCGCAAATCGTTCTCCGCCCCATCAGCAGAATCAACAGTCCCCTTAAAAGCAACCGTCCCATGATCCCCACTCATCGTCATCTGCACATCATCCGTAAGCACGAGATCACCAAGAATAAAAATTCCTTCGCCATCCGCAGCAAGATCCGCCCCCAACTCAATATGCGAAGCATCAATCGCATCGAGCGTAATATCACCCGCAACAATCGAGTTATCAATCGCCATATGCCCCGCGCTGACTGCAACAGTTACATGACTCGCCTCAATCGTTCCCGTGTTCCATGCCGCCAGCGAGAAAACATCACCCGCAGCAAGGTCGAGTCCCTCATACCCAGGGTCACTCAACTGATCGGCATTCGCCAAATCTGTCGGCCGCTCAAGCTGCACAAACACATGCCCCAAATGCTCACCAATCAGCACCTGCTCACCCGCAGCCATAATCACAGTGCCGCCAGGCGCCGAGATCGTCCCATGATTCGCAACCCGTCCACCAACAAGTGCGATCAAATCACCTTGCAACAATCCACGATTCTCAACTACCCCACGCGCATCAGTAAACCGATACACACCATTCATAAAATCATGCTTCGAGAGATTTCCCGCTGCGGCATACAAAGCACCAACATTCACCACCGCGCCCTGACCAAAGATCACACCCGACGGATTCACTAAGAAAATCTGCCCGTTGCCTATCAACGATCCCATAATCTCTGTAGGCACACCAGATGTGATCAAGTTGAGTACCCGCGATGTCTCGCTCGGCATAATAAACTCAACCGTCTCGCCAGCTGCGATCTGGAACGAAAGCCATTGAATGATCGTAATCTCACCAGTTACCACTCGTGTCCAATCACCATAATCAATATCCGCATCGCCTTCGATCACCTCGCCGCCTTCGGGCGTAGCATACGCATTTCCACCCATAATCCCAGCGGTAAGCAGTGCTGCCAATAAAAGCTGCCTCGGACTCTTCATCGTGTATTTCGTGTCTTGAGTGGTCATATCAAACTCCTAAATAAGTCTCAAATGCGTGTGCTGTAGATTGTCTAGAAAAGAAACTGTGCCGAAAAATGCAATCGCGTATCCCCAACGCTTGTCGTCTGCCCGGCCCCTTCGCCAATGTTCGTAAACGCCATCCCATAATCAAGCCGAAGCGTGAGGTTTGATTTCAACTGTGTTTCGATCCCAACACCCGCTCCAACGAGTGTCTCCGCAGTCTCAAAGAACGGTGCGTCATTCACGCCCAGCCGAGCAACATCGACAAACCCTTTAAAGATCACATCCCAATCCGCACTCCCATAAGGCCTCGTCCGCGCAGTCCGAAACGGCTTACCAAACAACGATCCCGTCTGAGCCCGTGCTGGCAATGATCGACCAAGATGGAACCGATACTCTGCCGATCCCAAAATTCCATCATCCCCAACCGCCGCAGATTCCTCATACCCCCGCACCGTATGAAAACCACCCGCGACAAACTCAAAGTTGGGCACCAATCGGCTCTGAAAACTGTACTGCCCACGCAAGCTCAGCACCATTTCATGCGCGAGTGTCATCCCATCAGTCCCGTCTGCGCCACGAAACCGTTCCTTCATAAAAATCGGTTCGAGATAAAACGAATGCGAGAGCTGCCCACGCACAATCGTAAAATCATCATCAGCTCCAAACCGCCCAAGCCGTTGAACATCTTCCTTGCTCGATCCCACGATCGATCCCCAGTTACTCTCAACAATCAACTGCCCATACACCGAATGCACCGGCGTGCTCTTCTGATACCGCACACCAATATAAGGCAATAAGAAATCATCCTCGCCCTCAATCAAAAACAGCCGATTCTCAACATGAATATGCTCAACCTTTGCCCCAACAATCACATCAACAAACTTCGCGCCATCTTGCCAAACATTGATCGCCGCCTCGGCTCCCAAGCTATATCCATCACCCTTGAAGTTCTCAAAGCCAAGCCCGACATCCTTCGCCGTATATTCATTCCACCGACCAAACAGCTTCATCCGAGTCCGAGGCCCAAAGTCAAATACATACGACCCAAGCACTGCATGCGTCGCATCAAACTCCGTCGTGATGTAATCCAATGACAACACATCATCACGCCCGGTCAACTGACGATTGATATACCCAAACCGCTGCTGCCAAACATTCGTGCTCTCAGTGCCCGTATTACTCGTCTGCACATACGCATTCCAAGACTTCGGCTCCGTTACCAAATAATCAACAATCACCTCGCCCGGCTCATCCGTTGGCGCAATCGCTACATCAACCCTTCGACCAGGATGACGATTGAGCCGATGGACTTCTTCATCAATCTCTTTGCGAGTCAACAACGCCCCAGGCTCCACCCGCAACCGATCTCGCAGCCGTTGATGTTCTACCCGATTCACATTCGACTTCGGGTTCTTCTCAACATCAAGCTCGTCTTTCTCCGCAAGTCGATCCCCGTGCGCCACCGTCCGCACTTCGCCGACGATCGCACGCCATACCAAAATCGTAAGCGTCGTGTTCCCCTCTTCACGCAAATTTTCTCGTGTCGTGCGATACGCAATCTCCGAAGCATTCGGCGTCACCRAATGCCCGATCAGCCCATGCTCAGCCTCTAGATAGTCCCGAATCGCCTGATTGATCACCGCCAACGCACTGCCATAGACCATCGTCCCGCCGTGCGATCCGAGATCACCAAGCACAACAGCATGCACATCACGCCCCTCAACAGGCAACACCCATCCATCCTCCACCGGACTCAACAGCACCACGATTCCATCAAGCACAGATAAGTCAGGCAAATCCGCATGCGCAAACGGATACCCATACGCCAACTCTTCAACCAAATACCCAACCCCATCACGCTCAGGCGTGACTTGGGCAAACACTGGTTTCGGAGCAGCCGGTTCAACTTCCATATCCTGTGCATTGCTCTCAAATCCAAGCGCAACCACACAACCACACACAAGCAACTGAGCCTTGAGAATGAGCCGATTCACAACCATCGATTCTGCTTTCAAATGTTCTGACCCCAAAGAGCATCGCCCTTCTAAGTCAACCTCGGTTCTCCGTCCCCACTACTACTGTATCACAAGAACAGAAAATTGCCTATAACCTCGTCCGAGAACCATAAAAGTAACCCTTATTTCCCTCGCTTCCTGCCGATTATTTTGCGCGAAAATCCGCAAAACCATCCCTAATCCCCATTCTCCATCACACCAGCCAAAATCAAACCGACCTTATGGGTATGTTCGCAGCCAGCCCAACCTCAATCCGTACGCTCCTCCTCGCCTTTCCATGCCTGTTGATGTGCAACTGCACAACCCAACACGCCCTGGTATCCAAGTCACCTACAAACACATTGGCAGTGCAATCCGATCCAATCATCGAAGTTCTATCAGAACTCGCAATCATCAACATTGCCTCAACACCACAACCACCACTCGGCCCCAACCTCGTCGCCGGCGACTCCCTCGCATGGCAATGTGCAGATGCAGGCGACTACTGGAACCTGCCATCAAAAAACGCTCCAACATTTCTGTATGCCGGAGCGTATGAAGCCGAGATGACTGGGAGTGACTTTGGATATTGAAAATCGATCAACCCACTAAGGGCGATTTCCAGATCGTGTCACCATATCGCGATAATCCGCCAAATCTTGCGTGTTAACAACCCCATCGCCATTGACATCGGCGCCAAGATCACCATTGCCATAATCGGCTGCAAATGAGCTGTAATCTCCAGCCCCCATCTGCCCATCACCATCAAAATCAAACTGCTCGACAAAGCGATCAATCTCACGCCGCTCGCGCATCGTGTTAAACGCATCCTGCTGCTCTTCGATGCTCAGCTGCCCATCTCCGTCGAGATCAAACTCTTGTGTCATATCCTGCATGAAGTTGTCACGCTGGGCTTGGCGTTCTTCCTGCTGATACACCCGCTCATCTTCAGACAACTCACCATCGCCATCAAGATCATACTTCGCAATTTCCGCAGCTCGGCGATCTTGCCCCTGCTCTTCCAGATACGCATCCATCGCAGCCTGCTCATCAGCATTGAGTTCCCCATCACCATCAGCATCAAACTGACGCATCAACGCCTGCCCACGATCAGAGTTCTCAAACCGCGCCATCCGTGCTGCCTGCCGCTCCTCGCGTGAAAGCTCGCCGTCGCCATCAAGATCAAACCGAGCAATCCGCTCCGCCCGAAACGCTTGCCTCATCGCATCGCGTTCTTCCTTCGATAACACTCCATCACCATCGAGGTCAAACTCTGTCATTCGAGMAGCAAAATCAAACCGACCATTCCGAGTCCCGCCTTGCAGCGACGAACTCGGTGCCCGCTGTTCAATCTCTTCAACCTCAATCGGCTCATACACAGGCGTACGAAAATCCTGCTCCTGGGCCTTGGCATACAACGCTGTCACCTGAGGATCACTCGGAGCAACCTCATTTCCAGCCGTCCAAAGATAAACCCCACCAAGCGCAGTCGCGCTCACAACAAGTACCCCAATCGTCATCAGCTTGGTTTGCATCGCAAAACCTCCATGTGTGTGTACACGGCTAACGCACCAACTCGCCCAATATGACATGAAATCTACAGAAAAGAACGCGTAAGCCGAAATATATCGGCTCACGCGTTACTTTTTCAATAAGTGGCGAGAGAGAGACTTGAACTCTCGACCTATGGGTTATGAATCCATCGCTCTGACCGACTGAGCTACCTCGCCAAAATAGGCAACAATCATAGCCGTTGATCTCGATAAATCGAGAAAAACCGACTCTCAATCGCTGAATCATTCCCCAGCGGGCGATTCTTTGACTTCAACCTTCTCAGCCACCGGCGTCGAGGTCGTATGAGCATTGTTCAACATATCCGGGTTCTTCGGCGGCTTGGCCGAATCGAACTTCGCTCCCCCGCTCCCAGCTTCAGAAGTCTCGTTCTTGATATCGTCCGTCACATCCTTGAGCCCCTTCTTGAACTCAACGATCCCCTGCCCCAAACTCCGCCCAACCTCAGGCAACCTACGCCCGAATAAAAGCAAAAGAATGATCCCAATAACGATCGTCTCAGTCGYACCCAAAGGCCCAATGAGCGCAAGTGTGTGTTCCATAGCATGATTCAATGGTGCATCCTCCCAAGAGTCAACGATTCAACCATCCCCATATTCCATTTTCTCACCCTTTTATCCACGCTCCTCAGCCAACTCTACCACATTGTGCAACAACACAGCCACCGTCATCGGCCCAACSCCRCCRGGCACCGGGCTCAACCAYCCCGCAAYCYCCTYRACACCMTCAAAATCAACATCCCCGAYCGTCYKYGATTTCYCGYCCTCAMYCTTSAYSCGATTCACCCCAACATCAACCACCAAAGCCCCGTCCTTGACCATATCAGCCGTGATCAACCCAGCGACTCCCGCCGCCGGAATCAACACATCTGCCGACAAACAAAGCTCTTTAAGCCCCACAGTAAACTTATTGCAGCTAATCACCGTCGCTTCACGATTCATCAAAAGCACCGCAATCGGCCTCCCGACCACCGCCGAAGCCCCAACAACAACACACCGCTTGCCCTTGAGTTCAACCCCGGTCGAATCAATCAACTTGAGCGTCGCCAAAGCCGTACAAGGCGCCCGCATCGACCGCCCATACACCACATTCCCAATATTCGCCGGATTCACACCCTCGACATCCTTATCAGGATCGATCTGCTCCTGAATGTGATAGGTGTCCACCCCATCAGGCAAAGGCAGATGCACCATAATCGCATGCACCGAATCATTACTGTTCAACTCAACAATCTTTGCCTCGATCGCCCCCTGATCAGACCCAACCGCCAATAAGTGCAGCTCATACTCAATCCCCAACGCTTCGCATGTCCGAGCCTGATTCTGTGCATACACCCGTGCCCCATTATCCCCCGACTCCACCAGCACCGCATCGAGCTTCGCCGGCTTCCCACCATCGCGCAAAGCCCCCGCCCGCAGAGCAATCTGCTCCCGAAAAGCCAACGCCAACGCCTTCCCATCAATAATCTTTGCACTCATAACCCATCATAGCCCGCCACATTCCGGGTGCCACGCCTTGGCCGTCTTCGGCAAGGTGTGTCTTGTTGATCGCTAGAAACTCGGAAGACACTGCTTGCCGAAGACGGTCAAACAGTGGCACCCAACGATCATTGCCTATATCATTCCCACAATGTCAGCCAAACTACGCATCTACGAACTCCGCGCCCTCCTCGAACGCGCCAACGCCGCCTACTACACCGACGCCGCCCCCTTCATGGCCGACACCGAGTTCGACACCCTCCTCGCCGAACTCGCAACACTCGAACAAGCCAACCCAGACCTCGCCGACCCCAACTCCCCCACCGCCCGCGTCGGCGGCTCCCCAATCGAAGGATTCGTGACCCTCCCCCACGCCGTCCCGATGCTCTCCATCGACAACACCTACAACGAGCAAGAGATCACCGCCTGGATCAATAAAACTAATTCCCACTTCACAAATATTGAGTTCAAAAAAGATCGAAATTCGGTCTTGGCTGATATTGCTCACGATCCAGAAAAATGGGGATATGAATCTACTGACGAATACGAGAATCTATTTGGCTCACTCCCCGACGCCAAGCCATTTTCTAAATGGGCCGACCATATCAAAGTTCGCTACATAGTTGAACCCAAAATCGACGGCGTCGCCCTCTCCATCCGCTACGAAAAAGGCATCTTCATCCGCGCACTCACCCGAGGCGACGGCCAAAACGGAGATGATGTCTCCCACGCCATCCGCACCATCAAATCCCTCCCCCTCAAACTCCCCGCCGACCAAGTCCCCGAAATCCTCGAAGTCCGAGGCGAAGTCTACATCCCCCTCCCCGAGTTCGAACGCATCAACAAAGAACGCGAAGAAGCCGGCGACGATCTCTTCATGAACCCCCGCAACGCCTGCGCCGGCTCCATCAAACAACTCGACCCCAAAGTCGCCGCCGCCCGCAACCTCGGTTTCATCGCCCATGGCATCGGTGAACTCTCCGATTCAAACTTCGCCCCTTCATTTTCTGGCTATGCTGCCAAACTCAAAGCCCTCGGCTTCCCCACCACCGAGCATCGCACAACCGCCACAACGCCCGACCAAATCCTCAAAGCCATCCACCACATCGACCAACTCCGCCACAACCTCGACTACGCAACCGACGGCGTCGTCATCCGCGTCGACTCCTTCGCCCAACAAGCCGCCCTCGGCAACACAAGTAAATCCCCCCGCTGGATCATCGCCTACAAATTCCCTGCCGAACGCAAGACCACCAAACTCCTCGCCGTCAATCACCAAGTCGGCAAGACCGGCAAAATCACCCCCCGCGCCACCTTCGAACCAATCCTCCTCGCCGGCACAGAGGTCCAACACGCCACCCTTCACAACTACGGCATGATCCGCCAGCGCGACCTCCACATAGGCGACACCGTCGAAGTCGAAAAAGCTGGTGAAATCATCCCCCAACTCGTCGGTGTCATTCTCGACAAACGCCCCGATGATGCAACACAAGTTCTCCCTCCGGCACACTGCCCGACCTGTGATTCACCTTTAGAAATAGACCCACCCGAAGCCCTCGAAGATCCAACCCTCGAAACCACCCGTCGATGCATGAACCCAGAGTGCCCGGCCCAGATCCGCGAGAAACTCGTCTGGTTCGTGGGCCGACGCCAAATGGACATCGACACCCTCGGCGAATCCACCATCGACATCATCCGAGCAAGCGATATCCCCCTCAACCACTTCGCCGACATCTTCACCCTCAAAGATCACCGCGAGGCACTGCTCGAACTCGACCGCATGGGCGAAAAAAAGGTCGAGAATCTCCTCGCTTCTATTGAAGCTTCCAAAGATCGTGGGCTCTCCAAACTCCTCGCCGGCATGGGCATCCGACATGTCGGGACCTCCACCGCTAAATCCCTCGCYAWMSWAYWMMAGGATTRCGWKGMRSKMMTSSMWKCMMWWMYCKSKSRAMKCRTKSMWWTRGYYKTYRMKSRYCYKMSYYWWAASAWMSGYWAMGAMTACRMWGKYTMWMAGGAMAARCTYGAAACCGAATACGAAACMGGYCTSGGCGCAGACACCGCMCCGCTCTTCCACGCCTACCTCCATTCCCCCGCCGCCATAGAAACCTTCGCCCACTTCAAAGCCCTCGATATCGACCTCACCTCCCACGACTTCATCGATCCGTCAACCAAGATCGATTCCCCCTTTGCCGGCAAAACCATCGTCCTCACCGGCTCCCTCAATCACTTCACCCGCCCAGAACTCTCCGACATCCTCGAAGCCCTCGGCGCCAAATGCTCCGGCTCAGTCTCCAAGAACACCGACATCCTCATCGCAGGCGAAAAAGCAGGCTCAAAGCTCACCAAAGCACAATCCCTAGGCATCGATATCTGGGACGAAGCGAAAACCCGCCAAACCCTCGATTCTATCAACGATTCTAACTGAATATCGCCGATGTAAAGGGCAATGAAGAACCTCGAACTCAAAGCCGAACTCCGCGACCCAAACCTTGCCCGCTTGATCTGTAAAAAAATCGGCGCATCCCAAGTCATCAAGCTCCGCCAAACCGATGTCTACTACAATGTCACCCGAGGCCGACTCAAAAAACGAACATCTATCGCCATCGATCGCGCCGTAGGTTCTCCCGAACCGATCRAATACATCTTCTACGATCGCGAAAACCGTGTCGATGCAAAAATCTCCGACTACCACATCTACACCCATGCCCAAGTCCAAGAACGCTTCGGCCAAGCCCCACTCCCCGAATGGCTCACCGTAGAAAAAAATCGCGAACTCTACCTCTACAACTCCGTCCGCATCCACATCGACGATGTCATCGATCTCGGCTGGTATTTCGAGTTCGAGATACTCGTCAATGAAAACACCGACATGGAAAAAGCACACGAACAAGCTGCCCAGCTCAAAGCAACCTTCCTCCCCGCCCTTGGCGAGCCCATCGCTACTTCCTACTCCGACCTCCTCGCCCAACATCAAGATTTAGTAGAAGATCCCAAGTCCTAAACTCTTCTCTGGGTGCCATGGAGGTGCCATCCCCGGCTCCTCCATGTTTTAACTCTTCCCCATTCTTCCCTCTGCACCTCTGCGTGATCTTTGCGCTCTCTGCGTTCCTCTTGCTTCTCTTACAGCACCTTCCGCGGCGGCATAATCACATTCGACAACAACAACCCCACCACCAACGCAACACCTACGACCAGCACTGTAAAGACAGACTGCACGCCGTCAACAGTATCGTTGGACATAAACAGTTGCAAACTCCGAAGCCCTAAAGCCCCGGGGACCAACATCAACAACCCAGGCAGCATCATCGTCATTGCCGGGCGATCAAACACCCGTGCATACAAGTTGCTCGCACACCCAACAACCAACGCCGCCCCAAGCCCACCAGCCTCAGGCCCAAGATACATCGCGCCATATCGTGCCGAATAAAACGATAAGAACCCCGCAACAACCATCACCCAGGCATGCCGCATCCGTGCCTGAAACAACACCGCCATACAAACCGTCGAAATCAAAATCGAAAGCACATCAACATACCAAGCCATCGGCCCAGCCACCACAACCTCCGTCGGCCCAACCATCAACTCCGCCCCGCGCTGCCCAATGATAAACCCAAACCCAATCACCAACATCACCATCATCGCGCCCGCAAGCCTGGCAGTCCCCGACACCACATGCTTCGTCGCAAGTTCAACCATCGCGATCGTAAAGGTCAGCCCGGGTAACAAAATAATCAAACCTGCGATCGCCGCCACCGCTGGCATATACCCACCAAGCGGAGCAGCCAATGCCCCAGAGATCAACGCTGCAACCAACCCCGACAAAAACTCGATCAGCCGAGAGAACTCACGGTTTTTTCCAGCAAACAAAACCAAAATGCCAACACTCAAACCCACAATACCCGAAGCAAACATCTCCTTGATCCCACCACCAAGGAAGTTCCCAACACACCCAGAAACAATCCCAAACGACATCACAATCATCCACGCCGGATACAATCCCGGCAGCTTCACAATCCGCTTGATCTCCGCTATGCCGTCTGTAGCACTCAGCTCATTCTCAATCACCCGATTAAAAAGCCGATCGATCTCCATCATCTTCGAAATATCAACCTCACCTGGCACGACCCGAGCCAGATAAGTTGACAGCCCCTCATCACTCTCCACAGAAACAAACACCGAAGTAGGCGTACTAAAAGTCTGCGCACGCAAGCCCAACTCATCGGCGCACACCGCAACAACCTCTTCGAGCCGATGCGAAGAGGTTCCATAGGTASMSMGMRYYCRWSYRARWWMYRYKMMMRRRSKYSMYCSRGRYKCKKCSRGKYKMKRCSKGSTMWYKSMTKSAWYCKARTYYATYCCTAYRTYGCYCCRCCATCAAACACWAYCCGCTCAATCTTCCGATGCGGATCAGGCTCAGGCACCGCAGATAACAACGATTGTGTATACAAATGCTGAGGGTTATCAATGATCTCATCACGAGTCCCTTCCTCAACAATCTTCCCTTTATACATCACCGCGATCCGCTCACAAACATGCTGAATCACCGCCATGTCATGCGAGATAAACAAGTAGCTCAGCTTAAACTCTTCTTGCAAATCCATCAGCAAGTTGATCACCTGCGCCTGAATCGAAACATCGAGCGCACTCGTTGGTTCGTCGCACACAATAAACTTTGGCTCAAGAGCCAACGCACGAGCAATCCCGATCCGCTGACGCTGACCACCAGAGAACTCATGCGGATACCGGTCCGCAGATGCCTTGGGCATCCCACAGCGTTCAAGAATATTCTCAACCCGTTCACGAAGCTCGGCCTTCGAAGAAACCATCCCATGAATCA
This sequence comes from bacterium, assembly GCA_002401225.1. Lineage (GTDB taxonomy): Bacteria > Planctomycetota > Phycisphaerae > Phycisphaerales > UBA1924 > UBA1924. The sequence goes on from NVSM01000032.1 coordinate 13,310, forward strand.
CCAAAGGCTCGCCAACAATCGCTGCGATTCGCATCCGAGGGTTCAAAGAGCCAGCAGGGTCCTGAAAAACAATCTGCATATCTCGACGAAGATTCCGAAGTTCTTTGCCAGATGCAGCGAACACATCATGCCCATCAAAGATCACCCGTCCACCAGAGTTTGCCTGAAGCCGAAGGATCGTCCGACCAATCGTCGTCTTGCCACAACCAGACTCGCCAACAAGCCCAAGCGTCTCGCCCGGCTTGATATGGAACGACACACCATCGACCGCCTTAAAGTGGCTCGTCACCCGCTGCAACAGCCCGCTGCGAATCGGGAAATAAGTCTTCAGATTATCAACCACAAGCAAAGGCTTCTCGGTCGTAGAATCAGCACCAGTTTGTACAGCATCGTTGGTATCACTCATGCAACCATCTTAGCCGATCCATTCACCGTCCGAAAGCCCTCCCCCGAGAATGAATCACCTACTTTGACATCAAAATAAGTTGACGCGACCGCTTTCATGCGTATCCTTACCCCCAAGAGGCTCGTCCTCTTCCGAAATGCACCGCAAGGAGCAGTCGGGCATATAGCTCAGTTGGTAGAGCACGGCATTGAAAATGCCGGTGTCCGTGGTTCAAGTCCGCGTATGCCCATTGATTGGTTCTGCAAAGAACTGCAAAGACCAGAAGGAATCAGCATAAGTGCTGGTTCCTTTTTAGTTTGCGCTCCGTTTTGATCCTCTTTGCCGGTTGTTGCGGATTGCTGCTGCGCTGCCATTTGCGCCCCAAGTGCGCCGCATTCTGCGCCGCCCTGAACTGCCTGTTTGATCGCTATCGGTGTCGATGCTGCACGCTCATAATCTTCATCCCGAACCATGTGATAATGAGCCTCAGCGATCGCCTGCGAGTGCCCCATCCATGCCGTGCATTGAGCAGCCGGATATTCAAGAGCCAACTCAGTCGCTCGGCTCGCCCGCATGTTGTTGAACAGCTTGGGCCATGCGTCCAAGCCCGCCCGTTCAATGATCCGCCGCATATGCGTGCCCAGATTCGTCCCCAAGCCTCGATACCGGCCCACCACAAACTCGGCACCATCCGGGGCAGACTCGAAAGCCTGCATTAACACCGTCCGAATCTCAGGAAACAACGGCACCATCCGTTCAGCCTTGCCTTGGTGATGCTCTGTCTTTGGCGATCGCACCCTAAATCGGTTGCTTGCCCAGTCAACATCCGCCCAGCGAACCCCCAGCACTTCCGATGGGCAACGCAACCCACCAAACCGAGCCAGTGCCACAATGCACCGCCAATCAGCATCAGGGCACGCTTCGATAATCTTGAATGCGGCCTCGGGGGTCACAAAGAACGCTTTTTTCCTGTTCGTTTTCCGACCCGCTTTCACATCTTCAAACGGATTGCTCGGAATCATCCCCCACTTCATAGCCTTCTTAAAGTACATCCGCGCCCCACGAACATCACGCCCGATCTTGGCTTCGGCGTATCCCTTCTCACACAACCACGCCCGCCACTTGTCGCCATCAAGCGTGCTGATTGAGTCGACCGGGCAATCATTCCCGAAGTAGTCAATCAGCAAGCGTTTGGTCTGGGCATACCGAATCCGTGTCGATTCCTTCACGCTCATCGTGGCGAAATACTCGTCTAGCATCCCTTCAAGCGTGTGCGTCTTGGCCACCTCCCTTGACTCTGATAGGCCTGCCAACACCAGCTTCGCATAAGTGTCGTCTGGAAGACCCGTAAGCCATTGGGCGGTCTGTGGGTTGATCGGTGTGTTGAGTCTGACGGAATCAATCAGCGATTCCACACGAACCTTGAACGCTTCGGCTGACTTCACATTGATCTTGCCCAATCGGATTGTGCGCCGATCGCCTTTGGCAAACATAAACTGGATGCGCTTCGAGCCGCCTTTATCTCGTATGAGTGATGCCATTGTTTTTCGCCTTCCGTAATTAATTCTACCGTATTCGTATCAACAATGCGAGTTTCATTGTTCAAGTTAAGCCATGAAGATCGGCGGGTGGCATCCCGTCCGATTGTTCAGAATCGCATACACCGCCATAGTCCGCCACATCTCCCTCTATGGCGGGGTTGGCGGTCTTTGAGTCATCTTGGCGGCCTATGGTGGGCATTGCCCACATCCAACGCCCGCCGCTTGCAAACCCTTCGCGCGTTGCGGTTGCTTTGATTCGCTTCTTGGCTCGTTCAACCGTGCGCCATGCCAGCCCATCCCGTTGGACCATGCTCCTAATTTCACTTACAGGAAAAGGGCCATTGCTGAGCACATCCCGGAGCCAATCCCCAGCTTCATCGCCCGCACTGCTCCCGCCGTTGCTCTTTGCAAGCACCTCGGCTGCCGTGATAGTTACCGGGTCTGATGCCCATTGCACCCGAGCGGGTTCACCCCCGATCGTGAATGCCAAGCCGGGCGCGGGGACAGCCAGATTCATCTTGCCGGGCAGCAACAGCCGCCGATCTTCATCATCAGGATCACGCATCAGGTGTAGCACCGACCGGGCTATCGCTGTGAATCCTATTGATCCCAGAGTCATATCGTCCGGGTTTATCGCCTTGCCCTTGCGTTGGTGAGCAACCAATACCACCGCCGCGTTTTTTTCTTGGGCAAGTGCAGCCAATGGAGCTAACACGCCACGCACCTCATTGTCTCGGTGTGCATCAACCTTTCCGCCCATGTATGAGCCAATCGGATCAATCACAATCAACCGAACATCCCCAATGGTGTCAAGGGCTTGTCTGAGTGTCTCAATATTGACCAGTGTAAAAGCACCCTCGATCAGTTTGCCCTGTTTGTCTTTTGCATAAACACCCTTGAGCAAATAGATTCGATGAGGATCAGCATCATGGGCATCGAGCCGGGGGCGGATGGTATCGCCGGGGTCATCCTCTGCCGATACCAGCAACACGCTTCCCGATTCACACGATGATCCATCGGGCCAATCGCGTCCGGTACTCACTCTTGCTGCCCAATCGAGCGTAGCGAATGATTTACCCTCACCAGGGCGACCCACCAACAGACTCAAACAGCCAAGGGGCAACCGACCATTCCAAAGCCAACTCACTTCTTGGGCCTGCACATCGGCTGTACACAAGATTACCGGGCTACCACAAACTGCTACTGCCTGCAATATCTCTTGCTGAAACATCTCTGACAACAGCTCGCGATTCAAACCGATCGCTTCAATAACTGACAGTGCCGAGCATTGGTGCCGACAATGAAACGAGACGAGACCATCCGGCCCAACACCGATCCGCAAATCCGCTTTGTCCCCCGTATGAACCGGGCATTGACACTTCCATTCTCTCCCCGATTTCTTTGATTCAATGCCTAGCGACTTTAGTGCATCGAGCACACTTTGTACTACCGGTGAAATACTCATGCTACACCCCCTACCCATTGTCCAACGGCTGCCCATACGGCTGCTGGGCATCCGCGTTGGGTMAGTCGCCGATTCCCTGTATCTCGGATCAATCCCAGCTTCACAAGTTCGCCTCGCCGGGCAGAATAACTTGCTGAAAATATATCGAGTTGAGTCTCACCTTCATCGTCAGTGAGACCGTGCGACCCGCTCGACAGGATCGCTCGATAGATTCGTGCCCGTTGATTGGGAGTGCGTGAAGCGATCATTTGGGCAGCTACTTCCGAGGTGCCTTTGGGCGCGTTGTGTCGGAATGGTGGACGCATACAGGAAGATGAGCGTGTATGATGTTGTTCAGAGTTTTTCGCATTCCCCTTGCTTGCCAGCGGGGTATTGCTTTGGTCGAATAGATTGGGTTCCATCAWACCTGCCCTCCCTTCCGCGCGATAAACGCCTCCAACTCGGCAACCGGAATCAACACGGCTCGCTTGAGACTGAATGATCCGATCTGCCCGGTTTTTAGAAGATCGTGAAGCGTCCGCTCAGATATTCCAAGTGCTTTGGCGGCTTCCTGCTTGCGGAGTGTTAGCCGAGGCTCTGAGGAGGGATTGGAAGTCGATGTCGAAGGTTGCCAGTTGTTCACTCGGCACCCCCTTCACGCTCTGCATATTCAGCGAGTTTGATGCGGGCGCGTTCAAGGTGAACCAGCCACCGTCTTCCGGCTTTGATCGCAGGGATGCGCCCGGCCTTCGCTTCAGATAGAAGCCATGCGATCGGAACGCCTAAGTTTGACGCTGCACGCCTGATCGGAACGAAAGTTGTTTGTATTTCTTGGTTCATACTGCGAGCATTGCAGCATTTTGAACGGGACCAAGCCAATCCCATTCAGTTCTTCGGTACGCTTACGGCCCCTTCGCTTTCCTTCGCCCGATTGATAGCTATTTTGTATTCTGGATACCGATCGCAGACCTCTAGGACAGAATGATGCCAGCGATTGAACACCTTACTACTTCTCTCCAATCGCCCATCATTCACGGCAACTCGCAATAAATCTGGGTATAAGCCTCCATCAGTTGCAGAAAAAAACCAAGCAGCATTCCTTCTTTCGACATTATCGGTTGGTATAGGAAGTTCAATAGTAGTTGTTTTTTTGTATTCCTTTACCGTTCCATCTACATACAACGCCAACCCCACAATCAACTCCCCGATTGGCCGATAGGCCTCAGTGATCGCTTCTTGTGGATACGCTGACTGGCCCTTTTTATCGCATCGCAATGCGCCTCTCTTCAACAAATGATCCCCAGGCAACTCGCCTCTCATCCCCATCAATGGCGGAGGGTATATATTGAGGGCCAGTGTACTCAATCCTGCCATTGCTGCCTGAATGCGATCCTGTAGCTCGGCTCGGTTTATATAGAATGTGGCATCTCGCGCCCTGCGTAATGCGGGTTCCCAACTCGCCCACCATTTTCGATTATACTCAAGCAACTCGATTTTCTTTTTTTTCAAAACTTCGCCATATTTATACTGAGTCACATCTGCCCACTCCGAAGCGTTGCTTTGGAATACACTGAGATGCCTATACACATCAAGCAATGCCCTGCTCAACTCATCAAACTGATTTGTCCCAGGCTCATTGCACGGCTGCCCATCACCAGTTGGAATCGTCATCCCAACWGGCATCACATCTCCATTACTAGCACTCCACTTTGCCCGCTCCAATAAATCCAATACTTCACCCGGCGGGCTATTTACGCTGTTGTTTTCACCGGGTACCCAGCTAAACATGCAACGCCCAAGCAATCCGGGGACTTCCTCTCCAAAATACCAAGGCAACGCGGCGAACGGGCACATTGATTCTGAAATGTATTCGTTGGCAGCGGAATCAATCGCAAGCACAAGGGTGAGCACAACCATGCTCGCAGCCAGTTTGCGCTCCGTCTGGGGCATTGGCTCCTCGAATCGCATATCGGTGTATCCGGTTGGATAATCATCATAGATCACACCCAGCCGGGCGCAATCAAGTCGAGGAAAAATCATCTCCTCCGAAGTAGTGTCATCCCACTTACCTTCATGGTCATTCTGTTTTAGGCGTTTCTCTGAGTAGATTTCCCCAAGCCGGTTCCCCGCTTCGGTAAAAACTTCACGGTTGCTCTCGATCACTTTCCGAGCTGCACGAACTAAGCCTTCCCGCCGAGCTGGCGTCGCATTTGATGCCATCAGATTCACCTTCCTCGGGCCAAGCAAACGCGGCTAGGCTGGAAGGTGAAGTGCCCAGCCGCGTATGCTCGATCGTCGGAGCAACCCGACAAACCCGTATTTGACATAGATCATACCACACCAAACAAAGCAACGACAAACCACCGGGTAAGCCAGGGCAGAGATTCCATTGAAATCGCCATTTATCGCTGTTCTTTCGCTGTTTAGCAACGATTGAAGAGTTTTCGCCCACTACGCATGGGGGAGTTTCCACGCAACTACGCGCGCGTGCGCGATGGAATGCAACATATCTGCCCATACGATGAAAATCTCTCGATGCGAAGAATGGACAAATCCGTCCAGATACACGATGATCTAGACACATGGATACACCAACATTTATTGCCAAATGGTCAAAGGCCCAGCTCTCAGAGCAAGCCGCATCACAAGAACACTTCATCGACCTCTGCCGCCTGCTCGGTGTCAAGACACCCGCCGAGCTTGATCCCGTTGGGGACACCTTCACATTCGAGAAGGGCGCGAAGGTTTCTGCGCCCGCTTCGATTGGTTCAAAGGGCGCATATGGGCGCGCGGATGTTTGGTACAAAGGCCGCTTCGCGTGGGAGTACAAACGCAAGGGCAAATACAAAGACCTTGCMGCCGCRTAYMARCAACTCCARCAATAYCGCGAAGRCYTMGRSAACCCGCCGCTGATGATCGTYWGCGACATCACCAACTACGAAATMCATACCAACTTCACCGGSTACAAACCCNNGKYMTTCANTNRTTCACCCTCGATSAACTCTCCGAYCCCGGCAAMCTCWCGCTGCTCAARCGGGTSTTYACCGATCCCRRKTCMTTCAARCCSWCCGAGACCGTYGCYGCGATCACCGAGAAGATCGCATCGAAGATCGGCACCATCGCCCAGGCATTGCGTGATCGGGGGCATGAGCCGCATGATGCTGCTCACTTCTTGATGAAAGTCATGTTCTGCCTCTTCGCTGAGGATGTGGAACTCCTCCCCAAGGGACTCTTCGAGCGCGTCCTGACCAAATCCAAGGATGATCCCGCTCGGCTCAAGAAGCAAATGGATCAACTCTTCGAGGCCATGCGCACCGGCGGCGACTTCGGAGTAGACGAAATCAGCTACTTCAATGGCGGGCTTTTCGACAACGCCGAATCCATCGAACTCACGACCGATGAAATCGAAATCCTCATCAGTGCAGCCATCCAAGACTGGGCCGTGATCGAACCCTCGATCCTCGGCACGCTCTTTGAGCGATCGCTCGATCCCTCAAAGCGATCGCAGATCGGGGCGCACTACACGAGCCGAGAAGACATCATGCTCGTCATCGAGCCGGTGATTGTGCGCCCGCTCCGGGCGCAATGGGAAGAGACCAAAGAGCAGATCGACACCCAGCTCGAACGCCGACGCAARKSSAMSACMWMGRMMACCAAGRMMAAWGCCGATGCSGAAATCGCCAACCTGCTCGATGGGTTCCAAGCCAAGCTCTCRTCCGTCCGYGTCCTCGATCCCGCCTGCGGCTCGGGCAACTTCCTCTATGTCGCCATCCAGCAACTCCTCTTCCTCGAAAAAGAAGTCATCCTCTACGCATCGCGCGAAGAACTCGGGGTCGGCGGGTTGCTCCCGCGTGTGCGCCCAACCCAACTCCTCGGCATCGAAATCAACCCCTACGCCTCCGAACTCGCACAGGTCGCCATCTGGATCGGCTACCTCCAATGGATGCGAGACAACGGCTTCAACGCCCCCAGAGACCCCATCCTCGAACCCATCGACACCATCGAAAACCGAGACGCGATTCTGGCATGGGCCGATGAGGACGGCGAGCGGATCAGCGTGTGGCGCGAGGGCGCGAAGTGCTTGGGACAAGCCAAATGGCCCGAGGCCGATTTCATCGTGGGGAATCCGCCGTTCTTGGGTGGTTCACTAATCTGGGAATCCCTCGGAACTGAATATCGAGATTCGATGTGGTCTCAGTTTGACATAGCAAACTCTTCCGACTTGTGTTGCTACTGGTTCGCAAGAGGGAGCAATGCTATTGAAGGATCAACTAAAACTGGCTATCCCCGAGTTGGATTGCTTGCAACCCAAGGGATTCGTGGACAAATAAATCGAAGTGTGCTGCGCAAGATAACAACAAAGTGCAACATTTTTTCGGCTTGGTCTGATCGAGAATGGACACTAGACGGTGCAGCAGTTCATGTGTCAATCATTTGCTATGACGACAAAAGTGAAATAAACCGGCAACTCAATGGCGATTCAATCACAGGTGATATTCATGTAAACCTCACAGCAGGATTAAACCTAACCCAGGCAATCGGCCTTGATGAAAACGAGACCATCTGCTACATCGGCACCAAAAAGGCAGGGCCGTTCGATGTTGATTTTCTGACAGCTAAAGAATGGTTGTCAATGCCGACAAATCCAAACGGTTTTACCAATAGCAATGTGTTGCGTCCTTGGATGAATGGGAGTTCCGCTCTATCACGAAGGCCGCCAAAGTGGATTATTGATTTTGACGAACAATCTAAAATCGAATCGGCTGGGTATGAGCAGGTATTTGAATACTGTGCGCAGGAGGTCAAGCCAAAGCGCGATAAGAATAAAGAAAAACGGACTCGCGAAAACTGGTGGAGGCATAAACGATCTGCGATGGATATGAAAGAATCCATAGCTGAGATAGCACGGTATATTTTGACACCAAGAATCGCAAAGCATCGTCTGTTTGTACATATCCCCAGCCATATTCAACCCGATGATGGAGTCTACATCTTCGCCCGTTCCGACGACTACTTCTTCGGCACCCTCCACAGCACCATCCACGAACTCTGGGCACTCCGCCAAGGCACACAACTCGAAGATCGCCCCCGCTACACACCCACCACATGCTTCGAGACCTTCCCCCTCCCGTGGTCGCCGGGGCATGAGCCGGGCGAGGGTGATGCCCAACGCCCGCTCCATGATGCGATCAGCGAGTGTGCCGCAACGCTCAACGAGCAGCGTGAACGATGGCTCAACCCGCCTGAGTGGGTGCAACCGATCGCCGACCGGATTGACAGCGAGGATGACTTTGCCGATGTGCTTGCGGTCAGCGGCGAGGAAGCCCAACGATTGATCCGCCAGAGCGCGATTGATGCCGCGTGTGCCAAGGATGCGAAGCTCAAGAAGCGAACCCTGACGAATCTCTACAACGAACGCCCAACTTGGTTGAGGCTCGCCCACAAAGCCCTCGATGAAGCTGTGCTTGCGGCGTATGGGGCCATCGATCCTGATGGCGATTGGGATACGGCTTGGGCCGAGGTGTTTGAGGAAACGGGCGCGGGCCAATCTTTGCCCGAGGGCCACGATCTGATTGAGCGGCGAGAAGAGGTAGAACAGTTGATCCTCGGCAATTTGCTTCGGATGAACCAAGAACGGGCGTGAATATCAGAAATCAGTGGCCATTTGTCATTGAGTGCCACAACGGGGGAGACAACGCCCACCAGAGAAATCTTTAACAGCAAAGACGCTTGACAAATCGCCTTGCGTTTGGTATTCATTAGGGATGATTCTCTTTCTTGATATGAACTCGTACTTTGCCTCTGTGGAGCAACAGGAACACCCGGAGCTTCGTGGGCAGCCTGTGGGCGTGATCCCCAACGATTGTGATACAACATGCTGTATTGCAGCAAGTTATGAAGCCAAGGCTCACGGCATCAAGACGGGAACAGGCGTTCGTCAAGCACGCGATCGGTGCCCATCCATCCATATCGTGCTCTCTCGCCCCGAGGTCTACATCAAGTTTCATCATCGAATCATCGAAGCCGTCGAGACCGTACACCCGGTCGCCCAAGTCCATTCGATCGACGAAATGAGCATCCGTCTTCGTGGCCCTGATCGGAATCCTGTTGTATACCGACGGCTTGCAATGGATATGAAGGCCGCAATACGCGAGCAGGTCGGCGAGTGGCTCCGCTGCTCGATCGGGATTGCGCCAAACGCCATGCTCGCAAAGACAGCGGGTGAGATGGTCAAACCAGATGGCATGGTGGTCATCGAACCCCACGAACTCCCCGATCGTCTGTACACCCTTGAGATGACCGACCTGCCTGGCATCAGTCACGGCATCCACGCACGCCTGCGATCGCATGGCATCTACACCATGCCCCAACTATGCGGAGCCAGCAAGCGACGATTGAGGGAGGCATGGGGATCTATCCTCGGTGAAACATGGTGGGAGTGGCTGCATGGATTCGATCCATGGATCAAACCCACCAAGCGAAAGAACATCGGACACCAACATGTACTCGCCCCGGATCTTCGACCGAGTGAATCCGCTCGATCGGTTGCGATTAGGTTGCTTATGAAAGCAGCGACGCGGTTGCGAGCTGAAAAATATTGGTGTACCAAAGTCACACTCCAAGTCCGCCCAATGGATGATCCTTCATGGTCGGTCTACCAGAACCTAGAGCCGTGCCAATSSACCGTGCGGCTTCTGCATCATCTCGATGCTTTGTGGGCAAGACGGGGGGCAGAGTTCATCTTCTGCATCGGCGTGACACTCGGCGGCCTTGTGCGCGATCGCTGTGTTGAGCAGCCATTGTTTGAGCAGGATCGCAAGACAACGGAACTTGCTCACACGATGGACGCGATTAACACCAAGTACGGGCATGCGAAGGTGTACATGGGGTCAATGCACAATGCGAGAGCTGCCGCCCCCATGCGTATCCCATTCTCGCGTGTCCCAAACTTGGATTTACCGGATGCCTTGTAGGCTTTGCATATATTTCTTCACGACCTATCCATATCACAGAGAGCAGCTAGTCCTTCACAAAGTTGTACGGGATTGCACAAAACTCACACGATCGTACAAGATTTGTATACAGGATTGCCATTTCGATCTGGTGTATTGAGACCACTACGCGCACGCGTGCGCGAAGCAACCCTCATGCCATGATTCACTCTGGTTGAATCTGTTTTTCAATCAGCTCTCGAATCTGCCGCCGTGTCCATTCATTGAGTGTCGGCCAAACTCGAATCAACTCATCGAGTACGGGTTCAGAGTCGGGCATTGAGAGCGAATCGTCCAAAAGTGCGCCGCATTCTGCGCCTCCACTCTCTGAAATCGGCGTTTCTACACGCGCCAGTGCGGTATGTTGGGGGCCGCGTATGCCCATTCATCCCACCAGGGGACAATAAAGAAAAAGCCGCAGGTTCAACCCGCGGCTTTTTTCATGTCTACAAACGAATCACATCCGATCAACTCACGGACAGCCCGCACTATAAATACCCAAGAACGCAGAAATATCAAAGAAGTTCAACTCCCCATCACCATTCATATCCGCATGCGGGCTTCCTTCGTTATACAGCACGAGATACGCTGAAATATCGAAGAAGTTCAAAACACCATCACCATTGAAATCTCCGCACTCACCAATCGGCGTGCCCGGCGATAACAACTGAAACTCAAACGAAGCATACGGAGTGTAGTTGATCCCAGAACAAGCAAATCCTCCAAAGAAATATCCACCTTCATAGACAAGATCGCCATTTCCATTTGGTGGGAAATACATCGCAAACCGATCTTCAGACCCCCTCCCCGCGTCGAAGGTGGATGTATCGATCTCCCATTCCCAAGTATCATCGCCAAGATCAATCGCAGTTCCTTCGGGCGCACCAAAATTCACGCCAATAAGCCGCATCGAGTCAGCAATATCACCATCAAGATCATCAATCACCCCATCCTGGTTACTATCTCCAGACCCAGGCTGATAAAAACGAACTGTCCACGCCCAATCAAACAATCCGTCGCCATCGAGGTCGTTATCTGGCAACCCGTCAAGGTTTCGATCTACAAATGGGAGTCCAGTAGCAGGATCAATCGAAGAATCAGCGACAGAAAAACCATCGCCTATACCATCGCCATCGATATCAACATTGTTGTTCCCGAATGCCGCCCCTTGAAGATCTCCATCCGAGTCTCCAATCTCAAACATCAAGTTACTCGCTAACGATGACGCAGTCAAATCAAGGTCCATCGAATATCGAGCGAAGGTGTTCTTTGGATCACTTGGATCATTGGTTCCTGAGAAATCCGCAGGAAGATTCGTCAGCAAGACCGACACAATCGGAAGCCGTGTAGAGCGATTAAGCTCGCGCCCATTATCCGCATCCCAAATCGTCCATTCACCAGAAAGCCCAACAACCCCATCGCCAACTCCATCCCCGTCAGCATCCACATCCGCATGATCAGTCACCCAGCTAATATGGATGCAATCCACCAGCGTATCCGTCACAATATCGCCGTAGTCGAGCAAACTGAGGCCCGATTGCGGAAGGGAATATCCCACATCTGTGTTATCATCGACCCCAAAGAAATAAGTCGTTGTAAACCCCTGCTCTGCACATGGCATACTTTCCATCGTTGACCAAACCGGCGAACTGCTGAATCCTGCTGCCGGTGCCGTCTGATCCTCACCAAACAGCGTCACCACCTTCTCCCCACTCGCCACATTGTAATAAATATGCGCCACCGTCTCCACATGCCCAACACTCGGAGACAACCGAGTCGGCTCCTCCGCCCCAACAACACTCCCTGCACACAGGCACACTGCCAAAGCATTGATCTTCAATAAACCCATTTCCGTCTCCTTTGCGTAGGCAACTCAACTTCCACTAATCTACACGAAATACTCAACGAATACAACTCTATATTCGCCAAGGACAGCGACACCCAAAGCCAAAGCCCGGGTGCCGCTGTGAGAGAACACATAAAATCAAGGCGTCTTTCAACACAAACCCAGTTCTTATGGGCAACCAGCAGCGAAATCAGCAAGGAATGCTGAAATATCAAAGAAGTTGCACTCCCCATCACCGTTGTAATCACAATCAGGACCATTGAACTCAGCCAAGAATATCGAAATATCAAAGAAGTTGATCACTCCATCGCAGTTCGTATCCGCAGGACAACAGTCATACGCCCCAGGGCTAAACAACTGAGTCGCCAAATCACCCCGAGGCCGCTGCTCCTCAGCAGTACACAAGAACCCGCCAAAGTCGAATCGCCCAAGGAAAGTCCCCCCGTCATACAAAGTGAACGCATCAATAGATCCAAACCCCGCGTCAGGTGCAGTCAGATCAAGCGACCACACAAGGTTGCCGCCTCCAAGATCAGTCACATCAAACGGCGGCGATCCAATCTCAACCCCAATCGCATGCATCGAATCGGCAATGTCGCCATCAAGCGCATCGATCACACCATCACCATTACTGTCCCCAGTGCCCGGCTGGAAAAACCGCACACCATACGACCAGTCAAACAGACCATCACCATCAAGATCAGCATCGGGTAACCCATCGAAGTCACGATCTACAAATGGGAAGCCAGTTGCGGGGTCAATCGATGTATCTGCAATCGAAAATCCATCACCAATGCCGTCCGAGTTGATGTCCACATCATTATTCCCAAACGAAGCACCCTGAAGATCGCCATCAGAATCACCGATCTCAAACATCAATGAGCTTCCTAATGAAGAAGCATTCAAATCAAGATCGAACGAATACCCAGCCAATGTGTTATCTGGATCACCAGGGTTTGTCCCAGAAATATCCCCAGGCAAATCAGTGAATCGGATCGAAATAATCGGCAACCGAGTCGACACATTCGATGCCCGCCCATCATCAGCGTCATACCAACTCCACTCCCCAGCAAGCCCAATCACTCCATCACCAATACCATCGCTGTCATCGTCAGTATCGCTATGGTCAGTGATCCAATTAATCCGCACACAATCAATCAGCGTATCAACCGCGATATCACCAAAGTCCACTGCGGTCACACCAGTCGCAAACTCAGTGCTTACCGAGTTGTCATCAACAACAAAGAAAAAAGAAGTCGAAACACCATCATGAATACCATTGCACCAGCCATCAAGCGAAGACCAAATCGGCGCACTCGTATTCCCCGCTGCTCCCGCAGTTTGTCCATCATCGATCAATGTAATCACTTTCTCGCCGCTCACAATGTTGTAGTAGATATGCGCCACATCAACAACACGCCCACGGTTCGCATCGAGCGAAGTTGGCGATTCCGCCGCACCAACAAGACCACACACACCGCCAGCACACACACTCATTGCCAAGAGTGCAGAACCATTTCGACTATTTCCTGTATTTGCCATCGTCATTTCCTTTACATCTACGCCGCCGAAAAGCAGCTACCGAATTGGATATCCCGAGAGGGACAAGGACTATCCGCACAAAACAGAAACCGGTTTCACAAAAAGACAACATCTATTTCTAGAGTGTTATATATAACAAAATCACCTCGCCGACTCACCCTTCAAATTCCCCGTATCATCCCCAATATCCACACTTTGCTATCCCAACCCGCCGCGATATAATCAACCAAGAAAATATTCCCCCTAAGCCCATTCCCGGGAGCCATTCGCCATGACCACCACAAACTCAACCACAAACACCGCCTCATCAAACACCTCCATCTCAGGCCCAGGTATCGACCCCGCCACCGGCAAGATCGACCCACACGCCGTCACCATCTCCGGGCTCATGCTCAACCCCTCCTACACACCAGACGACCTCCCCGTCYCCCTCCAAAACTTCGACCGCGACATTAACAACCCCGGCGAGTTCCCCTACACCCGCGGCTTATTCCCCCAAGGCTACCGCACCCGCCTCTGGACCATGCGACAGTTCGCAGGCTTCGGCTCCGCCGACGACACCAACGAACGCTTCAAATACATCCTCGCACAAACCAAAACAAAGACCGCAGCCAACACCGGGCTTTCCACCGCCTTCGACCTCCCAACCCTCATGGGGCGCGACTCCGACGATTCCCTCGCCCTCGGCGAAGTCGGAAAGTGCGGCGTAGCCATCGACACCATCGAAGACATGCACCGCCTCTACAAAGACATCCCCATCGACCAAGTCACCGTCTCCCAAACCATCAACGCACCCGCCTGCGTCATCTGGGCAATGTACCTCGCCATGGCCAAGCAACGAAACATCTCCTGGGACCAACTCGGAGGCACACTCCAAAACGACATCCTCAAAGAGTTCCACGCACAAAACGAGTTCATCTACCCGCCCGAAGCCTCCACCAAACTCGTCGTCGATACCATCGAGTTCCAATCACAACATGTCCCCAAGTGGAACTCCGTCTCCATCTCCGGGTACCACATCCGTGAAGCCGGATCATCGGCCACCCAAGAACTCGCCTTCACMCTCCGYGACGGCATGGAATATGTCGAAGCMTGCCTCATCCGCGGGCTYGACATCGAAGACTTCGCCCCACGCCTCTCCTTCTTCTTCAACGCACACAACGAGTTCTTCGAAGAAATCGCCAAGCTCCGCGCCGCCCGCCGAATCTGGGCACGCATGATGCGCGATCGCTACGGCGCCAAAAACAAACGATCATGGTTCATGAAAACCCATGTCCAAACCGCAGGCTGCTCACTCACAGAGCAACAACCATACAACAACATCGTCCGCGTAGCCTACCAAGCCATGGCCGGCGTTCTCGGCGGGTGCCAATCACTCCACACAGACTCCATGGACGAAACCCTCGGGCTCCCAACAGAACAAGCCGTCACCATCGCATTGCGAACCCAACAAATCCTCGCACACGAAACCGGCGTCACTAGAACCACCGACCCACTCGGAGGCTCATACTTCATCGAAGCACTCACCGACAAAGTCGAAGCCGAAGCACTCGCATTCATCGAAGAAATCGACAACATGGGYMGAGGCCCATGGAAACCWGAGTTCGCAAMAACCTCMACMMTCGACGASGGCGGCKKSGTCRYRGGAATCCACAAAGGATACTTCAGAMGAAAAATCGCCGAAGCCTCCTACCGCTWCTCCGAAGAATGCGAAGCCGGCGACCGCGTMATCGTCGGCGTCAACGAATATGTMGACCAMAACGAAGACCGCCAAATCGACATCCTCACCATCTCCGAAGAARTCGAAACCGTCCAANWMCRAACNCCTCSMMGASTTCAAGRCCMRMCGCGACGCCSCCGCARYMWCRKCSGCCCTCGAAGCCATCCGMKMSGCWGCRAGARAMRRCSAAAAYRTCATGCCMTCMCTCRTCGAAGGCKCATTAGCCAACTGCACCCTMGGCGAAATGGTCCAAGCCATGGCCGACATCTACGGCCGCTACACCGGCGGCCCAGAGTGGTAAGCAGCGTGACAATACAGAACGGAGAAACAGCATGACAGGAGCATATCGGGTTCGTTTGGGCAGTAAAAACCAACACGCCGACGAATGTTTTCGGGATGGATTCATTGGAGTCGGCTACGGCTTTACGCAAGATTTCACGGGTGAACTAGTTGACAATTGGCGAAAATTTAACAAGAAATTCATACCAGTATATATGGATTTGTTTCCTAATAAGACAAAAATTGCTGCGGGGTTGGCGTGCGGCACATTTTGGACTGTTTGCAAAGGAATATGCATTCATGATTTGATATTAAGTCCTGATATGGACGGAAATTTTCGTGTAGGCAAAATTACTGGAGAGTATCAGCATCAGCCTAAGAATGCGATTCCGCAGCAAAGACCGCTAAACTGGCTTGGACGCATTGTGCGACCCGACGAGATGAGTGAGTCGCTATTTGCTTCTTGTAAAGCGAGAGGCACAGTAGTAAATATTTCCAAGCATATTTCAGAGCTAGAACAGTTATTAACCGGGAGCACACATAAACCACTGGATCCCAAAAACAACTCGTTGGAAGGTTCATCATCTTTTGCAATGGAAAAACATCTTGAGGAATTTCTAATTAAAAACTGGAAACAATCAGGATTAGGACACGATTACGACATCTATGAACAAGATGGCGAACTAGTGGGTCAACAATTCCCTACTGACACAGGACCTATGGATATTCTTGCTATCAGCAAAGACAAACAAACTTTACTTGTGGTAGAACTGAAAAGAGGTCGAGCTGGCGATGTTGTTGTGGGTCAAATTTTAAGATACATGGGCTATGTCAAAGAGGAATTAGCCGAAGACCACCAGGCCGTAAAGGGTGTTATCATCGCAATGGATGACACCATAGGAATTCAACGGGCATTGTCTGTCATTCATGGAAAAGTTGATTTCTATCGCTACGAAGTGAGCTTCAAGTTGATTAAAAACTAGATGGCCGGGTGCCATGTAGGTGGCGTCCCCGCCTCCTGCATGTCTTATCCACCCATCGCCTCCCGAATCACCCCCGCCAACTCTTCCTTCACATACTTCCGCCGACAAGCCACATGCACAATCGGCAACCCCACCGCCCCATAAATCGAATCCATCAACCGATCCCGCTCCTGCACCTTCTTCTGCCGATGCGTTGAATCATCGAGTTCAATCACACACATCACCGACATATCCGCAGGCCGAACAAGCACAAAATCAACATGCTTCGCCCGAATCCGATTGAATGCAGATTGGTAGGACGAACGATCGAGCCCCTTTTTTACATCCACAAGATCAAGAACGCGCACCTTCGACATCACCA
Organism: bacterium; assembly: GCA_002401225.1. GTDB lineage: Bacteria > Planctomycetota > Phycisphaerae > Phycisphaerales > UBA1924 > UBA1924. The sequence continues at coordinate 30,403 of NVSM01000032.1, forward strand.
CCGCCACAGGCTTCCCGTTCGAATCGTTCCAATGCTGCACAACCTCACTGAGCACGCGATAGAAGTTCAACTCCGCTGCCGAAAGCAATGGTCCAGCCGCTTGATAAAGCTCGGCAACCGCTGATTGATCCAGCCCTTTTCTAGTCCACCTCTTTTTTCTCTGTTGCTTCGGGTTTGGCTTGCTATCAACGAACGCCGTGACGATACTGCTGAGAATCACGAGTACAAAGACGATGATAAATAAATTGGTCATATATTCTCCAGAATGAATAGAGCAATATACCAAATAGGAATCAACTGTGCAATGACCCAAATATGAGTCAGCCGGGTGCCCGACTTCCCATCTTCGGTGCCCTCCTTCGCCCGTCTTCGGCTCCTTCGGGACGAACAACCAACACCCGAAGGAGGATAAGAATCCTCCATCGGGCCACCCAAATCTCATAAATCTCACTCTACATACCACCCCTGTGCGCAAAATCCMTGCRCTCCMCMACKYCCCCCTTGTGCCGNNCNTCGGCCRWKCKRYAAYWMWCSCMYSAWSMAKATCAACACAMAWCRWYTCMAATCMYYMKMMYCMYWCRMMTYMMWCKMWTYMRMCWMCCSCSKSCYNCCGGGSSWSSKGGGGAGGTGTCGACAAAGTCGACGGAGGGGGTCTTTCCACTCCCCCTTCCCCCTCTTCCCCATTGCCCATTGCCAACTGCCCATTGCCTTCCCCTCCCCTCACCGACGCCTTACTCGCCGATCTCCTCGACCCCACCGTCTCCACCCTCGACCTCTGCAACTACCACGCCCTCACTCTCCCCCAAATCTCCGCCATCCTCGCCTCCGATTCCTTCCAATCCACCAAGCAGGCCATCGAACACATCAACCAAGAACGCACCCAACTCGTCGCCGCCGAAGCCACCTACCACGCCACCGCCCGCCTCGCCGACATCGTAAAACAACCCATCGAATCCCAACAACAATCCGAGTCCACCCGCAAAGCCGCAGCAAAACTCCTCGCCTACTCCCCCTCCCCTCCCCCGGTGGCACAGGCGTCCCGCCTGTGTTCCCCCTCTTTCCCACCACCCCTCCGGGTGCCACGGCTTGA
>NVSM01000033.1:0-30000 GCA_002401225.1 bacterium
GATCGTGCCATAAGTTCCGGCGGATGCCCAAACCGTAGGCCGAATCAACTCCGGATTTTGTATCAGTATGATACTGACCGACACAGCTATACACACCCATGTGAGCCTAAATTTACTATTGCCTGTATCAGTCGAGGTATCTTGGTCTTCGGTCATGATGCCATGCCTTTCTGACCCGCTAAAAGAGGTCAAGAGACTTATCGGCATGCGGAAGCGCTGACTTTATCTATATTAGCCGGGTGCCATGCTGGTGGCGTCTTCGTCACCTGCATGTCTTTGAAATGCCCAAGACCTGCACATGCTTCGCATGAACAGGGCACCCAGAATAAGACGAGATGATCCGCAATGACCTGCTCTGCCCTTCGGGTCAGAACAGGGCACCCGCCTCACCCTGCCGCCCAATAGCCTAAAGTCTCTGCTCATGTCACCAGATCCTGAAACACAATATCCGCACAGAACCAAAGGCTTGCTCTTTGCCGCCGGGGCCTTTGGCTGGTGGGCGTTTATCGTGCCCAGCTATTTCAAGCTGCTGATGCACTACAACGCCGATCCGCTCGAAGCCGTCGCCCAGCGGGTGATCTTTGGGTTGCCGATCTTGTTGCTGATTCTGATCTTGTCGAAGAAGCTGCGTGAACTCTTCAAGGCGGCCACCAGTTGGCAATCGCTCAAAATCCTGATCCCCTCGACCTTATTCATCCTCACGAACTGGTACTTCTTCATCTACTCGATCTCCACCGATCGGCTCTCGCACGCCTCGATGGGCTACTACATCAATCCGCTCTTCTCGATCGCACTCGGATTTGTATTCTTTGGCGAGCGCCCGAGACCCGTCCAATGGGGCGCGATCGCACTCGCAGGCGTCGCCGTGATTGTGATGGGGTTCGCCGAGCTGGGCGCAGAGGATTCTAAAGGGCTGCCTTGGCTTGCGTTGCTGTTGCCGTTCAGCTTTGGCATCTACGGCCTCTTGCGCAAAAAGGTCAATGTCGGCGCGACGATCGGATTGAGCTTCGAGATGTCGATGCTCTTTCCGTTGGCGATCGCCGCGGTCATCTACCTCAACCTCAATGACCGAGGCATCTTCCTCGCCGACTCTACTCCTTTGTGGCTTGATGGCGTGATGCTCCTTGGTGGCGTGGTGACGATCGTGCCTTTGATCTGCTTTACGAATGCGGTTCGATTGCTTCCATTGAGCACAGTTGGGCTCTTGCAGTACACCGCGCCGACCGGACAGTTGATCCTGTCCTTCCTCGCGTTCGGCGAAACCTTCACTCCGATGAAGTTCGCATCCTTTGCCATCATCTGGGTCGCGATCGGTATCTACACATGGGACATGATCCGCGGGCACCGAGAGATGAAGTCCGCCAAGATCGAGATGCTCGAATAGCCAAGCCCCCGTGGCACAGGCGTCTCGCCTGTGATGACTTTTATCATTGATAGTTCAAATCCTAAAAAGAACACAGGCGAGACGCCTGTGCCACCGTAGCTGGTGAGTTTGACACTAAAAGATGCCGAGGAACTTCTTGCGCCCGCCGATGCTACACCGAAGCCCACGATAAACCGCAGGCTCGTCGAGCATGTCATACACCCGCAGCGACTTGAGTTTGGGCTTCCACTTCTCTACAAATGCGATGTGCTGTTCGTGAGCAACATACGCTGCAAGATCTTCTTGCGAGGCGAACCCCAGATAGATCGCCAGGTCATAATCTGTGCGCACAGAATCTCGCCCGGTATCAAGATGCCCGCCCGCTGCATAAGTCGCCACTGATGGAATCGTCCCAAGCAGCGAATCTGCACTTCGCCGGATCCAAATATAATCATCCGGGTTTTCCAACTCGACAAACACAATGTGCCCGATCAACGCCGGTGCCGGCGCAGCCCGAACCACCGTCGGCCCTTTGGGCACTTGGTACCCCCAACACCCGGTCATCAACACACAACACATCAGCGAAAGCGTAATTATCAGTTTCATACCCAAAGTGTACCGTTTCTTGCCAGCACCCGCTTGGGATTCCGGTCATACTCATACCATGAATACACATACACCCAACGAACAAGCCGTCAACAACCGCCTCGCTTCTCTCGAACGCTCATCAAACCGATGGCGACTCGCTGCTGTCGGCTCGATCACCCTCTTGGCAGGCTTGCTCATCGGCGGGATGGGCACCAACTCCACCCTCGATGCCCAGCCTCAGAAGGACGACCCCAAAGCGATCATCGACTATGTCGGCACATCAGACACCATCTACCGCATCCACAACGACGGCTCGATCACCTACCTCAAAATCCCCAAAGGCGAACGCACCGCCCAAGGCTACTTCGGCTGGGGCAATATCAAGATTGACAAAAACTACAAAAGCCGAGACCTGCCTCAGTAGTTTTCGTTTAGCCGAGATCAGCAATCCGCACACCCAACGCCAAAGCGATCGCTGGGGCTTGTGTTGCATCGATGATGAGGCCCTTGATAAACAACGGATCGATCGCAATCCCATCGATCATGCTCCCGCGAAGATCGAGCAACTCGATCTTTGCGCCGAGCAGATTCAGCGAGCGGGCATCGCAGTTGTTGATCACAGCCGAGTGAATCTTGGCATTGGAAAGATCAAGCCCCGGCATCTGGCATTCATCAAACCGCACACGCGTAAGCTGGGCTTCGCTCAAGAACGATTCGGGCATTTTGCAGTTGTGAAACACCACATCGCGGAGCTCGCTCATGCGGGCGTCAAACCCGGTGAGCCGAGACTCGTCGAACCGTGTGCGAACGAGCCTTGCGTCGTTCCAGGTCGCGCCCGCTAAATCTGCACGATCAAAGCAACAATCAACCATCCGAACACCGGGCAGCTTTGCGCCTGCCAGCACGCTGCCAGTAATGCGCGCGCCTTCGATCCCCAAGCGTTGCACGATCTTTGGCTTTACACAATCACCCGATAGCGAAACCGATTCGAGCATCGCCCCATCGACAAGTTGCTCGCTTGCAACCTCGACAAGTTCGCCTTGGCTCGGCGCTTCAGGAACAATCTCTTTGATTGGTTTGCTACCCATTGCTCAGCCGATCAAATCGCAGCGTGATGAAGCGGGAACTTTTCGCACAACGATTTCACTTCGCTGCGAACTGTTGCGATGGTTGATTCGTCACCCTTTGACTCAATCACACGATTGATCCAATCAGCGATCTGCTTCATCTCGGCTTCCATAAACCCACGCGTAGTCGTCGCGGGTGTGCCAAGGCGCAGCCCCGAAGTAATCATCGGCGATCTCGGATCATCCGGAATCCCGTTCTTGTTCGTAATCAACCCCGCACCTTCGAGCCATTTCTCAGCCTCTTTGCCGGTGAGCTCTGGGTCTTTTTCAACAAGAGAAACAAGCATCAGATGRTTGTCKGTGCCGCCASWTGTAATGCGGAACCCGTGCTCGATCATGGCGGCTGCCAATGCCTGTGCGTTCTTGATGACCTGCTGTTGGTAGACTTTGAACTCTGGCTTGAGCGCCTCGCCAAACGCGACCGCCTTGGCTGTGATGATGTGCATCAGCGGCCCGCCCTGCACGCCGGGGAATACATTGCGGTTGATGAGTTTGTTGAGATCCTCATCGTTGGTCATGATCATCCCGCCGCGTGGGCCACGGAGTGATTTATGCGTCGTGGTCGTCACAATATGAGCATGCGGGAACGGCGAAGGATGCTCGCCCGCCGCGACCAAGCCAGCAATATGCGCGATGTCTGCCATCAGCGTCGCGCCAACCTCGTCGGCAATCTCGCGGAACTTCGCAAAATCGATCTGGCGCGAGTACGCCGAGTAGCCACACAGGATCATCTTGGGCTTGTGCTCTTTGGCCGCTGCCAATACCGAATCATAATCAATCTGCTCGTGCTGGGCATGATCCTTGTCGTAGTGCAGCGCGTAGTGGACAGGCTTGTAGAAGATGCCGCTGAAGTTGAGGAACATGCCATGGCTGAGATGCCCGCCGTCCTTGAGGACGAGCGACAAGAAAGTATCGCCGGGTTCCATCATGGCCATAAACGCTGCTGTGTTCGCCTGCGCACCAGAGTGAGGCTGAACATTGGCAAACTTACACCCAAACAACTCCTTCGCCCGATCGCGTGCAAGCTGCTCGACGCTGTCATGAAACTCACACCCGCCATAGTACCGCCGACCGGGATATCCCTCGGCATACTTGTTGGTCATACAAGTCCCCGCCGCGATCGTGACCGCTGGTGAAGCATGATTTTCCGAAGCGATCAACTCAATCGTATATTCCTGCCGCTCGGCTTCCGAGCGAACAAGATCAGCAACCTGCGGATCAGTCGCAGCGATGGTATCAAGAATGGCGTTGTCAATTGTCTTGTCGTGGGTTTGGGCAGTTGTGGTCATAGAGCAATGATATCCCAGTCCTCGCCCATTCTCTAAATCCCCGCCCAAAGAGCCAGTGCATCGATCCCCTTGCYSAYRRSWSYCRMSAWYRMSATYRYKMYSSCKSCRAWMAYRAWCCCMAAGAACGAGGCNRRYMKYWMCMAGAANCATCTCAWACCAKYKMGCTTTSACYTTCCACCCRATCCACACCGCRCTGAWCCAGAACCATTGAATCCAGACCATCAGCAAGATTCCGCCCCCAATGACGATCGCAGGCGCTATGACCGTACTCATGCTCTGCATCGGCTTCCAATATTCACCAATCACAACCATCGCTTCGAGAACTCTTCCGAYCTCAAAGAAAAGAAACGGCAACAACCCCGCAACGACCATCGCACGAGCAATATGCACCAGCCTCAACTTCATCCGAGCCCGTGTCACCGGGAACATGCAGAACAAAATAAACCACATCACCGATATCCCGCAGCACACAAATGCAAACCCACCCGCAGCCTCCGACAATCCTTCTAACAACCCAGTCCTGTATATCGCCGGGAACAACACCGATTCGCCTATAAGTGGCCACCAATAATCAAAGGTCGTCGTATCGACCATGCTTGATTTGATCAAAGCCTGCCTCGCTGGAGTCGCATTCGCCATCCAACTCATGTAGTACGCATTGTCATTGATCGTGTATCCATATTCCGCCCCGATCATGGCCAACGAACTGACCAGATGCAACAAGCACATCATCACCAATACCCAAAGTGAATACCGCTTGAGCGACCTCGGTGCTTCCATCCCAAGCCGACGCCAATACCGGTTCGGAATCAKCAACATCCAAAGCGTAGGAATCGTCCGCTTCACCATCTCCCAAGGCGTCTTCGCATGCTCGACATACCACCCCAACTCAACCCGCCCCGGATCAAGCACATCCGCCCAATTGAACTCAAGCCCGCACTCTGGGCATCTTCCATCAAGCGGGCACACCGACTCCCAAGTCGCGATCTCGCCGCGTTGGTCATAGCCACACTTGGGGCAGATTGGTGTGTGTTCGTCGCGTTTCATTCGTAGCCCCTCATTAAATCAGAATCCAAGCGGTGAACAGCACGCCGCCAATAAACGACCCGAAGCACCCGCCGATGTTAATCACCCAGCTTCGCTTAATCTCCCAAATCGTGCGCACGCTGTGCGTCCAAAGCACCTGCTGCCAGAAGATCAACACCAACAACGAAACAATGTACATCACCGGCACCCAATTCGTGCTGTATGACATCCCCGTCGACGCATAGATCCCAAACCCAAATCGAACAATCTCAAAATAAACAATCGCAGGCATCAAGCTCAACAAAATCACCCTACCAAACAACCCAAGCTCATGCCTGTGATCCAAGTTCTCACGCCAACGCAACAAAAACACCGCCCCCATCAGCAAGCTCCAAGAAAGCACCACGCCCACAAGGACCAGGGTCAATGCCATAAAACTACCCCACTCGAACAAATAGTCCATCATCGGCGTGCGCATCTGAATAACACCGGGCTTGGTTTGATCAACCGTAAAAAACGGAAACGCGATCGCGCTCAGTGTATTACAAATCGAATCAATAAAACTCACCCACCACTGCCCATTCCGCCCAGAATTCGACCACGCCCATTCGCCCTTATTGGCAAAGAACCCAATCGGCGAAACCAAAGCATGCATCAGCACAAAGACAAGAATCATCCATTGCATCAGCATCCCGAGTCGAATCTTTCGCCGATGATTCACATCTCGAAAAAACCATAACGGAACCATCAGCCTCAACAAAGACATCGGCGTGCGCACAAGCAACCCAACCAAATCCTCCGCCGACTCGGCATACCAACCAACCTCCGATCCCCATTCGCCAAGTATCCCATACACCTCGCTCCACGCAAACTCATAGCCGCACTCGGGGCACTGCCCATCAACCGAGCATTGGCTCTCCCAAGTCGCGATCTCGCCGCGAAGGTCATAGCTGCACTTGGGGCAGATCGGATAATGCTGTGTTGATTCGTTCTGCTCTCGCATTCAATACCACCCAAACWGCATCGAAGTGACATACAACAGCACCACCCCGCCAAGCAACGATGCGATCGTGCCCAGCACAATAATCCCCTTGCAAGGACGCACCTTCCAACCCGTGATCACCGCGAACCACCAGAACACCATCAACCAAAGCACCAACGCCGGCATCACCACTGCGCCAAAGAGCCCTTGATATATATTGTTGATCGTAAAGCCAACACGGGTCCACTCATCGATTCCCTCTGCGAGCCGCGAGCCCTGGTAGGCAAAGAGCATCGCCAGCCCACTGATCAAAGCCGCCCGCACAACATGCCTTGCGCGAAGCCTGGCTTGGCGCCGAGTCACCGGAATTGCAAGCATCACGATCGCCCACAGCAACACNATCCCCATCAATAAAAACACCGGCCCGAATAGGCTCGCGAGAACACTCCCACGAAATACAGGGAACCATATGTTTACCGAGTTGTTTGCATAATCAGCTCGCAGGACTACCCAAGGAAATCCGACCCCGTTCACAAACGGAACCGACAAGCCTTTCCAACCTGTTTGATCATACAACTCGCTGAGTGATCCATAAAACTGAACGCTCGACCCGCTCCAGTTACCAATGCCATACGGAATTGACACCAGCAAGTGAAGCACCAGCGAGAACACAACCTGCCAACGCACCAACACCCAAAGCCGAATCGGTGTCTCGACCCCCACCGCTCGCCAATAAAAATATGGAATCATCAGCCGAAACAATGTCCTCGGCGTCCGCTTAAACATCTCCCAAAGCGAATGGGCATGCTCGACATTCCACCCAAGTTCCATACGCACCGGATCAAAGATATCCCGCCATGAAAACCCAAGCCCACATTCCGGGCACTGCCCATCGAGCGGGCACACCGATTCCCAAGTCGCGATCTCGCCGCATTGGTCGTAGCCGCACTTGGGGCAGATTGGTGTGTGTTTCGCCTGTTTCATAAGGCTCCTGATCTACAAAATAATCACGATGCAGATAAAAACATGAACACGATTGTGCTTACAAACAGGACTGCAACTGCAACGAAAGATGCGAGCATCCCCAAAATCGTGATGGGCCAACCCGGACGAATCCTCCAGCCAATATGAATCGCTGCGATCCAAAACCATTGAATCCAGATAAATATCAATATATTGATGATCATCGGGACGCCCACCACCCAGATGATGTCACCGTAACCATCCCAGTACGCATTCAACCCTGTAAACGCACGCTGAGTCTCGAAGGCAGCCAACACTGCTAACAGACTCAGTAAAAATGCACGAAGCACATGCGAATTCTCAAGTTTAACTTCTTTGCGAAAACGAATGACCAAGAGCAGGACCACCGCCCAAGACGCTATATACCCAAAGTAGCCACCAAGCACCCGAACACCGCGCGAAGGCTCGTGATAGTGAGAATCCATGAATCCAACTGTAAATCCGCCTGCTGAAGAAAAAGAAGCCTCAAAGAACGGAGCCGCGACCACATTAAAAATCTCCCACCCTACGCCACGAATTCCATACGAAGAATAGAACAAATTAAACGAACCATATTTCCATTGCCCATACTCTGTCCAGTTCCCCATCGCAACCAGAATCGAACTCAATGCGTGGAGACAGATCGTGACGAGACAAAGCCATCGCACAATCGCCCAAAACCGGAACCGCGTCTGCACATTGACCTCGCGCCAATACCAACTTGGCACAAACAAATACCAGAGCGTTGGGATTGTCCGCCAAACCATCTGCCGCTTGGTCCGCGCCGTTTCGATATACCAAGTCAACTCATACCGATCTGGATTGAACACCTCGCCCCACTCAAACCCAAGCCCACACTCCGGACACTGCCCATCGAGCGGACACACCGATTCCCAAGTCGCGATCTCGCCGCGTTGGTCGTAGCCGCACTTGGGGCAGATTGGGATATGCGTATTCATTGTGTACTCGCAATAAAGACATAGACCCGCAAAACAGAGCCGCCAAGCAAAGCCGTGATCGTGCCGAGTGCAACGAGCAGTTTACAGGGACAAACACGCCAACCCACTACGACAGCACTCCCCCAAAATAGCATTTGCCACAGAACCGCAACTGGAACAAGCATGCTGGTAAACCATGAAAAACGATAATATCGCAATCCCGATATCCGATAAATCGCAAAGTTCAAGCGGGTGAGTTCAAAGCACAACGCCATCACCAACACACTCAACACCGCAGCCCGAAAAACATGAACGCCGCGAAGCTGTATGAGTTTCCTGGTCTGTGGTATAGCAATCAACACCACCAGCCAGAGTACAATAAATCCTATTTGGAAACCCAAAGGCTTCCAAAGCCCGTTGTACCAATAATCAGACCAACCAATCGCGAACCGTAAACCCGGTACTCTCCCTGCTGAAAATGGATACGCGTCAAAGAACGGATACGCGATCCCATCAACTATGATTTCAGCAATTCCATAACCACCATGCGCCCGATAGTGCCCTGTGRGCGTGCTTTTTCCGCTCCAATTCTGTTCATCCCATGCTCGAAAACCATTTGGTACTGATACAAGCAAATGTACCAACACGATACACAAGATCGCCCAGAACACAAGTCTCCATGGGTTGACCGATTTCTTCACATCAACCGTTCGCCAAAACCGAATCGGAAATACCAACTTGAGCAGCGTCATAGGCATGCGCCAGACCATCCCCCGAATCGACTTTGCATGCTCACCGTACCAATACACATCATTGAGCAATGGATCGAACACCTCGCCCCACGCAAACCCAAGCCCACACTCCGGGCACCGCCCATCGAGCGGGCACACCGATTCCCAAGTCGCGATCTCGCCGCGTTGGTCGTAGCCGCACTTGGGGCAGATTGGGATTATTGGGTTTGCAGAGACCATGCAAAAAGCATACAAGCCGACTACATACTAGGTTGCATCGCTCAGTTGTATAAAAAACACATCTAACGAATATGCACCATSTTGSWSACGCACWTCTCRACCGTAGGCTCRTCSYCAAGATCRATYGGCARGTACACSSCYCGKYYRTGATCCGTRTTSARCACGATCGTGTTYGGGTTSACCACCGMAAAMCCRTTSKSCGCRTGCTCGTGCCCRAGGATAAACAGGTTCACGCCCCACCGCTCGGTMAGGTCTTCGAGCTGRTCATGGTCATACCCRCGCCCCCACACCATCARATGCGCCGAGCCAACCCKWGGYTGRTAGTCRTCRGGSGTCAGATCACGATCCAAGATCGAAGCATCAAACCGCCCCATCGAMGCCGGGCCGGGCAGCGAATGGGCACACAAGATATCGCCCTGCGGACACTTGCACCGCAACGCGATCGGAAGCGACATTACCAGATCCGCGATCGCCTCATGCACACGATGCGACTCGTCGCCAAAGACCGAATGAATCCCCGCATTAAACGCATCGACACACTTCACCCCGTTCTTCATGATCCCCGACCCGATCGCTTGGGCGAGTTCATGGTTCGCCAAAAGCACATGGACCAGTTCAGGGTGTTGCGACTTCAAATACGCGATCCGGGTTAAGCCTCGGAATGAGGTATCAATCGGCAACTCTCGGCTCTCGGGCAGATCAGGATGGATAATCTCGTGGAGCGTGAGGTGTTTCTCCTCAGCGCCAAACTCGCCATCGAGCCCGGCTGCCCCGAGCACCACTTTAAAGTTGCCGGGATGGTCATGCGTATCGCCGGTCGCGATGAGCTGACCAGGTGATTCGATCACTTCGATCGAACCCTGCCGACAGCTTGCCCCTCGACACGCAGCAGCCCCGGCACGCAGCGCGTCAATCACCTCATCAATATCTGTTAAATCAAGCGTATACATCGCGCATAGAGTGTAGCGCAGAGCATCGACGATTGTGTTCTTTACAAGCGGGGTTGTGAACGATCAATTCTGCACTGCTCAGAACGATCAATCGGCCTGGATCGGATCGGCACGCAAGATACCGAGGATCAAGTCGAGCTTATCAGCGACAATGTCCATATCTTCGACCCGGTTACTCGGATCAACCTCAATGCACTGCATCACCAAATCGTTGAGCCGATCGGGGACCAATGGATTGATCTCAATCACCGGCGTCGCTTTGGCGATCAACGAATCATCGCGTGAGCCAGTCAACGAATCGCCGCCAACACCCATTGCTGTTGGGATATTCTTGCCTGTAAGCACCCAATACATCGTCGCGCCAAAGTTGTAGACATCAGTCTTGGCGGTAATCTCGCGGCGGTGAACCTGCTCAGGAGCAATATAATCAGGTGTGCCCTGAATACGCTTCTTGATCGTGCCTGACTTGCAGCTCTGACCAAGATCGATCAGCTTGGCGGTGTAGTTTTGGGCCAAATCAACACCCACAATCACATTGTGAGGCTTCATGTCCGCATGAACATAGCCGCGATCGTGCATATGCGCCAACGCCGATGCCGTCTGACGGAAAATATCGACTGTCGTCGCCAAATCGTCAGGCTGCTCTTCATGGAGCGATATCCCATCGACGAGTTCCATCACAAGATACAACTCGTTGGTCTTGAGCAATGATCCCCTCTTAATGATGCGAGGAATCTTGCGGACTGAATCATGATCGAGATTACTCGCGATCTTATATTCTGCTTCGGTCTGATCGAGGAACCGTTGCTCTTTGGGGTTGTTCTTGACAACATGCTTGAGCGCCCAAATTTGCTTGTTCTTAATCTCTTGCACGAGATAAATTACCGAAGCCGCACCGCGTCCGATCTCGGACATTATCCGGTACCCTTCTACGGTGTCACCCTTTTTCCAAGCTGCTGTCAGTTCAGTCATCTGTACAAAGCTCTCGCAAAATCCGAAATCAGCCATCAATACAAAGTACAACGCATGTGTACCAGCCTGATGTCCTCTTTCGGCAAGTTCTCCCTCGGATTCCAGCACCAGTCACCAGAACCACAGTTATCGGCGACATGATCGTATACGCCCTGTGTGCTTTTGGCCGACTCGATACACAGAGACTTGATGTTTTCGGGAGATTGTCGACAATGAGATGCCTGTTCTTGATAAACGCCCTCGTGCGAGAAAGGACATTCATAACATCAATCGCGACAGGACACTCTACGCACGATACGACACTTGGATCTCCCGATTGGACAATTTTCAGCATCCAAGCCGCATTCTCCATGCGTTGACCTGTTCACAACCCACCCGCTGCACCAAAGATACCAGAATAAAGCGCACGCCAAACCGTTCACGAAATCGCAAAAAGAAAATCAACTGTGTGATCAAAAAACCTCGCTTGGGCTCAAACACTCAACCCATAGAAGCGAGCATCTGCTCAAACTCGGCCTGCGGGAAATATTGCCCCGGGCTCGTCGTGCCCGCAAGGTCTTTGTGCAGGTTGATCTTGTCCGCTGGGATATCAAGCTTCTTGGCGAGTGCGGTCACGACCTGTGCAAGCCGATGAAGCTGCTCGTCGGTAAACGGGCGTCGATCGCCATCGCCTACCAAACAGATCTCAATCACGCCCGAAGCCGAAAAATCGGCTCCAACACCTGCAAGCTCTGCCCCGTCGCGTTGATCGATCCAGCGATATCCAACATGGATCTCTCCGTCACCCATCCGGGTGCCGTTACCGATCACAAAATGGAAACCAAGCCCGTCATAGCCAAGCGAGCGATGCTCTGAAGCAATGTCGGCTGCCGATCCTGCGATGGTGCCTGAATGCACGATCACGATCGACTTCCAATGCGAATCTTCAATCGCATTAGAAGTCTTGAAGATCGCATCCATCCCGACGGTGCCCGAGATCCCCATCAAAGGCGACAAGCTCACACCACCAGCCCTTGCACCAGCGGTGCCAGGGTCCAGAATCGACAACATCGCCACGCTCAAAGTCATGCCGACACCGAGTACAGACCAAACAATCTTGGTGCGAATACTCGTTCGAGATCGGGTTGAAACAGATACAGTCGCCAAAGCGTTCGTCGTCCTTCACAAAGGGAAGAGGGTGTTCCTTACAGTATCAATATCATTCGGAATGGTGAAGGGTTTTCCTTGCACTTTCTCGCGCAATTTGTTGTCATCGAGCGCATGTTTCTACGAGAAGCCCAAGACCTACTTGCATATCCCGAACAAACAGAACGATTCGCTCAAACCCAATCAATAATCGGACGCTTGCCGATTCATTCATCCACCGCCTGAACACCATCCGAGCAATGCACCAGGCTCAATCGCCCCGATCCAATAGCCGCTCGGCAAGGTTGGGCGTCCGCCGACCAAACTCGTCTTCGAGAAAGGGCTGAGCCCGGTTCGATCGTGATTGGTCATAGCGATCAAACTGGCTGCGATCGTCATCCGGGCGCAGCGCGGTCTTCTGACACCCTGCCATCAAGCCGCTCACCAGAACCACCCCGATCAAGGCTGAACCGATCATCGGAAAGCCGACCCGGGCAATTGCTCTTGATTGCGTTTCATTTTGGTTGCTCATCATGAAAACCGACTCCTTGGCAAACCACCAACTTGGCTTGGTTCAACGATCATAGCACAAAGAACCATGCTGTTGCTTGTGCTTTTTTGCCTGTGTGCATTGGCCCATGGAATCAATAAAAAACAGTGTACCGCCTATTACGACGGCACACTGTTCTGGAGAGAGAGGAGAGAATGCGGGTCAGCACTCGATACGCATCCTCTCAAGGCGTTCACCAACGCCTCAGAGAGAGAAGAGACTTCAACACCATATATACGCAGGTTCTTCTCACCCTGTTCGACTAGAAATGCAAATTGCGAAAGATTCATCAATTAACAAAGCAAAATCCCTACGGATCAACAAGCCGACCCGACGAGTTCACCGCTAACTCGCCCGAATCAATCATTTTACGAATCGCTTCATACACCACAATCGCTACGCATGWTGACAAGTTTAATGAGCGTTCATCAGGAACCAAAGGCACACAAATTCGCTGATCCGGGTTCGCGTCATGAATCCACGCGGGCAACCCTGCGCTCTCGCGACCAAAGACCAGATGATCCCCCATCGCGATCGGTGCCTCGAATATCGTTTGCGTTGCCTTGGTCGTTAAGAACCAGGTCCTCGCCCCAATCGGGTGGGTGTCGACATACGCCCCGAGCGAATCATGCTCTTGCATATCAAGCCGAGGCCAGTAGTCAAGCCCCGCACGCCGACACGCCTTCTCATCAATATCAAAGCCCAAAGGCTTCACCAGATGAAGCTTGCACCCCGTCGTCACACAGGTCCGCCCGATGTTGCCCGTGTTATTGGGGATCTCGGGTTCAACAAGCACAATATTGAGTTTCGGTCGTTCCAACTTTGGACGCCCCACACAAAAACCCGCAGCCGACTCATCTGAATCGGGTGCGGGTTTGGATTCATTGTTTTCTATCTCAGCCATACCAAGATTGTTGGCCAGATAATGGCTACAGACTCAATTGACTCTCGTCTAAACTGATCAATCTCAATCGTCGAACATTGGGTCCTGTGCGATTACTTGCTCGACAGCTTCCTTAAACGCAGGGCTCAGCGGGTTGCCCTGCCAACGGATTACACCATCAGTAGACATCACGATCGTGTGTGGGATTGCCCGAATTTCAAGCTTGCGATAAATGCTTTGCTTCTTATCGAAGAGGTGCGAATAGGCAACCCGATGCGAACGGGCATAGTTGCGAACCTTGCCGATATCCTCGCTCTGTCCGCCGATGGCGAGCACCTCAAGTTTGCCTTCGAACTCTTTCTGAAGCTTATCAAGCATTGGTGATGCACGCTTACACGGGCCACACCAAGTCGCCCAGAAGTCAAGCACAATCACCTTGCCCTCAAGATCCTTCTTTTTCGAGATCCATTTCTCGGTACCCAATGCCACAGGGAGTTGCTTGCCCTGGTAGTTCTTCGCGTTGAGTTTTCCGGTGTTCTTCATTGGCCAGTCGGCATTGGAATACTTGGCTGTGGGGATACCCTTGGCCTTCTTGGCCGCGACTTCGTATACGACCTCGATGCCATTGGCTTGGTCTTGGGCGTTGGAGATCGCAACCTCGACGGTCTCGCTGAGCAGCTGCGATACGGCTGTTTTGAGTGACTTATTCTCGATATCCGCATACCGCAACTGTCCGGCGCGATCGATCAAAAACAGGTCTGGATAGTTATCTGCATGCACGCCTTCAACGAACGAGCCGTTGACATCGCGAGCAACCTGAACCTTCACACGCCCAGAGTTCACTTGCTCGTTGATCACATCCCATCCGTTTTCTGGATGAACCGCCAACACGATAAGCCCTTTATCTGCGTTCTTGCGTTCGAGCCGAGCGAGGCCTGAGAGGGCCATGGTCGATTGCGGGTTATCTGAAGCGACCACACCAATCAATACAACCTTGCCTTTGATTGCTTCGCTATCGAGCGCCTGCCCAAGCGTCCACCCATCAAGACCCGCGAACAGATTCAGATCAAACGCCTGAGTCTCGATCGCACGCAAGGCCTCGACATGCGCCGCGTTGCCCTCACGAAGAATACCCGGGCCATTGTTCAAACCCATGCCCAAACCAGCTGCGAGCAAAGCTCCGCACCCGACGATCCCCAAAATAGACTTTGTTGTGTATGCCAATGTATCTTCCTCCACTGCGTGTACTTCTGTGTTTGATAGCCCAATGGCCGTTGCTTACTTTAACCGATATATTGTATTCTCGGTTCATTCTTATCGGCAATCTGCACCAGATCACCAAAAAACCCGCTCGAAAGCGGGTTTGCAGGGTTTTTATACCGATTTAAAGCGATTGGCTCAGCCCTTAGCGTTAATCAATGGATCAACCTTGAGCACCTGAGCCACTGCCTTCTTGAAGTTTGCATCATGTGGATTCCCGATCCAGCGGATCACGCCATCGGTCGACATCACCACAACGAGGGGGATGCCTCGGGATTCGAACTTGTTGTAGACGGACTGATCGGCATCGAAAAGATTGCTGAACGATTCCTTATGCTCAGCAACAAAGCTCCGAACGGTCGCTTCGTCTTCGCGCTGCCCGCCGATGGCCAAGACAGCCAAGTTTTCCTTGTTGTCTTTCTGAAGCTGATCAAGAATCGGCATCGCTGATCGGCATGGTGGGCACCAGGTCGCCCAGAAATCGAGAATCACAACCTTGCCTTCAAGATTGGTCTTCTTCGAGATCCAAGTCTCGTTGCCGAGCGCAACTGGCAGTGCTTGTCCTTGGAAGTTCTTGGCGTAGAGCGAGTCGCCGGTGTTGTGGGCAGGCCAAGCAGCGTTGCCGTAGAGTGCGCTGTCGATCTTGGGCATCGCTTTGTGGGCCATGCCGTGATCTGCGTGTCCGGCGTGTCCCATTTTTGCATGATCCATCTTGCCGCCCATGTCCGCGTGGGCAGCACATGATGCACACATCTTGCCATCGCCAAGTGCTTCGCATGTTGCACAGGCAGCATGATCAGCCATCGCGCCTTCGGCTCCTGCATGAGCAGCACACATCGCACATTTTTCCCCGTCTTCCATCTTCTCGCACATCGCACATGATGGTGCTGCTTCTGCGGTTGCACAACATGCTTTGGCACAGTCGTCCGCACACGCATGCCCTGCACCCGGCCCGACAAGCCCGAGCGACATCCCTGCTGATGCGATGATGATTGAAATGAAAGTCATAGCCGTTACTCCTTGAAAGTGTTGGTCGCCTGCCCATCTCTTTGTAGAACACTCAGGCGGGTTTGATGTATCTGTGGATACCAACCGCAGCCGACACCGCGATATTCAGCGAATCCACATCTTTTGTCATCTCAATCCGCACACACTGATCCGCAACCGCCTTCACGCCATCACTCAACCCGGGCCCCTCTGCTCCGAACATCAGCATCGGTTTCATCGGTTCGCCGCCCCCCTGTTTAAGGGATTCGCTGACCGTGACCGATTGGTTATCGGGCGTAAACGCGATCGAAGTGAATCCAAGCCCGCGCAACTCCTCTATCGCTGATTCCAAATCCTCAACCTCAGCGAACGGCACATTGAGCACATGCCCCATCGATACCCGTAAAGCCTTGCGGTACAACGGGTCGCAGCATCGCTTGGTCATCAAAACCCCGACCCCTTGGCCCCCCATCGCAGCCACCGAGCGGAACACCGAGCCCACATTATCGTGATTACTCAAATCCTCCATCACCACCAACGCTCGGCACTCTTTGGCCAGCTCGATCGGATCTGGATTGGGCAATCTTTGCCCACACGCCAACAACCCGCGATGCATCGGGAACCCAACAATCTCATCAATCACCTCTTGAGAAGCACAATACACAGGCACACCTTCGGGCACCTGATCGAGTACAGCGGCAATGTTCTTCGCCCGATTCATCGTCACCAGCACCGATTGCACCGGGAACCGCGAACGAATCAGCTGCTCGACCACCAGCACACCCTCAGCAATAAATAGCCCATCTGCGGGAGCTTGTGCCTCGGGCCTGTCCGTATTAGGATTATGCGCTGCCTTGAGCCAGGCATCTTTTTGATTCAGAAACATCCCGATTCTCGGGTCTTTCGCATCATAGATTTCAATCATTGAGCCGATCATCCTTTCAGTACCCACTTCCTTCTATACACGATACGAGACCCAACGCCCATGTTCACTCCAGAAGCCATGACCATCTTTCAAGCCATCGTCCTCGGGTTGGTCGAAGGTATCACCGAATATCTGCCTGTGTCCTCGACCGGGCATCTGATTATCGTATCGGATCTGCTCGGGCTTGGCGACACCATGACCCAACGCGAAGCGGTCGACACCTTCAACATCGTCGTCCAAGGCGGCGCGATCTTGGCAGTCTTGGGCTTGTACTTCCCCCGCATCATCCAGATGCTCAAAGGACTCGCCGGCAAAGACAAGATCGGGCGCAAGCTCGCGCTCAACATCATCATCGCCTTCATGCCCGCTGCGGTCTTGGGCGTGCTCTTCAACGACTTCATCGAAGAGAAACTCTTTAACACCCCCGCCGTCCTCACCGCGCTCGCACTCGGCGGCGTCTTCATGATCGCACTCGACAAAATCAAGTTCAAAGAAGTCGACTCAGATGATGATCATTCCAACGACATCACCGAGCTGAGCTGGAAGCAAGCACTCTTCATCGGGTTCATGCAGTGCGTCGCGATGTGGCCGGGCACSAGCCGATCGATGATGACCATCGCCGGCGGCGTCATCGTCGGGCTCAAACCAAAGCAAGCTGCCGAGTTCAGCTTCTTGCTCGGCTTGCCAACCCTCGGCGGCGCGTGCGTCTACTCGCTCATGAAGAACCTTAAGAACGCATCCGAAATGGGCACGCCCAACATGTTCGAAACCCTCGGGTGGATGCCCATCGTCATCGGCATCGTCGTCGCTGCCGTCGCTGCTGCGTTGGCTGTCCGGTGGTTGGTCAGTTTCCTCAACAAGCACGGGCTTGCCCCGTTTGGCTACTATCGCTTGGTGCTCGCTGCAGTGCTGGGCATCTTGATCGCCACCGGCACCGTCTCACTCGATGCACCCACAGCTGAACCAACCCCGCTCTTGGATCTCGATCAATGAACGCTGGCGCTCAAAAAACATCGTTCCCCAAAGCCCAGATCGAGATCGTACTCCTCGAAGGCACCCACGAATCAGGCACCAACCAACTGCTCGCTGACGGGTTCAGTGTCCGCACACACAAGGGTGCCCTCGTTGGCGATGCCCTCATCAACGAAATCAAACGCGCCCACATCGTTGGCATCCGATCCAAGACCCAACTGACCCGCGATGTTCTGAATCAATGCGATCGCTTGCTTGCCGTCGGATGTTTCTGCACCGGGACGAATCAGGTTGATCTCGAATCGGCTGCCAGCAAAGGCGTCGCGGTCTTCAACTCGCCGTTCTCCAACACCCGCTCCGTCGCCGAACTCACCATCGCCGAGATCATCGCGCTGCATCGGAAACTCACCGCCCGCTCCCACGCCCTCCACACCGGCACATGGGACAAAAGCGCCTCAGGCTCGCACGAAGTCCGAGGAAAAACGCTCGGCATCATCGGGTACGGACACATCGGATCACAAATCTCGATCCTCGCTGAAGCACTGGGCATGAAGGTGCAGTTCTTCGACACCACCTCCAAACTCCCGCTCGGCAACGCAACACCCGTCGGGTCAATGGACGAACTCTTGCGCACAAGCGATGTCATCACCATCCATGTCCCCGACACCGACACCACCCGAGGCATGTTCGGCGCAAATCAAATCGCCAAGATGAAACCCGCCAGTTACCTGCTCAACAACGCGCGTGGCTCAATCGTCGATCTCAACGCGATGCGCGACGCGATCAAGTCTGGGCAACTCGCAGGCGCAGCCGTCGATGTGTTCCCCGATGAACCGGCTAAGTCTGGCGAATCATTTTCGAGCCCGCTCCAAGGGTTAGATAATGTCATCCTCACCCCGCATGTCGGCGGCTCAACCATCGAAGCCCAAGAAGCAATCGCCCTCGATATCGCCAACAAACTCACCCGCTACATGAACCTGGGCACCACCACCGGCGCGGTCAATGTGCCTGAGGTGGATCTGCCCGATCAGCACCGCGGCGATGATAATGATGGTGCCCGCTCGCACCGCATCCTCAACTTCCATAAAAATGTCCCCGGCGTACTCAACAAGATCCATGAAGCCGCTGCCGATCTGGGCATCAATATCTCCGGGCAGTACCTCCAGACCAACGCCCAGATCGGGTACTTGGTCCTCGACGCCGATCCATCGAACGCCGCGGCCCTCCACGAACGGATCAATGCGATCGAAGAGTCAATCCGAACCCGAATCCTCTGGTAATTTGCTTCGATCGTGCGAACAATCTGCGCATGATCAAAGTCCAACGCCCAGCCCGCTCGCTCGACCACACCCGTGTGATCGCCAATGACCTCGCTGCGGTGCTGCGCCCCGGCGACATCGTCAAACTCGTCGGCGAGATGGGCGCGGGCAAAACCACCTTCGTCCGCATGCTCGCTCAATCGTTTGGCATCGCTGAGAACGCGGTCTCATCGCCAACATTTGTTATCATGAATATCTATGACCGGGGCAAGGGCAAGCCGCCATTGGCGCATATGGACTGCTATCGGCTCGGCGACGAATCCGAACTCGATGCACTCGGGTGGGATCAGATTGTCGATAGTGGTGCGATCATCCTCATCGAATGGCCAGACCGCATCGCCAGTGCGCTCCCCGACGATTGCCTGACCATCAACATTGATCATGTCGATGAAACATCGCGCCACTTCCGGTTCGAGATTCCCAAAGCCTGGCTCGATCGCGCCGGGTTCGATGCGATCCGCCCGCGCCCGGACACCACCTGCCCGACGATGGGCACACCAGTCCCCGGCGACTGCCTGACCTGGCCTTTCGCATCTGAGCAAGCCCGGATGGCGGATCTCAACGCGTGGTTCAACGAGAAGCACACGATTTCTCGCCCGATCGAGCAGACCGACATCGAACTGGGCGAATAAGGCCCAACTACTTGATGGTGCCGTGGTTAAAAATCCGAAGGATTTTCTAACCACGATCTTGCTGGATCAGATATTTTAAGAGCGTGGTTAGAAATCTCTACGAGATTTTAACCACGGCACCGAAGATTGAGTCTTGCAATACCTACACAACCACGCTTGGCGTGATATCGTTGAGGCATGCTCACACTTGCCCAATCTGAACCCCAGTCCACCGCCAACGCCTGGTCACTCTTTGTTGATTCGTTCGACATCTTCTCGGTCGCGCTCATCATCGGGTCGCTCTTCGCGATGACCCTGATTGTGCGCATCCTCATGGATGCCCGGCGATCAGTCATCGCGCCCGAATCGACCTTCCAAAACTTACGAGAACACCTGATCCAGAACAACCTCGGCGGATTCGAAAAAGGACTCGCGGAAGACGGCTCAATTGTTTCGGTCGCTTCGAGCGCAGCGTATCGTGCGAGAAACAAAGGCAAAGACGCGATGCGCGACGCTGCCGAACTCGCAGCGTC
This sequence comes from bacterium, assembly GCA_002401225.1. Taxonomy (GTDB): domain Bacteria; phylum Planctomycetota; class Phycisphaerae; order Phycisphaerales; family UBA1924; genus UBA1924. The sequence continues at coordinate 20,374 of NVSM01000033.1, forward strand.
CAATGCGTGTGCCCGGTGGGTTCGCCCGCTCGATACCCTTCGAATCATCGGCGAACTCGGCCCGCTTGTTGGATTAGCGGGCACAGTTTGGGGAATGATCATCGCGTTCGTTCGGCTCGGACAAGCCGGCGGCTCGGCAGGCCCGACCGATCTCTCGCTCGGCATTTCCAAAGCGTTGTTCCACACCATGCTCGGGCTTGTGCTTGCGGTGCCTTGCTTGCTCATCTACGGGCTCTATCGCTCCGTCGTCGAAAGCCACTGCAACACCGCAATGGCCCAAGCGGGCGAAATCGTCGACATGATTCCGGTTGATTCTTCGAAAAACAGCGAGCATACGAACGCATGAGAACCCGCTCGATCATCTCGAATGAGGGCAGCGGCGCTCGGAYAAATGTGACTCCCATGATCGATGTGGTCATGGTGCTGATCGTATTTTATCTGCTTGTTGGGCAGTTGGCTGTGAATCGTAAAGCCGCGWTTGAGCTTCCCTCATCATCGATCGGGATCGAAGAAACCCAAGAGCAAGATCCAATTATCGTCGGGATTACCGCAGACGGATCGCTCACAATCAACGGCAACACGATTGATGCCGATCGTTTCGCAGGGGAGATCGCAGGCATGCACACCCGCGCGCCGGGCACGCCCATCCGCATTCGCGCACACCGCGACGCGCCCTTTGGTGTTGTTCGCCCGATCATGAATCAGCTCCGCGATGCGAATATCTCGCGCGTCGAACTCGTCACGGAGCAACGCCCATGAACAATTCAAACACTCAACACAAACGCCCGCGCCCGCTCAAGCAGCGCAATGTGTTGACGCGTTCTTCACGGTTTGGCCCGAACATGACCCCGATGGTTGATGTGACGCTTGTCATCCTGATCTTCTTTATGGCCAGCGCATCGATCGCGGGTCATGAATGGTTTTTGCGGGCGGAACTCCCAGAGGTGCAAGATCCTGATCTCGTCAGTTCGGGCTTCTCCCTCCCAACGCCGATGCTCAGCGCAGATCTGTTTCTTCAAGATGCACAAATCTTTGTGCGTGGAATCGGCGACGAGCCTCGCCCGCTTGAAGTGGTGATCGAGCAGATCCAAGGCATGGATACAGTTGCTGCGAGCGGGCTCATCTTGGGGATTCGAGCTGCGGACGATGTGCCGTATTGGGCGATCGTCGCCCTTCACGACGCAGCAGCCTCTATGTCGATGCGTGTCGCGATTCGATAAAATCGTGTACACTTGGTCTATGAAGCACCTCCTCCACGCCGCAGTTGTCCCGTTGTTACTCAGTCGGATCGCACTGGGCGAAGTTATTCGTTTTCAAAATACAAACCCTGCGCTCGACGCGCTCAAGCTTTTCGATGCCAGCCCATTCGAGCCGTTGCTTGGACAATCGCTTGATATCACACGGAACGCATTCGACCAACCAGCCGTTGGCGATTTGCCGGGTGGTTCGTTCTTCTTGATGCAGTTCAATGGCCCGGGTGGCGACTTTGTTTGGATGGGCACGGGCCGACTCACGATGATCGCTCAAGCCATGGTTGCGACACTTATCCCTGATCCGTTCGCGGGCGAGTTGATACCATACTTTGGGCCTCAGAACTTTCAGGAGAGCGATCTGATCAGCAGCCAGAGCAACTTCACAAAGGGCTTCCGCGCGATGCACGGCGTGAATGAGCTAACCAGTGAGACTGGAATCTTCACGCTCCAAGAAGAGTTCACCATCGGGCTCCAGTTCGAACTCGACGACGGGTTCCACTATGGCTACGCACAACTCGAACGAACCGTCGAGTTTCACAACGGCGATCTCGATATTCAATGGCACCCGACCCAATGGGGCTACGAAACAGCCGCCGGCGTTGGTATTACGGTCATCCCTGCGCCGAGTGTGCTTGCCTTTGGATTGTTTGGAATGCTCGGATGTTTGACTAGGYGCCGGTAACAAAGATCTGAAGCTTGTGCCCTTGGGCTTTGAGCCCSCGKKYYTTGCAGATCTGATCACGAAGCGCGATCAGTTCGGGGAGTTCGAGCGTTTCGACCTCGCCGGTATCGACATGGATGATCAATGTGTTGCCCTGCTTGCCAAAGGCGAGTTGGTAATGCGACTGATCACGATCGAACAAAACCTGCTGAACGATCGAGCAAGATTCGAGCAGCTTGAGCGTTCGATAGACGGTGGCTTTCGAAACCGAATAGCCTTTGGCTTTGAGCGCATCAAGAAGCTGGTCGGCTTCGAACAACCCGTCAAACTCGATGATCGTATCGAGGATCCGAGCGCGTTCGGGGGTGTATTTCAGCCCCTCTTCTTTAAGCGCACGGCGAAAAACAGCACACAACGGCTCGATGATCGCCAGCGAATCAGATTCGCTCGAAGAGATCGGCTTGATTGGTTCTAAACCCATTGCCGATTCTAGGTGCGTCATGGCTCCGAGTTGGCACGATCGCGATACAATCAGGCACATGGAGACCCCGCCAACATCTTCAAATGCCAGTAAACGAGCGATCGCCCTCTATGCGAGCATCGCTCTCGGTTTCATGCTGATTGTCCTCTCGCTTGGCAACCCAGACGAAACCATCGATCGGCTCATCGTGGTCCTCTTCACTACGCTCAATAGTGCGTGGCTCCCGATTGTCTACCTCATCGGCTCCCTCGGGTTTGGAAGGCTTTTTCGTAGATCGTTTACCCGTAGATTGGTTGCCCAATACTCAACCCAATGGATCATCGAACTCGCAATAGGCTTGACCATCACGCTTACCCTCACGCACGCCTTGGGTGTGCTTGGGTTGCTCAATCCGATCACCGCATGGATAATCACAGGCTTGGGTTGCCTCTTGGTGCTCCTCGATCGGGCACAATACAAAGAATCGTTCGTCCAATCTTTTCAACGCATCAGGATTTCGATTCCCGGCATTGCATTTATTTTGGGCAGCGTGCTTGTTGTGCTGATGAGTTGCATCCCGCCTGGAATCTCTTGGGATTCTGAATTTGGAAGCTATGACGCATTAAGCTATCACCTCCAACTCCCGCGCGAATGGCTCGAAGCGAGTCGTATCTGGCCGAGCGAACACAATGTCTATTCGTTCTTGCCAAGTTATATCGAATCGGCCTATCTTCACTTCGCGCACCTCGCAGGCGTTGACCACACAACGCCCGATGGGCTTTCGGGAATGCTCGCCAACGAGGCACGCGTCACGATGGGTGTTCATCTTTTCTCCGCGTTCATGCTCATCATCAGCGCATTGGCCATCGGTTCACTGACCAAAAGAACCATTGAACTCTACATGCCCAACACCGATTCCAAAGCACCCGCTTTGTGCGCACAGGCGTTGATGATGTGCACGCCTTGGCTCACACTCGTTGGATCGTTGGCGTACAACGAGGCTGGTGTGATCCTGCTCGGGATCGGTGCTTTGGCAGTTGTGATCGAAAAACCGATCAATCCCAATACTCGATCCATGCTCGCCGCCTTCATTGTTGCTGGCGCGTGCAGCTGTAAACCAACCGCGATCTTCCTACTCGCCCCAGCCGTCGGCGTTGTGCTTCTTGCTGCAATCCCCTTGCGCCAGTGGCTCAAACCGATCGCACTCGGATTGTTCATCGGGTTGCTCACACTCTCCCCTTGGCTCATTCGCAACCAAATCGCAACAGGGAGCATTGTGTTTCCGCAGGCCTCGTCGATCTTTGGCATCGCCCATTGGAGCGATACCCAGCACGCTGTCTATCAATCGGCCCATCATTTCCAAGGCTCATTATTCGATCGAGTATCAATGCTCGCGTTGCCAGATAACACAGGAACCAGCCATGCATCAACCTATCGCGGGTTCACGAATATTCAATGGGCACTCACCCCTTGGCTCGGTTTCATTGGTTGTGTTGTACTCTCACTCAACAAACAAACACGAACAATCGGCCAAATCACAACACTCGCCATCGCACTCCCAATCGTTGGCTGGCTCACGATGACCCATCTCCAATCACGCTTCCTCATTCCACTCGCGCCAGCCCTGGTCGTCGCATGCGCACTTGCACTCGCGACCATAAATCATCAAAAACTCCAACGAACCATCATCGCGATCATCACATCAACCGCACTTTGCTGGACAACCTTTGTCGTTTCGATTCAGCTCAAATCCGATCCCTTCGCCACGCTTGTCTTTGGTACAAAGATATACACCGGCGAGATCAAAGCCGAGATCGCCCCCTGGACAAGCACGCTCAACACCATCCTTGAACCAAACGAAACCGTCTATCTGCTCGGCGACGCCGCGGCGTTTTATGTCCGGTCGCCGCTCATCGCCAACACCGTCTACGATCGCTGGCTGATTATGGACGCCATCGAAACACACCCGAACGCCCCGAGTAAATGGACGGCTTCGCTTCTCGATGCTGGCGTCGATGTCGTCGTTATTGGCTCGTCCGAGATCCATCGGTTTGAACATTCAGGATGGCTCCCCGAAACAATCGACACCAACACGCTCCGAGAGTGGATCAAAACGCTCCCCGAGCCGATATATGTTTGGAACTTACCACAAAGCACCGAACCAATCCGTGCTGCGTATCGTCTAAGGAATCCATGATCGACCCCATCGAACACAACTCGCCAAACAAGAAACGGTCAATCCTGATGATGCTTGTGCAGATCATCGGGTTCCTCGGCTCGATCTCTGCGCTCGGATGGGCCGTCAGTGTTGCATYRSGTCAAGAAAATCGCGACCAACTCGCCAAGCTCTCGCAAGCAACGCCCGGCGAACTCTTCATGCTCATGGGGCTCGCCACCATCTCCGTCGGATTCAACGGCATGCTCTTCTGGGTCGTCATCAACCCCGTCCATAAACTCCGCCCCACCGATGTCATCGCGACCAACGCGATCTCAACATTGCTCGCCTATCTTCCGTTCWAGCTCTCGATCGTTTCGCGCTTTGTGATTCATAACCGACGCGATAAGATTCCCGTCTTGACAATCGGCGCTTGGATCGTCGCCGTCACACTGTTGATGCTTGCGGTGTTTGGGCCGATCACACTGGCGAGTGTGTGGCAAAGAGAGATCAACACAACTTGGATCGTTGTCTCCGCCATCGGCATCTTCGCATCAACAATCATCGGCTCGCTCATCGCCCAACAACTCCAAGGCGACAAGGGCACACACCGAATCGCAAAGCTCTTAGGCGAAAAACTCACATCATCCGATTCCTACTCTCGCCTACATATCGGCTTCGAAATGCTCGCCAATATCCGAGCCGCAATCGTCGGCAACATCTTTCGCGTGCTCGATATCTTCTCGTTCGCGCTCCGCTTCTATGTCGCAGCCATCGTGCTTGATTTACCGATCTCTGCGACCGATTCGCTCCTTCTCGGCGCGACCTATTTCCTCATCGGCATGGCTTCGCCCGTCGGGATGCTGGGCACCCGCGAGGCCGGGACCATCGCCATCGCCACAATGGTCGGCATCTCSTCGGCAGCGCTCACAGAAGATCAAACCGGCGAAACCCCWATYATCATCGCRGTMCTCTTCGTCACCGCGATYGAAGCGATCGTCAACCTCGCCTGCGCYGGGTTCGGCATCGCCTGGCTGCGTCTTCGACCGGGATTGACTTTAAACACTTCAGATACCGAATGAAACATCTCCTATGGAGGAGATGTATATCATTCGTCAATGAAAATCGCACTCGCACAACTCAACCCAACCGTCGGCGACCTCGCTGGCAACGCACGCAAAATCATTGATGCAATCACCAACGCCCGCGACCAAGGCGCAGAGTTGGTTGTGTTCTCCGAACTCATCATCTGCGGCTACCCGCCTCGCGATTTACTCTTGGTCGAAGGCTTCGTCGAAGAATGTGCCGCGATGGTCAAATCCATCGGCGAAAACCACACCAAAGACATCGCCATCATCATCGGATCACCATTGCCAGCAGACGATCAGAATGGAACTGCTAACTCGCTGCTCGTCTACAGCAACAACCTATACATCAACTACTACGACAAACGCCTGCTCCCCACTTACGATGTATTCGATGAAGATCGCTACTTCACACCTGGCAACGAACACCGCATCGTCGAAATCGGCACAACAAAAATCGGGCTCGCGATCTGTGAAGACCTCTGGAAAGGCGACGATTCCGGGTTCTCCAATCGCTACACCAACGACATTGATCCGGTTTCCGAACTCATCAACGCCGGCGCACAAATCATCATCGCGCCATCGGCATCGCCGTTCGTCCTTGGCAAAGCCCACAAGCACATCGACATCCTCGCAGCCCATGCACGCACCCATTCGGTTCCCGTCGTATCAGTGAACCAAGTCGGCGCGAACGACGATCTCGTTTTCGCAGGGCAGTCAACAGTCGTCAATCAACTCGGCGAAGTTTGTGCCCAGTGCAAATCATTCGACGAAGACCTTGTCATTATTGATGCCGACAACCTCACACCGATCGAACAATCAACACCCCCCGACGAACACCTCATCATCGAAGCACTCACCCTGGGCATCCACGACTATGTCACCAAGTGCGGCTTCAAACAAATCTGCCTCGGACTCTCCGGCGGCATCGACTCCGCAATCGTCGCAGCTCTCGGAGTTCGCGCACTCGGAAAAAAAAATGTCCTCGGCGTCTCGATGCCCGGCAAGTTCTCCAGCGATCATTCCAAAACCGATGCCTATGACCTCGCCACCAACATGGGCATGAACTGCATCACCATGCCGATCGAGACTGGTTTTATAGGGGTTTGCGAGTCGCTCAACCCCGCCTTCGAACAAATCAACGAACGAAAACTAGGCAAGTCACTCCCCGATCTCACCCAAGAAAATCTCCAATCCCGAATCCGAGGCACCATGATGATGGCCCTCTCCAACCGCACCGGCGCACTCGTTTTAACAACCGGAAACAAATCCGAAATCGCCGTCGGCTATTGCACACTCTACGGCGACATGAACGGCGGGCTCGCCGTCATCGCCGACATCCCAAAGACCATGGTCTTCAAAATCTGCCGATACATGNATGAACACTTTGCAGAACTTGGATACGACTCGCCACCAATTCCTGTCAATACAATCGAAAAACCACCAAGCGCAGAACTCGCACCCAACCAACTCGATTCCGATTCACTCCCCGACTACACCATCCTCGACGAAATCGTCGAACGCCACATCGAAGGCCACCAAAACGCATCAAGAATCATCGAAGAAACAAGCTTCGATGCCAATACTGTAAATCGAATCTGCAAACTCATCGACCGCAACGAATACAAACGACAACAGATGGCAGTCGGCTTAAAAGTAACCACCAAAGCCTTCGGCCCAGGGCGACGCATGCCCATCGCCCATCGCTGGACGCGCTAAACTCTTTCCTCTGGTGCCGTGGTTAGAAATCTCTTCGAGATTTTAACCACAATCTTCATTCACCCAACGATCTTCACCCGCCACCCCCTTGCCACATTCCGGGCAAGTATCCGACTCCAACTGATACAACAAATACCCACACSMRCACCGCGGYTCYTCWAYYTCAACWCGAAYYTTRAGCCGRCACGAKCCGCACYGYGATTCMCGATTYGAYTGCGCTTCRATCRCASWYTKRCAYCGCGGACAGGTCATCGACACTTGTATAGCCGCCCCAATCAACCCCGGATCATTATCCTCAGGCTTGGGCCCAAAGATCGCAAACGCCCCGCTGCCGATGCTTGTGCCAGCGGCCACCAGCGACAACAAGCCCAACACCTTGACAACCCAATCATCCCACCAGTATAAATATTGTTCTGTCATGAGAAAGAAAACAAACGCGATACCGATGATCATGGCCGAAATCAATGCGCCCCAACGCAACAACTTTCCCATTAAAACACTTGATTTCAAGGGCCAAATCACCAGCCGATGTCCGCTCACAAGCCCGATCACCAGAAACGACAACGCGATCTTCACAATCCAATCTGTCGCCGGGTAGTTGATCATATTATCAAACCAGATCAACACCAAAAAGGTCGCCAACGACACCCCCGACGCAACCCCGCATACCCGGCTCGTCAACCGCATCCGACCGCCGACCGCGACGACTATCAATCCACCAAATGAATAGGCGCCAACGGTAAATATAGTTCCAAGCACCTCATCCTCGACTGCACCCGGGAACAAGATCGCAAACGCACCCGCCACCATCGCGACACCGATGCATCCAAGAAAAATCCACAGCACAATCTGCCTACGACTCATGACAATCCCCTAATCATTCCACACCCAAAGAAACCGTTCGGAGCAATCACCCCGACGGTTCCATTGATTTGATTTCAGTAGGTAAGGMMTYAGCTGCTGCCCGCWCGCATCCKATCRATTCCCTTYGGATACGGATAACTCGGGAATACCCCAACATCGGCGCAATGCCACATCGCAGGCGACGGATAGACATCGCCTCGGAATCCTGAATCATGCATCGTCTGCGCGACAGTTTCAAAGCTCGGTTCGTCCGAGTTGTGATCATCAACCACCAACTTGTTCGACGTCGCCCCAAGGAACGAAACGCTGCACACCGGCCGACGATCCGCACGCCCCTGCAACATCTTATTAATCGTTTGGAATCCACGCGAAAGATCACCCACCGTGAAAAACTCTCGCCCGCGAGGCCGCAACAACGCAAGCACCAACACCGAATCAAGATCATACTTCAAAATGTACGGTTCGCGATCATGGGCGGCATGAACCTGAACGGATTCCTGGAACATTTTCGCATAACTCGTCACCGCAGCTGGTGACCATTGCGAAGTGGTCAGCAATGATACAATCTGTGCGATCACCCCATGGGAGTTATCCAAATCATTCACGCCACAGATCACTGCGCGATATCGCCCATCGAGTACATCAGCGAGCAGATCCTGCCCCCACATCACTCGCAATCGTGATCCTGCTTGAGGTGCACCATGATCCGAAGGCAACAACGACACCCGATCCGGAAAGTTCTCCGGCGAAAGCAAATCATCCGCCCCATCATTGTACAACTGAACACTCGTATTCTTCGACATGGTGTACTCCTGTTTAGATATTTGATTCTATGCCCACAAGCCAATCGGTTCGTTTGATCTTCCGTATCCAATTGGAAATGGCTCGAAAATCAAAACGCAAAAAAGCCCTTCAAGCATTACCTTGAAGGGCTCTAAAGTTGGCGATAACCTACTTTCCCGCTGAACAGTATCATCGGCATATCGGGCTTAACTACTGTGTTCGAGATGGGAACAGGTGTGACCCCGATATTATGGTCACCAACAATCACGAAACAAACCGATTTCTCGATTTGCCATGACTGACAAAGATTTCGACGAGCGGAAGCCACTGGGTRAACCCAGCAGCNTTGACAAATATACTTGATTACTTATAATCTCTTTTACTTTAAAAATCTCAACACGCGTTGAAATGGTTCTGAGACCATCTCGACTAGTTATCGATCTGCTTGCTTACGCAAGCCCATCGGCACTTGGTCGGAATGATCAAACCTTCGACCGTTAGTACCGCTCAGCTGAAGACTTCTCAGTCCTTACACCTGCGGCCTATCAACCAGGTAGTCTCCCTGGGGTCTCTCGTTAAAAACTAGCAAACCTGATCTCGAGGGGGGCTTCCTGCTTAGATGCTTTCAGCTGTTATCCCTGCCCGAC
>NVSM01000034.1 GCA_002401225.1 bacterium
ATTCCATGAGCACCACAAATGATCCCGCCGTAGGCGAGCTCCCTGGAATCCCCGCCCTCCCTCTCGTCGAGCAGCACACCGTGAAGCCGACCCACCCGGTTGTCGGTAGAGTGATTGGGACCCGCGTGTGCACCCGCTCACGCAAGGCCGCCGGATTCGTTCGCCATATTGAGATCGATGTTTCGGGCACCGCGCTCGAAAACTCATGGCACGCCGGTCAATCCTTCGGGGTTATCCCACCGGGAACCCAAGACAACGGCAAGCCTCACAAGCTTCGGCTCTACTCCATCGCGGCCCCCACCGGCGGCGAGACCGGCGACGGAACCATCATCACCACCACCGTCAAACGCGTGGTCGATGAACACTGGGACACACACAAACTTCTCCAAGGCGTCTGCTCGAACTACCTCTGCGATCTCAATGTCGGCGACGAAGTCACACTCACCGGCCCGGTCGGAAAACGATTCCTTCTCCCAGAAAACCCCGCCGATCACGATTACATATTCATCGCAACCGGCACCGGGATCGCGCCGTTCCGATCCATGATCATGGACCTGATCAAGCTGGGCATGCCCTCGAAAGCCGCGCTGCTCATGGGTGTGCCTTACGAATCAGACCTGCTCTACGACCAAACGCTCAAAGGCTGGGCAGATGAACATGAACACTTCTCCTACCACACCGCGGTCTCGCGCCATCTGACATCGAACCAAACGAAAAAACTCTATGTCCAAGATCGTTTGTCAGAAAACTTCGATCAGTTCGGACCCATGCTCGCTTGTGAGCGAACCTTAATCTATATCTGTGGCATCGCAGGCATGGAGATCGGTGTCTTCCAGACCCTCGCCCGCCTGCTCCCACCCGAGCAACTCGCCCAATATCTCCAACTCGACCCAGAAATCGCCAACGATATCGACAACTGGGAGCGCAGAATGATCCCCAAGAAGATCAAAAAGACCAAACGGGTGTTCCTTGAGGTCTATTGAGCCTCCAAGCTTCGTGTTCTGTGCGGCCAAATCGTGACAGGACACCTTTTTGACGATAAACTCTTGCCGATTCTGAATGAGTACCCATTGCCAGTCCAATGCCCAACAACAGGGAAACGAACCGTGATCCGATTCAACTCACCTCGACGCTCGACCATCGCCCAAGCCTTTGTGTGTGCTGCTGCACTCTTGGTCTGCACCCCAATCGCAACCGCCCAGAGCAATGCCGATCTTCCAAGATCAACCATCAACGCGATCTCGATCGGATCGACACAGCACACCCAGATCAACGAGTTCATCCAAGCCTGGTCAGAACGCGCCCTGAGTGATAAAGCACAAGACACCAAACGAGCGATCGACGCACTCACCAAGCCCTTAACCGGTGGCGGCGCATCCGTTGCTTTCCGTCAGAGCTATTCCATCTCGCTCACCCCATTGCTTGACGAACTCAAGAACAAAGGCACGATCGGAGCGACGATCGCCTCACTCAAAATCGCTGGCGATCTTGCCACCTCGCCATCGGCGACGCGTGTACGCAATGCGATGAAGCACGAAGATCTCGGCGTCCAGCTCTTCGCGGTTTCGCGGGCTGGCCAGATCTTCACCACAACCATCGCCTATGGCCCAGCGATGACCGCCAACGATACCAACGCCCTGATCAATGCAATCGATAAACTCGCATCAGATGAATCAATCAACCCAGAACTCTTCCGCACATGTGTCCGGGCATTAAGCACCGCGACCATGCTTTCGAGCAAGGATATGGGCAATGAACGCTCGCACGCGATCATCGCACTCTCGCAGGCTATCGGCTCACGCCTCCGCGGGCTCAATGTCTCCGATGACCCGAGCTACACCCAAGGCATCGCCCTTGAAGCAGCGGGTGCGATGACCGCATCGATCGCGGACATCAGTTCGAGCACAACCTCTGAGGCAGCCAAAGAAGCGATCGGTTTGAGTGGCGACATTATCTCGATCACCCTCCGCCGATTGCTTGGCAAAACGCTCAATCCTGTCGACCGCAGAGACCTCGCGGTTCGCTCCGTTCAAGCTGGCGAAAACCTGCTCTACTTTGCACTCAAGAAAGATGCAGAACTCAACGGCTCAGGGCTTGGTACGATCAACCCAACCAAGTTTGCTGACCAGCTTACCGAGGGCGACGATCGCAAGTTCCGCAACGGAGCATCGAGCCTGTTTGGCGATGGCTCAAAGCTTTGCCGACGCTTCAAGTTTGTCAACGGCCGATTCGTCCGCTGATCGCATAACGAGCGAATATCAATATCCCAGAACTTTCAGCCGCCGCGAGCACACAACCAGTGCCCGCGGCGGTATTGTGTAGCTATGTTGCGGATGCTTATACCAGTCTTTTTATTGCTCACCCTCATCGGGGTCTCTGTCCTTTCCGATCGCCCGGCCCCACGCGCCGATCTGGTGTTCATCAACTCGTCCGAGGTCAACACCCTCGATCCGCAACGGATGAGCTGGATGCACGATCTGCGCACCGCCCGCCTGCTCTATCAGGGACTCGTCCAGAACGATGTGCTTGCAGACGACTTCGCCATTATCCCGGCTGTCGCCCAGTCTTGGGAGGTCTCAGCCGATGGCATGACCTACACCTTTGATCTCCGCGAAGACGCCAAATGGTCCAACGGCAAGCCGGTCACCGCAGAAGATTTTCGATATTCCTGGCGCCGGGCGATGCTCCCGGATCTGGTCTCCGACTATGTCAATATGTTCATGAACATCCAGGGCGCGACCGCCTTCTATGAATGGCGCCAAGAGCAGCTCAGCGCCTTCCCCGATCGCCAGTTCAACTCGCCAGCCGATCGCCAACAAGGGGCGTATGAACTCTGGGAAGAAACCAAAGCCAAGTTCGATCAACTCGTCGCGATGCACGCGCCAGACCCGCAGACGCTTGTGATCACCCTCGAACGCCCGGTGCCCTATTTTTTAGAGCTCTGTGCCTTTGCCGTGTTTTCGCCGGTGTATGAGCCTTTGGTTTGGCAGTATGAACGCCCCGACCCGACCACCGCTCGGCTTATTCGCAAACCGGGATGGACCAAGCCCAATGTCCTCATATCCAACGGCCCATTCAAACTCACGCAGTGGCGAATGAAACGCGATATGCGCATGGAGAAGAACGAACACTTCTGGGATAAGGACTCGATCGCGATCAACTCGATCTTGATGCCTTCGATTACCGATCCCAACGCRGGGGTCTTAGCCTACCAAACTGGTGCGCTCGATTGGATCGCGGATGTCACCGCGCCCTATCGCGGCGATATGGTCGCCCAAAAGCTCGAGTTCCTCGAAGAACATGCAGAAGAGGTCGAACGCTATCGCGCCCAAGGGCTCGATCAGTTCACCATCGATCGGCTACTCCCCCAAGACCCACGCGCCCATACCCATGCCGTATCCTCGTTCGGGACCTATTTTTATAACTTCAACTGCAAACCCAAGCTGCCCGATGGGCAGACGAATCCATTTGCAGATGCTCGGGTGCGTCGAGCCTTTGCGATGTGTGTCGATAAGCGATCGGTCGCTGATGAGGTCCGAAGGATCGGTGAACCCACCGCATCAACCCTCATCCCGCCGGGCTCGATCGGGGGCTATACCTCGCCCACTGGCTTGCCCAATATTGGCGATGCCAAGAACCAAGCCGAGCGTGATGCGATAATCAATCAAGCRCGCGAGCTTCTCAAAGCGGCGAACTTTCCTGATAACTTCATCGTCGAGATGGCGTTCAACAAAGATTCTGGGCACGATCTGATCGCCCAGGCCATCGCCAAAAGCTGGCAAAAGCACTTGGGTGTCAAGACCAAGCTCGAACAGAACGAGATCAAAATCTTCCGCGAAGATCTCAAGAACAAAGACTACATGACCGCCCGCGCCGGGTGGTTTGGTGACTATGGCGACCCCACCACCTTTCTCGACATCAACTACTCAACCGACGGCAACAACGACCGGGCATACAACAACCCGGTCTACGACGGCTTGCTCGACAAGGCTGCCCGCGAACTTAACTCTGCTATTCGCATGAAACTGCTTCAAGAAGCCGAGCGGATTTTGGTCGAGGACGACCTGCCTTTGATTCCGATTTTTCACTACGCGACCATCTATATGTTCGACCCGCACAAGGTCACCGGGCTTTCGACGCATCCGCGTACCAAGCAAAACGCGTTTTTGATCGACATCATGACTGATGACATCGGACCAAACAAGCCCAAGCCCATGCGGCATGCAACGACAGACGGAGGAACATCGCCATGATGACCCTGATCCTCCGTCGATTGTTGGCCTTGCCCTTTATTCTGATCGTGATCTACACCATCACCCTGACCCTTGCATGGGCGGTGCCGGGCAATCCACTTGAGAACCCTGAGAAACGCCCCAAGCCTGAAGTCATCGAGCAGATGAACAAGCAATACAACCTCGATTCATTCCCGAGGTTCTATCTCTCCTATTTAAAAAATGCAACAGGCGTGAGCTATGCAAGCGATTGGTTTTCTGGGCAGATCAAACGCGAGCGAGAAATGGCGATCACAGAGGGCATCCCGGTGCCGCCACGCCCGATCTTCGACTTTGGGCCTTCGCTCAAATATGACGACCAGACCGTGAACGAGATTATCCGCGATACGCTTCCAGTCTCTATTACACTGGGCGCATCGGCCATCCTCATCGCCTTATTTATTGGKGTGGGCGCNNGGGTGNNATTGGSGCGGTCAAACCCAACTCRTTYGCWGAYCTTTCKACRCTYGCSMTTTCGATGATYGGRATMTCGCTGCCSAGCTTTGTGATCGGSACMGYSATGYTSTTGACCTTYTCGCTCTGGCTCGGGTGGTTCCCSATCGCKCAATGGGGCACGCCCAAGAGYATYATYYTGCCSGCKTTYACGCTCTCRCTSCCKTTCGCWGCGTACATCGCYCGGCTYACSCGCATGGGSATGATCGATGCMYTGGGWGCMGACTACATCCGCACCGCMCGCGCCAAGGGGGCWYCAGAGTWTTCKGTYCTGCTCAAGCACGCRCTCAARAACGCGTTCTTRCCKGTGCTRAGYTTCCTCGGCCCWGCRACYGCRATGGCGATGACSGGMTCRTTYGTCATCGAACGGGTYTTYACSGTSCCTGGAATGGGCGAACACTTCGTCAACGCGGTTCAGAACAAAGACCTCTTCCTAATCATCGGCGTTGTCCTCGTCTTCGCAACCATGCTCATCATGTTCAATCTGATTGTTGATGTGCTCTACAAATGGATCGATCCACGCATCGAATAGCGAGCCGGCGGTTTAGCGAAGCACACAATCCATCACCGCGAGTTGGAAGAACAGGAACTGATCGAAAATATCGATCACGCCGTTGCCTGTCAGATCGGCTGCGATATCTTGAGCAACATACGCCTGAATAAACATCAGCAGATCACCCGCATCGGTTGTGCCATCGTCATTAAAATCGCCAAGGCAATGCTCACTTGGCATCATGACCACAACCCGGACATTGGCAGATGAAGTATCTGAAGAAAGAATATTCACCGGTTCATACTGTTCGATCGAGAGATCGAACAACAGGAAGGCATCCCAACCTGGCGTGCCTTCGATCGCGACTTCGCGMATCGAGAATGTCCCGCCATCGGGCACCGCGACATAGACCCAAGGCTCGATGTAGTCATCGGCATCACCAACCTCGGCGTCGCCATCGCTTGGAGGCCCATCCGGGTTGTCTTCGAAACCGAAGGCATGAAATGACAACATACTCGTCGCCACGAGTATGGACCAACGCTGTAAATTATTCTTCTCCATCATCTCGACCTCCTCCCCACGAGTAGACCGGCGGATGGTAAGACTGGTCAATCACAAATCGGCCAAAAGCCCGATAATACGGGCACAATAAGCCAATCACCCCTTGACAAAACACCCTATAGAAGGGCTCTTAGAACAGCCCGAACACGCCTAAAAAGTACATGGACCCGTTGTAGAGGGCGTGAAGGAGGATTGCAATAAAAAGGTATCGAGCGCCGAGTTCTGCCCGAGCAAACTGCCCGGTCCGCATCACCCGCTGCCAGATCTTCACCAGCCCAAGCGTCGCGATGGCTGTTGTCGTTGTGTGAAGCCCAACGCAAACCGTCCATCGCCAGAGAACAATAAACGGGCTCGGGTCGTCGATATATACCTTCAGATACAACACATTCTCAACCGAAGCGAACACCAAGCCCGAGAACGCCCCGATGATCATCAGTTGCTTGGGCGAACGAAACAAATATGGCTTCTGCTCAACACCCCAGAGCAACAGCGATGTCTTCATCACCTCTTCAACCACCGGCGCAAAGATCACCACCGCGAAGAACTGGATCTGCCCAGTCATTCCAAAGGCTGTCGAATTGCTCATCAATGCGCCAACAACCGCGAATAGCCCAGAACACGCTGCCATGATTCCTGTAGAAACCCAGCTCTCCAGCGCACTCGTCGCTTCGAGCTGCTCGGCGAGGAACTTCTCATAGGTCAGAGCGTTCTCAGGGATCTCGCCTCCGAGTTCCTTGGAATAAGTCGGTTCATCAAAAACGCTCCGTTCTGCCTCGGCTGCGAAAGATTCTCCAAGATGATCATCGTCAACTTTGGTATGTGCCTGCGATTGGGTCTGGTCTTTCTTGGCATCAAGGTTGCCAGTCATCGCTGCCATCGTGGGCTCGGCATGAATAGAGTGATCGCGCCCGCCGAGCTTCCATTTTTTACCCTGCTTGTTGTTCTGGCCTTTGCGTGCCATCAACTTGCCGATGGTGTCGGTGCTACCCTGCGGTAAGCGGTGCCCGATGCGATAATCGCGACCATTGCGCTTCCCTTTTTCATCGATGACGACCCGCCGACATCGGCTGATACAAAGCGTACATTGCACACCGCGTCGTATCCTTGCTCTTGGGCAGCAGCGACTAATCGCAGAACGGCCTCGCGCCTTGAGCGATCCATCAATGAGAGATAGGCACGGAGTTCGCCCCCAATGATCTTCTTGAGCTTGGTTACAAAGCTTTTAAAGTAGTCTGTCGCGATCACGCACTCGCCGATGACCATCTCACCGCCTTGCGTTGGATCTGCATAAGGATGGCTCGATAAGGTCGAAACGAGCACGCCTTTGCATTCAATCTCACGGGCATTAAGCCGTTTGAAGTGTTTGCGTTCGGTATAGCCGCCGACCCCGAACCCGAGTCCGAGCAGGATCACAACGACCCCAATCTGAATGCCAAATAGAATCAGATCGCCCATCTCAGGCTCCTGTCATTTCAGTCATCGCTGGTGATTCAACCCCTGCGAGTTTGACCGCGGTGCCATAGGCATAGAGCTCGGCTGCCCCGCTCGTCACTGCACTGGTCGTGAACCGGACATTGACTATTGCATCTGCACCGAGTTCGTTGCCTTGCGAAATCATCCGCTCGACGCTTTGCCTGCGCGATTCAACAAGCAACTGGGTGTAGCCTTTGAGTTCGCCCCCGACCATGTTCTTGAACCCGGCTGCGATATCGCGCCCAACATTCTTCGAACGGACCGTATTACCCTGCACCAAACCCAAAACCGCTGTGATCTCGCGTCCTGGAATCGTCTCTGTATTCACTACAATCATTCAACTTGCCTTTCGGTTCTCTATCCTCATGTATACATTTGCATTCATTTTACAAGCGTAAAGCTTGCTCCCGGCATCACATCACACGCGACAAAATCTGCATTTGCAAACTGTTTCGCATCCTGACCCGGTGCGGTCAGTGTGAGCACAACCGGTGCCCCAGCATCCATCACCAATACATTGGCGACTGGATCGACACCAATAACGGTGCCCATCACGCGCCTTGGAGTTCCAAAGCATGGATCTATCCGCCGCCCGCCAGCCTGAGGCTGATCGACCCGACACGCCTTGGCAAAGATCCGCCCCATGACCATCTGGCCAAGGTGTGAACGGAGCATTTCAAGATCATCGTTGGTCTCGAATGCGGTCTTATAGCTGTTATTGGGAAAACTCATCACGACTTGCGCCGGGGTTGTCGCGGTTGCATCGCGCACCTCAAGGATGGTGCCTCGGGCGAGTGTGGGATCGATCTTGGTGGTTGGTTCTGGGTGAATCATGCCTGCATTGTAAGAAGGCAATAGGGAATGGGCAATAGGCAATAGGGAGAGAAGAAGGAAAGAAATACAAGGCCGGGATGCCCGGGGCACCCAGAAAGGGAGGACACGCAGAAAAGGCGTTGCCGATATTACTTGCTCATCTGCAAGAAGTTTGCGAGCATAGCTGTCCCGGCGGGGGTCATAAAGCTCTCTGGGTGGAACTGGACGCCTTCGAGCGGGGCCTTGGACGCGTCGGCCCAGACCCTACGAAGCCCCATGACCACCTCGACGGGCTGCCCATCAATTTCGTCATAGCACGAAGCCGAGACTTCCCACCCATCTTGATCGATCTCAAGATCGGGCACGGTGTTTCGTCGAACCACCAGCGAATGATACCTTGCGACGGTTGTTGGTGTCTCGACACCTGCAAACAACCCTTGCCCATCGTGCATGATTTTTGAGGTCTTGCCGTGCATGAGAATTGGATGGCGTTCGACGATCATCCCGTTGGAGTCGGCCATGCACTGATGCCCGAGACACACGCCCAAGACAGGAACGCGCCCTGCAAAGTGTTCGATCATTTCGCTCGATATCCCCGCTTCTTTGGGGGTGCAAGGGCCGGGCGAGATAATCACATGGGTCGGGCCTTTGCCATTATCGAGTGCATCGGCCTGGCTCGTAGTGATCGCATCATGGCGAACGACCAATAGATCACTCCCCGGTTCGARGGAGGGATCGATCTCGCCAAGTCTTTGGACGAGGTTCCAGGTGAAGGAATCGTAGTTGTCGATGAGCAGAATCATGGTTGAGTATAGGAAATCGAAATCGGGTGTGTTGATCACATTGCCAAGAGAAAAGCCGCCAACCCATAACAGATCGACGGCTTAATAATCATTTTTGGCCATTCATTCAGGCAGCGTTGCGCATCCAGCTTGTCCCGGCAACGCCATCTTGCGTCACTAAGAACAAATCTTGGGTGATCGGATATGGCAAACGCGAGAAGTCTTCTGCCACGCGTGCACGCAAGCGATCGACAAAGCCGGTCGGCTCGCAGGTCAACGCGATAWACATATCACGCGCTGGGGTGGCGACATAGAAGTCGGCACCGAGATGCGATGCAAGTTTGGAGTGCAGATCGCCCATGAGCAATCGTGCAGCGTCGTAGCCGTCTTGTTCGGCAACGATAACCGCCTTGCCGCCCTCGGCAGATTCGATAACCTGCATCTCGAGTTCGGGTGCATACAGATCAAGATTTTCGCGGGCGAGTTCTTCGAGATCTTCGACTGTGATCCCCCACTTGATCACCTGCTCGGTCGTAATGCTCACCGTCATGTGAGGCATATCAAGCACGAACACGATGACCGTATCGTTTACATACGGTACATGAGCGACGAGTTCTTCAGAGAGATGTTCGAAGATCGAGATCGGCTGNATGCGAGGCATCACCTTGGCCTTGACCTGATCGAACGACTCTTCAGCGAGTTCCATCTGTTCGCCAGCGAAGAGCTGATCGAGGAAATGCTCGACAATGTCGGTGCCTCGATCTGGTTCGTGGGCAACCATACGGAAGAGATTTTCGAGATCCAAGCGTCGGCCATTGACCAATAGCTCTTGGGCGTTGACCCGATCGATCTCGAATCCAGGCTGCATCTGTTCGATGAGCTTGGCGACCTGTTCGGCAAACGCTTCTGGTTCCTTGGGCATTGTTCCCATCGCCTGTCCTCCACGACCCACAATCGGGCGTTTTTGCCCGCACCACGCGGGACTCCCCTTAAGTGTCGACTACACAACTCGCCCACTCGACCCTGAAGGCGATTCTCTCGCCCTGATCGTGCCCGATCACACCCGATGGGCGGGACATGCCGGTTAGGGCGGTCGATAACGCATGATTGTGGATGGTTGGGACCGAAAATCATCGTTTACGATTCCTACGAGGGTCCGATTTGGCAAACGCTCCCGGCGAGGCTAGAATCTGGGCCTGAAACGGGACGACGCGGCGACGGTGTTTGGGATGCCCAAACTGTGCTGCACGGTCCCACTTATATCAATGGAGAAGACGCTGTGACCGAACAGGAAATTGAAGCAAAGGTAATCGACATTGTTGCTGAACAGATGGGTGCTGATAAAGCCAAAATCACCAGCGCTACAAGCTTCGTTGATGATCTCAACGCAGACAGCCTCGACACCGTAGAACTCGTGATGGAGTTCGAAGACGAGTTTGAAACATCAATCCCAGAYGATCARGCTGAAAAAATCCAGACCGTCGGMCAAGCWGTTGCTTTCATCAAGCAAGCCAACGGCGTCGATTAACCAACCGATCTGACCAACCCCAATACCCCATCAGATTGTCTGGTGGGGCGTTTTGGTGTTTGCTCAGTTCAACATTCCAGCCAACGAGCCAATCCCTATGCCTCAAAGCCCAAATCATCGTGTAGTCATCACAGGATACGGTGCAATCACCAATCTCGGTTTCAATGCCCAAGACACCTGGAGCGCAATGCGTGCAGGCACCTCGGGGATCTCAAAGATCGAAAGTGCAGATTTCGACCAGTTCGAAGGCTGGACAGTTGAGATTGCAGGGCAGATCAAGGATTGGGACCCGGCATCTGTCATTCCAAAGAAAGAGGCCCGCCGACTCGATCGCTCTGCCCAGCTCGGGCTTAGCGCTGCGATCGAAGCGGTCAAGCATTCTGGATGGGATCACACTCTTGGCGATCCAACACGACACGGCGTTGTCATCGGTTCGGGCGTTGGCGGGATTTATGCCATCGAATCGGCAGTGCTWAATATGCGAGCCAAAGGGCCATCGCGCATCAGTCCGTTTACTGTCCCCAAGCT
This sequence comes from bacterium, assembly GCA_002401225.1. Lineage (GTDB taxonomy): Bacteria > Planctomycetota > Phycisphaerae > Phycisphaerales > UBA1924 > UBA1924. The sequence continues at coordinate 10,903 of NVSM01000034.1, forward strand.
GATGGTCAACGCAACGACAGGCAATGTCGCGATCCAGTTCAATCTCCAAGGCCCAGCTACCGCCCATGCAACCGCATGCGCATCGTCTGGACACGCGATTGGCGATGCGATGAACTATATCCGATCGGGCAAGACGGATGTCATGATCGCAGGTGGTGCAGAAGCAGCGGTCACGCCGTTGTGCATTGGTTCGTTTATGACCATGAAAGCACTCTCGACACGCAACGATGATCCAACCGCAGCATCACGCCCGTTCGATACTGATCGTGACGGGTTCGTGCTCTCAGAAGGCGCAGCGATGTATGTGCTTGAATCTGAAGAACACGCCAAGGCTCGGGGCGCAACAATCTATGCTGTTCTCAGCGGCACAGGAAACTCGTGCGATGCAGGACACATTACCGCGCCGCATCCTGAAGGCCGCGGCGCATGCAACTCGATGAAATGGGCACTCGAAGACGCAGAGCTCAATCTTGAGGATATCAACTACATCAATGCCCACGGCACATCGACCCCACTGGGCGATAAAGCCGAGGTCTTTGCGGTCCAGAGCGTGTTTGGAGATCTCTCCAAGCCAGGCAAGGGCTTGGTCATGAACTCAACCAAGTCAATGCACGGACACTGCTTGGGCGCATCGGGTGCGGTTGAGCTGATCGCCTGTATTGGTGCGATCCATGATGGTTTGGTTGCTCCGACGATCAATATTGAGAATCTTAGTGAAGGATTCGAAAAGATTGATATCGTGGCCAACACCGCCCGCGAGATGCCCATCAAGCATGTGATGAACAACACTTTCGGGTTCGGCGGGCACAATGTGACGCTGATCTGCTCGAAGTACGAAGGCTAAGCCACTCGCTGGCAGCACTGGCAGCAATACTTTTTTTTGGCACACCCATTGCGTGATCTCTCTCTAGAGACTCGACTTTGTACCTGCGCATGAACTTGTGCGCAGAATCTGCCGATGGAGTGCGTATGGCGACCGATATCAAATCAATCATGGCCCTTGAAGTCCCACTCGTTGTTGTGCTTGGCGAGTGCAAAATCATGATCAATGATATTATTGAATGGATCCCCGGCTCGATCATCGAACTGGGCAAAGAGGCAGACGAMGACNTTNASRKWCRGRNGRAYANTMGKCSSAKMRKCGWNAGRWTCWVCWGWGNAAGANNTTGRYSAARRCKWYGGCAWCMRSYTCRAMTYCNATCRRCGRTCSKMAKSATCRSAWMNNGAYGSYMYKRRWRNCRWMSKATMWRRYRKANAMCWNCKRSTTCNGATGNNATNGTAAACGCAGAAGACCTCGCAGCAGCCCTGCTCGATGGGCAGATCTGAGCCGATCACACACTGTATTCATAATCCAAGATAACCAAACTCGCTTAGCGTGCGAAGTCTCGCCCGCTGATGCCATCACGGGTGGCCCAGAAGAATGCTGGATATTGCCCTAATCCTGAAGCGGCAAACCCGATTTCGAAGTTGTCCTCGTGCATGCTGTACTGGGTAAGCCCGCTGTAGGATGGATCCCACATATCGGTTGGGGTGAATGCACGGGCGACACGCTCGTTGTCATTGTTCATGCCTTCGTAGATCTTAGAGATATCAACCTTTGTGACACTCCCGTCGGCGGTGGCAACCGCAGGCTGGGCGTCTGGATTGTTCCATTGTGGCGAGAAAGGTTCCTTGCCGAGGATGATGGGATCACCTCCAAGGTGTGGCGAACGGAAACTGGCGACTCGGCGTTTTTTCGACCAATCAAACCGCTCCCACATCATCACTTTTTGGGATGTGAAAGTCACGCTCGACATTCTGTTGCGTTTCGCCTTTGAAGCGCTTGGGTTTAATCGAGGCGCATTCGGACGCCCGATATCGCGGTACCGCGAAGGCGCAAACCAACAAGTTGGCGAAAGCACATATGATCCATCCCAGAATCCGCGTTCGAGGGTCCAGCCCGGAGGCGGATCGCTTTCAAGCTCATCCATCCGCGAAATGATGACTCGATCCGATGGTGAGAACTGCACCTCCGAAGCGTAGTTCCCTGCATTGAGCCACCCACCGATCACAGAATACCAATGAAAAGCATACATCTCGGTATACCAACTGCTCGGATTCCCTGCGAGTTCAAACTCAAGGGCAACTGATGACCCAACTTTGTGCACGAGACCCCATCCAGACCTAATTGTCCCCCCTGTTCCACGACGGGCGAAAGCCTTGAGATCGTGTGGGTTGATCATGCTATCTCGATATTCGCCGACATAGACCTCTTGGATCTGTGCCAGTGAGCGAAGATTTGCCTGGCTTTTCATCGCACGGGCACTGGCTTGGGCACCACCAAGTGCGGGGAGCAGAATCCCCATGAGAATCGCGATGATCGCGATAACCACGAGAAGCTCGATAAGGGTAAACCCTTTATTTTCAAGCAACTTACAACTCTTTGATGTCGTCTGTGGTTGATGCATCTACCAATCCTCGCTGAGGGTTCTGTCAACTCATGTAATTCTAAAAACCAAGCGTGCGAATGCACATCAGAGCCTAAACCGATCATGAGACCCCGGCGGCTACCTACTAATCCTACCACAACATATGCCGATTCACAAACCTCTACCGGGGGTTTCGGGCATCAAAAGGCGGAAATGGCTTGAATCATGCCGATTTTCCGTGTTCCAATGGGGTATTGAGGCAACTCTGAGTGCTTGAATGGCCGATATATTCAATGAATTGACCCATTCCCTGATTTACAGGACCTTTGACTATGCCCAGAGATATCCCCGTCGGCAACGGCAGCATATTGATTACTTTCGATGATCTGTACCGGATTCGAGACCTGTACTCTCCAAGGGTTGGTCGGCACAATCATACGAATGGACATCCCCAGCGGTTTGGAATTTGGGTCGATGGGCAGATGGCATGGATYGAAGAYGAYGGRTGGARSCGAAMSCTYCRRTACAARCCCGACWCRYTSACCWCCGAGGTGACSCTGMTYCAYGAGGAACTCGGGATCGAGATCATCTCGAACGATGTGGTCGATCTGCACAAGCCGGTSTAYTTCAGGCAYYTGGCRGTKCGAGACYTKGCMGGYAARTCRCGCGATGTYMGRTTGTTCTTCCATTGCGACTTCTCAATCAATGGCTCGCCCGTCGGCGACACCGCCAACTATGACCCGTCCACCAACGCGGTCATCATGTATAAGGATGATGCCTACTTCCTGATCAACACCTCGACCCCGACGAAGGTTGGGGTTGAACACTGGGCGATTGGCGCCAAACGCGTCGGCGGCGCAGAAGGCACCTGGCGCGATGCCGAAGACGGACAACTGGGCAAGAACGCGATCGCGCAGGGTTCGGTCGATGCGACGGTTGGGATTCATCTCCAACTCAAACCCCATGCAACTGAAGAAGCGACCATGTGGATCGTGTGCACACAGAACTATGACGATGCCAAGCGTATCAATGAACGCATCTGGGAGATCGGCCCGGATCGGCTCATTGCTCGCACCGAAGCATATTGGAAACTCTGGTCGCGCAAAGAACCGATCAACACGGATATCTTGCCTGAGCCGATACAAGACTTGTACTACCAGAGCCAGTTGATTCTTCGCACGCAAATCGACAACGGCGGCGCGATTATCGCAGCAAACGACTCAGACATTACCCACTTCGCAGGCGATCATTATTCATACTGTTGGATGCGCGACGGGGCACTTGTTGCCCATTCGTTGATTCTTGCTGGGCAGAGCGAACTGAGCCGAAATTTTTTCCGGTTTGCGCATGATTGCATCGGCGATAAGCCTTACTTCTTACACAAGTACACCCCCGAGGGTCGGCTGGCGAGTTCATGGCATCCTTGGATGATCGACGGGCAAGCGATCTTGCCGATTCAGCAAGACGAGACTGCGCTGACGCTTTGGGCATTGCGTGAACACTTCGAAGCCTTCCGCGATGTCGAGTTCATTAAACCCTTGTATATCAGTCTTGTTGTCCGCCCAGCGATGTGGATGCTTGAGCATCGAGACCACAATGGATTGCCTTTGCAATCGTGGGATTTGTGGGAAGAACGGCGAGGGATTCATACCTTTACCGTCGCCGCGACCATCGGTGCGCTCAACGCAGCAGCTGATTTCGCACAAGACTTCGGTGAGATGGATCGGGCAGCTTCGTTCCGCGAGGGCGCAGAACGGATGAAGGGCGCGTTGCGTCGCCATATGTGGCACAACGAACGCAAGGAGTTCGCACGCATGGCGATCCCGCTCGAAGACGGCACTTATCGGCTCGACATGACCCGCGACAGCGCGAACTATGCGCTGTTCGCGTTTGGTGCGTTTGAAGCCGACGATCCGTTGGTGAAGCTTGAAATGGAATCATTACGCAAACGCTTGTGGATCAAAACCGATGTCGGCGGATGCGCACGCTATGAACGGGATTACTATCACCAGGTCGAGTGCGARAAGACCGACGATRTSCCGGGSAAYCCTTGGGTGATCTGYACRCTCTGGCAGGCGCAGTATCAKATYGCGATCGCCAAGACGRTKGAWGATCTYAAGSWYGCGATGYCGMTSYTGGAWTGGACSGTKRRYCACACGCTYGAWTCGGGKGTGCTSGCYGAGCAGTTYGAYCCGTATTCGGGTGCGCCGATGTCGGTGTCGCCTTTGACCTGGTCGCATGCGACGGTAGTTTCGACTGTTGTGATGTACTGCAATAAGCACGACGAGATCACAGCTGCGATGGCGAAGAGTGAGCAGTCAAAATCCAAATCGAAGTGATTGTAATTAGCGATTGAGCTTGGTGATCAATTTGCCCAAGGCTTCGAGATCGCGTGATGCGAGCATCTTCTCGATCGCGGGGTCTTTGGTGCCGTCCTTTGTTTTTACCTTGGCGAGTGCTTGCTCGGCTCGTTTCCAGAGTCGATCGAGTTTTTTGGCATCACCCATTGCCAGAACCATGTCGGTAGCGATCTCCCCGAGCCGAGTGATGACGATGTTGTCGATATTATCGTAATATCGGTTGATAATTTTGCGTTGTGATGATGAAAACTCGCGTCCGCCTGCCATGATTGCTCTCCATCAGCACCTAACTTATCCCAATAATTCGATCAAAACGATAAAAGAAAAAACACACTCGATCACGATCTTTGAGGGAAAAATCGGTCCAAGTGTGCTTCTTGAAGTACCCCCCCAGGGACTTGAACCCTGAACACGCGGATTAAGAGTCCGCTGCTCTACCAATTGAGCTAGGGAGGCATATTGGCTGGGCAAATATAGCCCCTTACTCGGGTTGTGTCCACTGGTATGTGCATTGACTCTTGATGGTTGAATGACTATCGTTGGCGTCCAATCTCCTGCGATGTCGCGGGAGGATTTTCAGGGAATCCCGCTGTGTCTTTTCGCAGCATAATGAGCACCCGAGCATCGCCCGCCTTTTTATGAGGCAAGCAACGCTTGAGTCATAAGGAGAGCGTCAATGCTTCCAAAACAACGCCAAAGCATCGGCCGATCCAAACGCCGTCGTTCACACGACGCGATTACCGGCAAGATACCAACGATCTGCCCTTTGAGCGGCATGCCTAAGCTGTCGCACCGTGCATGCCCAGAATCCGGCTATGTTCGCCCGGGTCTTCGCATCAAGGTTCGTAAGCTCGGTATTGGCATTAACGGCTAAACCAAAGCACATCCATCTGTTTCAAACGCGGGAGCTCGACCTTGTCGATTCGCATTGCAATTGATGTTATGGGAGGCGACAACGCGCCGAACGCTATCCTTGACGGATGCATCGACGCGCTTGATCTGCTCAGCCCTACTGACACGCTCGTTCTTATTGGCGATCAAAGCCTTATCGAGAACTATCTGCGTGGCAAAGATATCAACGATTCACGACTTGAAATTGAACACGCCAGCGAAGTGATCCCGATGGGTGCTTCGCCAACGGTTGCGGTTCGTCAATATAAAGACTCGACCATCGTCAAGATGGCCAAGCTCGGATCCAAGAAGGCCGAGGTTCGGTGTGATGCTGTGATCTCTGCGGGCAACACCGGCGCGTGTGTCGCTGCGGGTCAGATGCACATGAAACGGCTCAAGGGCGTGCATCGCCCTGGCATTGCGGTGACTTTCCCGTCCTTCCATGGCCCGGTCGTTCTTTGTGATGCTGGTGCCAACCCAGAACCGCGTGCGACTCACCTTTGGCAATATGCAGTCATGGCCGATGTCTATGCTCGGCGTGTGCTTGGTGAAAAATCGCCTCGCGTTGGGCTTTTGAACATTGGTTCCGAAGAAAGCAAAGGCAACGGGCTGGCCAAAGAGACCGCCGAGATGCTCAAGCGAACTCCGGGCATCAACTACATTGGATACATCGAAGGACGCGATATCTTTGCTGGTGTCGCTGATGTGATTGTGACTGATGGCTTTGTTGGCAACACGGTACTCAAAATGGCAGAAGGCTTTGCAAAGAGTATCTTCCAAGCGATTGGGCAAGAAATTGCAGAGCAAGATCCAAAGCTCGCAGCTCAGTTTGCACCGATCGTCAAATCGATCTACAAGAAAAACGATTATCACGAGTACGGCGGCGCCCCGCTGCTTGGACTCAACGGCGTGATGATGATTTCACATGGAAGTGCTGAAGCACGCACCATCAAATCAGCGATCAGGAACACGCTTGAGTATGTGCGTGGGCATGTCAACGACGAGATCATCGCAAGGCTCAACGAAGTTGCCCACATTGAGCCGCACAGTTTGGCTCGGGTCAAACCAGTCATCACAAACCAAGCGAGTGCAAACCAAGGCGAACCCGCATCATGAGTGCTACCAACAACCGATTCGGTGTTGAAATCATCGGCTCTGGCTTGTGCCTCCCCGAATCTCGATTGACGAACCATGATCTTGAAGAGTGCATGGAAACAACCAGTGATTGGATTGTCAAACGCACCGGCATTACCGAACGGCGACGCGCAGATCAATCTAATGGCGAGCGCACCTCGCAAATCTCCATCAAAGCGATCAACAACGCATTAGCCGACGCCAAGATTGACGCGAGCGAGCTTGATCTTTTGCTTGTCGCGACCATGACCCCCGACTCCCCCACGCCTTCGATTGCGTGTATTGTTGCCAATGAAATCGGCGCGAGGCATATCGGCGCGATGGATGTGAACGCGGCCTGCTCTGGGTTTGTCTACATCATGTCGATGGCGGACGCGATGATTAAATCTGGCGCGTATAAAACCATTGGCATCATCGGAGCCGACTGCATCACACGGTTTATTGACTACTCGACTACTGGTCGTGGCGCAGCGATTCTCTTTGGAGATGGCGCGGGCGCGATGATTCTTCGCCGGACGGATGAATCAGCCAAGGGCATGATCGCCCATCGGATGCACTCGGATGGCGGCGGCGGCAAGCACCTCTTTATTCCGCTCTCTGAACTCGACTTCCCCGAACAAATCGAGTTTGATCCTACACAGTGCGGCTATGTCCAAATGWACGGCAAAGCGGTCTTCAAGTTTGCGGTCAACAAGTTTCAACAGGTGATCGCCGACACGCTCGAAGATGCAAAGATGTCCGCTGATGAAGTGGATCACTTTGTATGCCATCAGGCGAATCTTCGCATTCTTGATTCTGCACGCGAACGCTTTGGGATTCCTGAAGAGAAGTTACTCGTCAATATTCATAAATATGGCAACACCGTTGCCGGATCGGTGCCTTTGGTCTTTGCAGAACTCAAAGAATCTGGCAAGCTCAAAGCTGGSSASAARGTCATGTTCYTWGCMTTYGGYGCKGGSCTSACWTGGGGTTCGWSSCTYTGGCAGNYYTKRRAMWMMWCRYYMTMTTGWKRRRGRRAYWCMMATGARCAAYATYATYCTTTGYCCWGGYCAAGGGGCRCAAACGGTTTCGATGGGCAAACTCTGGTGYRAWRCATCSGAAGCWGCMCGRKCMATCTTYGARCAGGCWGAYGARRYSYTKGGCGAWTCGCTCGGKGCTCCKCTWTCGACRCTYTGCTTTGAWGGCCCMGCCGACACGCTCAACCGGACCGATGTTTCGCAGCCTGCGATCTACACCGCATCTGTTGCGTGTTTCGCTGGTTGGCTCGATGGCGAAAACCTCACCACCAAAGACCTGAACATGGTCGCGGCTGCGGGCTTATCGCTCGGCGAATACACCGCGCTCCACCTCGCGGGTGCGTTTAGCTTTGCAGACGGGCTCAAACTCGTTGCGTTGCGAGGCAAAGCCATGCAAGAAGCAGCCCAGGCATCGCCATCTTCGATGGTCGCGCTTATTGGAGCCGACGAAGAGAAAGCCAATGCGGTGTGTGATAAGGCTCGCGAGAATGACATTCTTGTTGCAGCCAACTTTAATGCACCGGGTCAGGTCGTGATCTCTGGCGCAGCCGACGCGTGTGATCGGGCCGAAGCAGTGGCTTCTGAGATGGGTATGCGTGCGACACGATTGGCTGTTGCCGGCGCGTTCCACTCGCCGTTCATGCAGCCCGCAGCCGACCAACTCGGCGAAGCCTTGTGTGCAACACATATCAACGCTACAAGCTGCACTGTGATGTCCAATGTGACCGCGCTGCCTCATGAAGCGGACCCAGACCAAATTCGTTTGCGTCTTGTTGAACAACTCACCTCGCCCGTTCGCTGGGCAGCATGCTGCGAGCATCTCATCGCAAACAATGAAGGCGTCCAGTTCCACGAACTCGCACCGGGCAAATCGCTCGGCGGCATGATGCGTCGCATCAATCGCCCAACCAAAGTCCAAGGCCACAACGAACCAGCAGCCGTTTCATAACTTAATTTTGGACTAGAGGAGTCAAAATGGATGGATATGCTTTCGTTTCAAAGCTCGTTAGTGTTGATCGTCACAAAATCTTGTTTATGTATCGCGAAGAACCTGATAAGCCCGCAGATAGTGGCTGGAGATTCTTTGCCGGCACCGAGTCTGACGAGTACGCAAACGATCCAGACAATATCACTCTCAATGCGATATCCACGGTAATCGAAATCGATCCTGATGTTCAAAACCTGCTTGACTCGCCATACGGAAGTGCCTTTGAACGAGATAATGCAAGGCTACCATTTACAAAAACAGAACTGTAAACTCCCTATAAGGATAAGTAATGACTGACAAACGCGTCGCCATCGTCACCGGAGCATCCCGAGGAATCGGGCGTGCAATCGCTACTCGCCTTGCAGCTGACGGGCGTCATGTGGTATGTGTGTCTCGTTCGCAAGGGCCGCTCGATGAACTCGTCGCTGAAATCGAAGCTGCGGGCGGTTCGGCTAACGCGATGACTTGTGATATCTCAGACTTCACCGCCGTTGCCGAGATGGTCGAAGGCACTTTCAAAGAGCATGGCAGGCTCGATATCCTCGTCAATAACGCTGGCATCACCAAAGACAACCTGATCCTTCGCATGTCCGATGAAGAATGGGACGATGTGATCAACACGAATCTCAAGAGCGTGTTTGTCGCGTGYCGRGCCGCGGCYCGYCCRATGATGAAGGGYAAGTTYGGKCGCATCTGCAAYATCGCYTCGACCTCTGGCBTBGTCGGCAACGCTGGSCAGGCGAACTATGCGGCGGCAAAATCTGGATTGATGGGCTTCACCAAAACCATCGCACGCGAGCTGGGCAAGAAGAATATCACGGCCAACTGTGTCGCCCCTGGATTCATCATCACCGACATGACCAAAGACCTGCCGGCAGCAGTCACCGAGCATGTCAAGGGCATGATCTCCACGCGTGAACTCGGTCAGCCCGAAGATATCGCGGCAGCCGTGGCGTATGTCACGAGTGACGAAGCACGGTTCATCACCGGCCAAACCATCGCCGTCGATGGCGGCATGACGATGTGCTGAACCTACCCGTTGCAATGAGTGTACAGAATTCCTATTGCTCCGTCGCTACAGTTGAATATGAAACCCCAATCAATCCTCGAAACCGTTCTCTACGCCAACAGCATCGATGAAGCGGTTTGGTTCTATCACGAAGTGCTTGGGCTTGATATGCCCGCTGGCCAATCAAACCTGATGACGCTCTTTCGAATTGATGCCAACCAGGTGCTTTTGATCTTTGACCCCAAAATTTCAGACCAACCCGGGCGTGGTGTGCCGTCTCACGGAGCGCGTGGGCCTGGGCACATTGGGCTTGGAATTCAGCTGAGTGACTATCAAGCCTGGCTCGATCGGCTCTCCGAACATGGGATCGCCATTGAGAAGGAGATCGAATGGGAAAGATCGTATCTGGCAAAATCGATCTACTTTCGAGACCCGTCTGGGAACTCCGTTGAGCTGATCACGACTGATATCTGGAAATAACCCCCCTGGTTATGGGCTGGTTATGGGTGTTATTTTTGTGAAAGTGGCGTTTTTGGCAAATTATAGTTTTATACAGTTGTTCTAGGTCTCAGATATGACATAATGAGTTCTATCAGCTAGGGCGATGAACGGATGATTGAGGGATCATCCGTTCGCTCTGGCTGATTCTAATTCTGGCCCTCCTCCTCAACTCACAGCGACCTAGACTCACATCATGATTCAACCATATTCTATCGCTCTCTCCGTATTCGCATGCTCGACTCTTCTGGCTATCCCAGGTTGTTCTGACTCCAGCTCGAACACAAGCACGCCGACACCTGAGTTTGAAGCGGACACGAGCTACCTTGATGATCTTGCAGAAGACCAAGGCATCCAAACGCCTCCGGCTCAAGAAGAGCAACCCGAGCCAGAGCCCGAAATCGAAGAGCCCGAGCCTGAACCCGAGCCAGAGAAACTCTATCTCGATGAGAAACGAGAGTGGACCGCCGAGCAAGGATCGAAATCGATCTATGGGCGTGCCCGCGACAAAGCGGTGAATATTGGTTCGCAGATGCAGAACTCGACCGTTCCTGAGAACGGGCTCGCGATCACCTACAGCGACGAAGAATATGCACAGGCTGCGGGCTTTGCATGGGACATGCCCGAAGATTGGCTCATGGCGGTGCCGAGCCGAAGCCGATTCGCTGAGATGTATATTCAGAATCCGCTGGGCAACGCATCGATCGCGTTCACTAAAGAAACCAGCTCGCCGATGCAGCTGCGGCGATTGCTCGAATCGGTGATCACCGATACATTCTCAGGACGCACCAAAGCAAAGATCACCACAAAGACGGTCATGGATTATCAGGTGACCACCCTTGATCTTTCGGGCACCTATGTTGATCCAAACGCCAAGAGCTCAAGCAACGGCGCCCCCTTCTACGCGATCCACGCAGTCGTAATCGAACTCCCAACTACCAAAGTTTTGATTAAGCTCTGGGGGCCTCAGGATACGGTTGAGCAAAATATTGGCAAGTTCGATGCGATGATCGAAGAGATGTACGAACGATAAATCGTATTTGCTTATGCACGCAACGCAGCGGTTTCATCGGGGAATGCCTCAGCCAAAGGCTTACCTGAAAACTCGGCGGTATCGCGCTTTGCCCCTGCGCCTCGCCCGTTGAATGCTTGTGTAGCGTAGTAGGCGACGCGTCCGATCTGATGCTTGATCGGGCGTTTGCGGAGTTTGGGATATCGCGTGTCGAGCATTTCCCGCTCTTCTCGATACACATCGCCCCACGACTGCCSTTTGGCGTCTTCATGARTGCGATGGATGCCGATGTATCGTTTAATACGAACACACTTGGTCGCGGGAATCAATCGATACCACAAATCTGTATCCATCGTGCATTGCAACGCTCGATCGACGCCACCAACCTGGTTGTACAACTCTCGGCGGTAGTATGTGCTTGGCTGACGCGTTCGCAGATATCCGTGCTGCACCCACCACTTCGATGGTCCAGCCCGGCGATCGCAACGGAGAATATTCGATTCCGCATCGATCACCACCGTGTTGCCTTCGATCAATCCAAGCTCTTCATCCGCTGCGAATCGTTCGCGGACCGCGTAGATCGCGCCGGGGAGGATTCCATCGTCGGAGTTAATCCAGTTGATGACATCCCCAGTAACACGAGAAAACCCGTCGGCGATCGCATTGGACTGACCGCCGTCGGGTTTGGATTGCCAGTGATCGATTTCCGAAGCATACTTCTCGATGATCTCGACTGATCCATCGGTGGAGCCGCCGTCGAGGACGATGAACTCGTGGATCTGGTCGCGTTGATCAAGAATGCTCGTGATGGCCTCCTCCAAGAACTGTGCTTGGTTGAAACTGGGCATCACGATGGAAACCGTTGGCTTAGGCATACTTTGAATCTTCTCTTAGCTGACGCCGAGGAGATCGATCTCGAAGATCAGGTCGGCCTTGGGTGGGATCGCTCCGCCAGCGCCGGCTTCGCCGTAGGCTTTCATGTATGGGATGGTGAGCTTGCGCTTGCCGCCGACCTTCATGCCCGGGATGCCTTCTTGCCAACCCTGGATCAGGTTGGCGAGTGGGAAGTTGATCGARTCGCCGCCGTGGGATGARTCGRAGACGGTGCCGTCCATGAGTTCGCCCTTGTAGTGRACTTTGACGGTCGCGCCYGGCTGGCATTCTTCGCCTTCGCCAACGGTGAGGTCTTCGATAATGATTTCGGTGATTGGGTCGCTCATTGCGTTTCCTTTCGGGGGGTGTTTTTAAGTGGTTTCTATGGTAGACCCAAACTGCTTAGAGGTCGAAATAGTCGTTGACATACTCGGGGATTGACTCGGCTTTGGTCAGTTTCACGACATCAAGGAGCCTCATGAGGTCCCGCTGGTTCTTTTCTGCGATCGCGGCCACATCGAGCTCATCGTCATCAAGCGATCGTACGAACCTGTACCGCCCCCGCCCGCCTTCTGAGCGGATACTGGTGAGCTCGATCGCTCCGAGCTGGGCGAGTCGGATCAGGCAGTAGTCCATGATGCCGCCGCCCATGCCGTGGGCGTGCCCCTTGCCTACGACCATCAATCGCATGTCGTCATCATCGAAATTGTCCTCGGCATACCGCGCCTCGATCGCGCTCATCACCGACATCAACAGATCGGCACTTGGATTCTGCCAGCGGATGAACTCTTGCTGGATCGCGAGATCATCTTGGCAGTAGAGCATCTCACAGATGGAGTCTTGGCCATCACGCCCGGCTCGCCCGACCTCTTGGTGATACGCCTCGATCGACGCCGGGATTTGCCCGTGCACGATGTATCGCAGATCGGGCTTATCGACACCCATCCCGAATGCATTGGTCGCAAAGAGAATCAAACCATCATCAGGGCCGGCTTCGATGAATCGGTTATACACGCGTGTTCGCTCTTTGGGGTGCAACCGCCCGTGATAGATTTCGATCTCGCGCCCGGGCATCGCTTCTTGCAAGCGAGCCGCCATCTGCTCAAGGTTCTTTATCAGCGTGAAATACACGATCCCGGTCGCATTGGTCCTGCTGGCGATCGCCTTGATGTGTTCGATCTTCTCGCCGTCGTCCCAGACAATACTCGAACTCAGTTTCAGATTTGGACGATCGACCGGAGCTGCAAACAAAGGCATTTCGTCGATATCCAGTTTCAACACTGTGCGGACATCTTCACGCACAGGCTTGGTTGCCGTCGCGGTCAATGCGATCGTGACCGGATCGCCAAGCTGCCTGCGAAACTCACCGATCTTCTGGTACGCCGGGCGGAGATCATGCCCYCACTTGGTCACACAATGACATTCGTCAATTGCGAGCAGATTCACGCCGCCAGGCACCTGATCGAGTGCCTCGCGAAAATCTGGTTTCTCCATGCGTTCGGGGGTTGCATAGAAAAGTTCATAGTCGCCGGCTGCGAGTTTCTTGTACCGCTTGAGCCGCTCTTGCTTGCGCACCGTTGAGTTCACATACGAAGCCTTGATCCCCTTCTTGCGAAGGGCCGCAACCTGATCTTCCATCAACGCAATCAAAGGCGAGAACACCAATCCAACACCCTCGCCACCAGACTCCTCACGCATCGCAATCGCCGGCAACTGGAAGCACAATGATTTCCCCGAGCCGGTCGGCATGACCACGAGGGCATCGCCGCCATCCATCACGCGATCGATGATCTGCTGCTGGAGCGGGCGGAGTGATTGCAGCCCGAATCGGGACTGGAGCATGGTTTGGAGGTCGGTTTCATTCATGGGAGGGATGATTATTGCCCTCAAACTTGTGCAATTTGCTTGTGCCCAGATAATCGGCTAGGCTTTGTCTGTTCTTGGTGCCCGGGGATTTGTTTCCATCCGGGTGAAAAGGGAAGTGCGGTGAAAAGCCGCCGCGGACGCGCCGCCGTAATGGGTTGTGATGTCTGCTCTGTGYGACCACTTKATCAGTGAGTCRCAAGCCACTGRTMGWSYMTKNTGMRTCATCGGGAAGGCCGAGCGGATTGAACCCAGAGCCGGAAGACCTGCCTCGAACATGTATGTCGGCCCTCGCGATTGGGGTTGGTGGACTTGTTCGCCCTCCTTCCCAAGCGAACCCTCCCCACCATCTCTTTGAACCCGCGWTGCCGATGATTTGTTCATCMNGGGGAGTCTGTGTGCAAACACAGGATTCACGATGCCGCGAACGCATCGGAAAGAGAGAAGCACATGCGTGCAATCATCACATCGTCAGCCATCGCTGTCACCACATCCCTCACCCTCGCCAATCCATACGCATCGAGCGTGTTGTCCTATGACGCGGGATCAAACTCGGCGATCGGTTACAACGACGCAAACACCGCGCTTGGTGCTGCCGAACGATTCACCGGCGAAGGCATCTTCCCCGGCGGCGTCACCCCATTCAACCCGGCCTTTGGAACCGATGAACTTGTTTCGATCGGTAGTGGCGGACATCTTGATCTCCGGTTCGACACCGCCATCACCAACGATGCATCACACGCGTATGGCATCGACTTCATCGTGTTCTCTAACGCCGGGTTCAGCGACACCTCATGGTTCGACGCCGACCCATCCAACGATGGTACCGGCGTCATCGGCTCCAACCCGTTCATCTTTGGTGCTGGCGGCGAAGCAACCATCCAGGTATCCAACGACGGCACCAACTGGTTCACCGCTGCGATCACCACGCTTGATCTGTTCCCAACGCTTGGGTACTCCGATTTCGATCTTCCGACGCCGGGCAGCATCGGCTCGATCGAAACAGACTTCACCCAAGCAATGGACCCATCGTTGATGCTCTCAGATTTAGCCAACCTTTCCTTCTCACAGATCATCGATCTCTACAACGGCTCGGGGGGTGGCGTTGGCATCGATATCTCCTCGACCGGACTCAACTCGGCCAACTATGTTCGATTCCTCAACGAATCGGGCGAAGCCTTTGAGATTGATGCGGTCGCGGTGGTTCCTGCACCGGGCGCATTCATGCTCTTGAGCATTGGCGCTTTGGCTGCGGCACGCAGACGCCGAGCGTAACGATTTTCATTCCCGTTCCCACCCCTTTGGGAGCGGAGAGAGATGACAGTTTGCTCGGGGAAACCCGGGCAGATTGTTTCCGCCTTTGATTGGACGCCCCATGATTCACAAACTCCAGATTCTTCTACTCGCCGCAACATGTACAGGCTTGTGCGCACAAAGCACCCCATTCCCATCGGTGAATCAGAAGCAGCCAGAGGTTATTGATGATGCTTCCATCTGGTCACACTTCGGCGGCAACACCCGCCGACAAAGCACCGCTCGTCTATCGCCTAACATTCCAACACTCGCATCGCCGACCTGGATCGCATTGGGCGATGGCACGACGACCTATATCCCCATCGCTCAAACCGGGCTCGTTGTTGATCGATCGCAGGTCTACACTCTCGCGACCAACCCTGCCCAACCTGGATCGAGCTTTGCTGTTGCGTATAACCGCTTCACAGGAAGCTTCATATGGGCAACACCGATCCCGGCTGCGATTCTTGATTCTTGGTCGACGCCTGCGATTGATATCCAACACCAACAGATCATCATCGCCATCAGTAATCAGCTCATCGCGATTGACACGACAACCGGCGCACAAAACTGGTCCACCCCGATCAACGGCATCGTTGTGAATGCTTCGCCGGTGATCACTTCCGATCTCCGGCACAACGATCGCGCATTCATCACCAACTACTCCTTCGGCGGCGGCAACGCCTCAAAGCTCACTTGCATCAATACCGATCCATTTCACCTAACCCAAAATCCATTCCAGCCCGGCGAGATCGTTTGGCAGGCTTCGCTCAGTGGCGACAGCTCTGGCAATACCCCAGCGTACGCCGATGGCATAGTCTTTGTTGCGACGGCATCAGGATCGAGTTCGCAAGCAGGATTGATCCATGCCTTCGATGCAGCTGCAATAACAGCTCCATCGCCGACTTGGACATTCACCAACACCATCAACGCTGGTTTTTTCTCAGGCGTCTCAATCGCCAAAGGCCATGTCTATGCCTCGTCGTATAACTTCTCAGGGCTTCAGTTCAACTCCAACACCGTCAAGGTGAACAAGCACACCGGGCAACTCGCCTGGTCCGTCCCAACCAACCGCACCGACGCAACCCCGATCGTTTTACCCTCGGGAGATGTCATCGTCTCCGGCGGTGTTCCGATCAGCACCACCGATGCACTCCCGTTCTTTGGCTCGCTCCCAAGCATTCAATACATCGATGAAACAAATGATAACTCGGCGAGTGTACTTTGGGATTCGGCAACCGATACACTCGACGACGCAAACACCAACGGCTACTGGGATCGCGGCGAATCATTCCTCTCGCTGGGCGGCTGGACACACCAACCCATCGCATTCATACTCGACAACACCCCAATGCTTCTCGTCGGCACGCTCCCCGAGACAACCATCACTAATTTCATCRGCCACAACACTGATATCGCGTTGATTGATCTCACCAAGCTCCCAACCGACCCCAACTTCATCGTCGAGCAATACGCAGGCACCGGCTCAACCCCCGCGATGCTCGGCTCATGGATCTATACCCCCGGAGCCAACGGCATCCACGCCTTCGCACCGACCCCACTCACGCCTTTACAACTTATGAGCCGATATACAAAGGGTCAAATCACCATCGACCAACTCATTGACCAACTCCATAGATGACCCAAACACGCGATCCATCCCGGGCCTTCACACTCATCGAACTCTTAGTCGTCATCGCCATCATTGCGCTGCTCATAGGCATCTTGCTCCCATCGCTAAGCAGCGCGAAGCAATCTGCACAAGCAACGATCTGTGCCTCAAACCAACGCCAACTCGTCACCGCTTGGATCATGTACACCGACGACTACCGAGGCTACGCGATGCCTCACCTGCGAGCCTCGGGCATCACTCGCCAATATTGGTACGGCTCCGAAAACATWGCGAATCAAACACTCGATCACAACGCAGGAACACTCACCCCATACCTCAGTGCATCGCCCGGCGACACTTCTGTCTTTGAATGCCCAAACCAGCCAACCGATTCATATCACACCCAAGGTTCGACCAACGGATTCACCTCGACCTACGGCTACAACGCGTATGGATTAGCCCCGTCCACCACAGGCTACTTTTCGCTCTACAACCAACGAACGATTCGCGTTGCGAGCCTGCATCGACCATCTTCGCAGCTTGTGTTTGCCGACACACTCATCGCATTGTTCAGCGGCCAACCCTCCAACTCTGCACTGCTCGACCCGCCCAAACTCTTCACGCCTGGCTTGGGCTGGCGAGAAAACTTCTCGCCCACCACCGCCTTTCGGCACGGCAAACCAAAGGGCGAAGGGTTTGGCCAAGCCATCACCGCCCGGGCCGACGGCTCGGTGACCAAAGAAAAACACGATCCAGAAGCGAAGTCAATTGCCAAACATGGAATCGGTTCAATCTCGAAAACCAACGATCCAAACTATGTCCAAAGCCCAGAGCGGTGGAAATGATGCCAGCGAACAGGGTTGATCGATGCGTGTGTCACTTCGTCATGTTCAAAGACATGCTTCCACTCATCGACCGTCTGCGGCAATCTGGTGTTGATGATGAACATACCATCCTCGATCATCTCCGCACAAAAACCAAATGCACAACTGGCTGTGCCTTGTGTGAACCCTACATCCGCCAAATGATCCGCACCGGCCAAACCCAGTTTGTCCCCCTATCCTTCGGGCATGAATGAAACCATCAACACCATGCGGGCACATCGATCGATCAGGACATACACCAACGATCCGATCCCACAAGCTCATATTGACGAAGCGATGCTCGCAGGCCAAGCAGCCGCAACCTCGTCGTCTGTCCAGCCCTACTGCGTACTCCACATCACCGATGGTGACAAGCGACAAAAAATCGCCAATCTCTGCGGGCCTCAACAAAAGGTTCACGACTGCGCAGCCTTCTTCATCATCTGCGGCGACCTTCGAAAACATATGCTCATCCTCGAACGCGCCAACAAGCCCTACGAAACCGGACTCGAAGCGTTCCTCGTTGCATCAATCGACGCATCACTCTTCGCCCAGAACTTCGTCCTCGCATTCGAATCGCTCGGCTATGGAACCTGCTACATCGGCGGGCTTCGCAATGACCTGCCTGCGGTCGACAAGCTTCTTGGCTTGCCCAAGGGTGTGATGCCGTTCTATGGTTTATGTGTCGGCGTCCCCGATGAATCACCAACACATCGCCCGCGCCTTGCGCCAGATTCGGTGCTGTATGAAAACCAATACCCGTCCGATGATGAAACCAACGCCAGCATCGATCGGTATGATAAGGTGTACGAGCAATACCTCGTCGATCGTGGCGCCAAGCCGGCGACATGGTCGCAGGCCATCGCAAAGAAGTTCAGCTACGCAGCCCGCGAAGGGCTTGGAGCCTACTTTGAATCAAAGGGCGCAGACCTCCACTAATCACAGCACATAATCACAGCACAGGATTCCCACAATGAAAACCACGACATCAATCACAGTGATCACATTAATTGTTTCGCTCGCCATCACGCTCATCGCGGCCTTTGGCTTTGCCCAGCCAACCGCCAAGACGGCCCAAGCACCAGCACCAGCACAGATCGGGCTGGCGGAAAACCAAATCGTCTTTGTACTCAGACACGCCGACACCGATCCAAACTCTGGCAGCAACCCGAGTCTCAACGCCCAAGGCCAAGCCCGCGCGATCCTACTCGCCAACATGATCCAAGACGAACAGCTCAACGCGATCTATGTCACCAACACCAACCGATCGATCCAGACCGCTGCCCCATCAGCTGCCGCTGCCGGCATCACATCAACCATCTATCCCCCATTCGACGCGACCGGTCTGGCGACAAGCATCCGAGCATCGAACTCTGCAAACGCCACCCTCATCATCGCCCACTCCAACACCGTGCCCACAATCATCGCTGCTCTGGGCGGTCCATCCCTGCCCGATCTCGAAGAAACCAGCTTCGACCACTTCTACGCCGTCCTCCTCAAAGACGGCCGCCATGTGCGAACAGTCCAGTTGCGGTACTGAGTCATTCCTTATCCGCAGGCGATTCCAACAACCAACTCGCGATCAAACCGCTCATCGAACTAAACAGCCCGAC
>NVSM01000035.1 GCA_002401225.1 bacterium
CCCCGCGGGGCGCAGGGAGGGGCAAAGATTCCATTTCATCCGCCTCCCACTCCAAAGGCACACCATCAGAGGCGTAGAGGCGTTTTTTGTTGTGTTTGTGCTCGTTTTCCGGTAAGCTCTTTGAACAACCACGCCGATGCAAAGAGGGCGTCTGCTGCTCTATCACCAAGGAAACGCTTATATGCCCCTTTTTCATCGCTGTCTATTCGCTTCGGCTGCTGCCCTCGCCCTCGCTGCTTCGCCTGCCAGTGCGACCTGGTCGATCCTTATCGTGGACACCCGTACCGGCGAGATTGTCATCGCGTCGGCGACCTGTGTCGAGACGATTGATCTCCGCCGAGAAACGCCGGTGCTGATTACGGGCATCGGTGCGGTCACGGCTCAGTCTGCGGTGGATGGCAGTGGGTTTACGCGGATGCTGATCCGGGATCGGCTTTTGCAGGGCGTGCCACTCGAATCGGTGCTTGAAGAACTCGCACAACGCGATGCTGGGCACGATAATCGCCAATACGGGATCATCACGGCTGATGGCGAGACGCTGACCTATTCGGGAATCCAGAACGCGAACTGGGCAGGCGGGATTACCGGCAGGATCGAACGCGGACGCCCCGGCCCGGCGGACGACATCGTCTATACGGTGCAGGGCAATATTCTCTCTGGACCAAATGTTGTGCAAGATGCGGTCGATGCGATTATCAATACGGATTCTGATTTGCCCGGGCGATTAATGGCCGCGATGCAAGCAGCACAAGCTGGCGGGGGCGATGGACGGTGTTCGTGTTCCAATGCCGACCCGACCGGATGCGGCTCGCCACCACCCGGCCCGTTCAAGAGCGCCCATGTCGGCTACATGCTCGGCACGCGGGCGGATGACATCGACGCGGTCCGCGCGTTTTATCCGATTACCAACGCGGCTGGTGGTATGACCATCGCCGATCTCGACCACAACGGGTTTCCTGATGTCATCATTGGCGATGCGACCCTCGACGAGATCTCAATTTTTATGAACACCGCCAACGCTGGCGATCCGCTTTCGCATGTGTTGCCTATGGATGTGCGTTCGATTGGGGCGGCCCAGACCATTGGCATGGCGACGGGCGACTTTAATAATGATGGTTATGACGATGTGGCGATCGCGCTGGCATCGCCGCCGACTTTGGCGATCATGCTGGGGCAGGATGCCGGCGTACTTGGCGAACTGGTCACGCATCCGCTCCCGGCAGCCCCCACCGGGATCGCTGCGGGCAATCTGCTTGATGGGCCAACGGATGAAATCGCGGTATCTATCGGCTCGCTCGGAATCGTCCAGCTCTTTACGCTCGACACCACGCTCAACCCGAATCATATTGTCGGCAACGACACCATCCTCATCGACGGCAACCCAAGCACGATCACAATTGGCCAACTTGTCGGCGACAACGCGCCCGACCTGGCCATCGCCCAACGCGACGCCAACGCTGTGACGATCTTTGAAAATAGAGGTCTCGACGGATTTGTCACGACTACAACACTCGCTACAGCGGCCCAACCCAACAAACTCGTTCTTGCAGATCTTGATCTCGATAGCCAAAGCGAACTGGTTGTACTGAGCGAATCGGGCAGGCGGGTCGAGATCTATGCCGATGATGGCACGCAATGGTCGCAGACCAACAGCTTCCCCGTGAACCGGAACGGGATCGGCTTAGCGATTGGCGATTTTAATGATGACGCACTCCCTGATATCATCACCACTTCATCGTCGCCTCAACGCAACTTGCAGGTCTTTGCTAATGACGGGATCGGCGGATTTGGTTTCGATGGCGTTGTGCGTGTTGGCTCAAGCTCGCGCTTTGTCGAACTGATCGATATGAACAACAACGGCGATCTCGATCTCGTCATCGCCAACACGGGCAATGACGGACTCATGCTCATCGACAACCCGCGAGGCACCGCGCTCTCGGCTCCGGGGTTCTTCGCTAATGGTGATTATTTCCTCGAACTCAACATCGCCAACCAACGCCAGGCCGACCCAGACCCGGTTGATCAGTTGGCGGATCTTTTCGACGCTTGGCGTTTGAGCCTTGAAAACAAGATCGATGCGGTACACACCGAGGTCATCGCTCGCCATCGTGTTGGCACAGGATCATCGAATCGCATGGTTGTCAAGCTCCGCGATTGGCAAGGTAACCTGCTCCCAATCACAGAGCCGGGCAACTGGTCCATCTCTGCCTCAGATGGTGTTTCGACAACAGCACCAATACTGATAAGCCCAGGCGTATTCGAGTTTTCGTTGATTGCTGGCGATCAAGCCGGCACACAAAGCCTGATTATCCGAGTAGGCGAAGGTGATGAACAGGTCCGGCTGATGCCTGACTTTGAAGTTATTGTTCTTGAGAACCTTGCCGATTTTAATGCGGACGGCGTACTCAACTTCTTCGATATATCCCTCTTTCTTCAGGCTTTCCACGCGAACGATCTCGATGCAGACTTTGACGGTAGCGGCTCGATCGATTTCAAAGATATAGTCGTTTTCATCAATACCTACAGCAACTAAGCGGGCAAACCGACCGATGACCGCGTCGAGAGTTTCTTTATGCTAAACTCACATCGAGGGACACCCATAGGGAAATACAGGAGTACACCCATGAAAACCGCCATCAAAATCATCGCTGTTCTATTCGTTCTCGTCGTTTTAGGCATTGTCGGATTGGTCGTCTTCGGGCTCGGCCAGATCGACAAGCTCGCCAAGACCGCTGTGGAATACGGCGGCACCTACGCGATGGGTGTCGAAACCACCGTCGACACAATGGATGTCGCCCTCACCAAGGGCACTGTCGAGATGGGTGGGCTGAGCATCGATAACCCAAGCGGGTTCGATACCGGACACTTCTTCACACTCGCCAACACAAGCGCATCGTTCGATCTCGAATCGATCAGTGCTGATGCCTACATCGTTCCTACGATTCATCTTATCGGCATTGACATCATCCTCGATAAAGGGCAAGACCCCTCGAACTACAACCAGATTCTCAAAAACCTTGCACGCTTTGAGTCAGATGATCAGTCATCCTCCGACCAAACCAAGGCTGGAAAAAATGTCATCATCAAATCGTTGATCCTCGAAGACATCAATATTCATGTTGCCAATATGCCTGGCGTATCGCTGCTCGTTGGTGATGTTGCGATCAATATTCCACGCATCGAACTCAACAACATCGGCGAAAAAGAAAGCATGAAGGCGGGCGATATCTTCAACCTCGTCATTAAAACCGTGCTCGCCGCGGCGGTCGAATCGGGCGGCGGGATCATCCCAAGCGATGTCCTCGGCGAGCTCGTCAACGGGCTTTCAAGTCTTTCTTCTTTGAGCGACCTGGGTATCGACGCGATCAGTGATCTCAATCTTGACGGCGTCATGAGTGGTGTCACCGAACAACTTGGAGATGTCACTGAAGATGTTCAAGCCGTGGTCGATGACACTGTCAAAGAAGCTGAGAAAGCGGTCGAAGATGTCACCAAAGAAATCACCGATACCGTCGATGATGCGGTGAAGGATGTTTCTGACAAACTCAACAACATCTTTGGAAAGAAGAAAAAGGACGACGGCTAAAACCATCGGCCAATAACAGATATTAATATCCCAAATAAACCCCAGCTCTTCAAAAAGCTGGGGTTTTCTATTGGTTTTCAGCTATTTGGCACCGAAACAAATGCAACACATCGCCAACATGTGCGTATTATTCAATGGATCAGGGTTCTCAAGTGCTGATCTGCCAGCGTCTTCTTCGCTGGGTTGGAAGCAGGAAAACAATCAGGGCTTGCGTTTGGCTTTGCAAAGGCTGTTATTCGCCGAGTTTTCGGACTTGATAGGCCTGCCCATTCTATCGAATGCTCGGCTTTGATGAGCTGGCCAAGAACGAATGGTTCCAAACCGCATGCCGAGTCCAACTCGGGTTGGCGAATGGTCGATTTGACAAGTGTGATCTTTGGGAGCCTGTCCCACACTTGTATCTTGTATTCCTGCCAATGCGAATCGTGAAATAGAAATGAGCCGAGCAATCATGAACACCACCACACGAACATTTCGAGCAGCCTCAGCACTGATGATCTGCCTTGCCAGCGGGCTTGCAACTGGCAATACGACTGAGAGCAGGACCAACCAAGACTCACCGGCTGTCCCGGTTGWTCTCTCGGGTTCACAAATCCAATCGATCCAACGCGCTTACAACTGGCTCGACCGAGATGCCAATATTCTCACGGGTGCGATCACACCAAGAACCATCTTTGTTGAATATCCAGGGCTCAAAGAACGCTCGGACTATCTCAATGTCCAAGTSAARWCYCGMTCAAAGATGATCACCCAAGTGACCCGCGAYGCGGCGTTGACCAAAGCAGCAACACCATTCACCGCTTCACAAACCCGAGGCGCAGCCATCATCGATAGCGCAGCGGTCGAGTTCGAAGCCATGCTCGCGATTGCAGACGATCGAATCGTGCAAGCCCGCGCCCGCCTTGCACCATCGCTTCGTGAAGCATTCGACGATATCGATATGCACTCGGTCAAACTCCCCGCGGGCGTAAGCGCCGAAGTTGCAGCGGAAGCACTCATGCAAACCGGCGACTACGAGTTCGTCTCGATCGACTGGATCTGCTATCCAGTCGACACGACCCCCAACGATCCGCTCTTTGGAACCCAATGGCATCACGATGCCAATCGGCTTGATACCGGGCGAGCATGGGATTTTACCCAAGGCTCATCTGACACGATCATCGGCGTGTGCGATTCGGGCGTCGATCTTGATCACCCAGATCTCATGGCTGCGCTCGTTCCTGGTTATAACTCAGAAGATAATCTCGCCCAAGTCGATGGCGGGAATGTAAACGACGACTCCGTCGGGCATGGCACACTCGTCGCCGGCTCGGCTGCTGCGATTGGCAACAACTCCACCGGCGTTTCGGGCATCGGATGGAACTTTGGCATCATGCCGATCAAGGTCTCGAACAATGCATCGGGCACCGCAAACCTCTCCGATATTCTCGAAGGTGCGCGCTGGGCATCGGACAACGGAGCCTACACCTCGAACTGTTCGTTTGGTGGAGCCGAAGACTCTGCGACACTATCCACCGGCGGGCATATCCGCCTCGAAGGACACCTGCTTGTGTTCGCAGCGGGCAACGATGGACAAGCCAACCAAGTCAACGACTGGGAAAAAGTCACCATCGTGGGCGCGTCGGGTCAGTCTGACACATGGCTTTCATGGTCACACACCGGCATCGGGATCGACTGCATCGCCCCGGGCGTGAGTATCCGCACAACCAACCGCACCGGCGGCTACACCTTCGCCACCGGCACCAGCTTCTCGGCGCCGATCACCGCGGGCGCACTTATGCTCGTCCATGACGCAAACCCCGCACTTACCGCTGACGAAGTCGAGTTCATTCTCCTCAACGCATGCGATGACAAACAAGCACCCGGCCAAGACGACCAAACCGGATGGGGACGCATCAACATCGGACGCGGCGTAGAAGATGCGATCTTCGGCCCTTCAACAATCAACTTCCCGTTCGAAGACTTCTTCCCCGACGATACCCTTTCGAGCTTATGGCGCAATCCTGTTGGTGATGTTGGTGTTTCTTTTGGAGCACTCAACCTCAACGATACCGAATCTATCGRAWYMSTCMYYRTYSGCSMTSGRYYSCTYGGCGRYSWYMTSRYWMMRWKYRRGYKCMWCRMCMSMCACATCGGGGTTGAAGCTGGCGAAACACTCGACATCGAATACTTTAGCATCCTCAACCAATGGACCAACCTCATCACCCTGACCAGTAACGGCATTGATGAATCCGAACTCACCCAGCATCGCATCGTGTTCCCAGGGTTGGGCATGCACGACCTATTCAAGCTCCGCCTTATCGCCAATGGATCAGACGCAACCGACAACTGGTACATCGACAATGTCTCCATCAAAGAGTTCTCTAACAACACACTTCCTTGGGGTGATAGCTTCGAGAACGGCATCACCCTTGTGTTCGATTGGGACGCAAGTACCGCGACAACAACAGCCGACGCATCGAACGAACCCGATGGCACCATGAGCGCACTGCTCGATTCTCAAGACACGATGACCAGCACGGAAATCGATGTCTCGCAAGCACTCGAAGTGGTCTACTACCAGTTCTTCGTCCAACACAATGGTGTTGAATCTGGAGAAACATTCGATGTCGAATACCTTTCGATGCTCGGAAGCTGGAACACACTCACCACGCTTGTCTCTGACGGCATCGATCAAACAGAGTTTGAACTCGTGCAACTCCCGTTCCCGTTCGATGCCTACGGCGGCACCACCGCCATCCGCTTTACCGCCAATGGCGATGAAGCAGACGACCAGTGGTTTGTCGACAGCGTCGCGATCAGCACCGATTTCATCGTCATCGAACCACCATGTCCGGCYGACCTCAACGACGACGGCGTGTACAACTTCTTTGACATTTCGACATTCCTCTCGCTGTACGCGGCCCTCGATTTGGCTGCCGACTACAACAACGATGGCTTGTTTAACTTCTTTGATATCGCTGCATTCCTTGGCGACTTCTCAGCAGGATGCCCATAAACCAAACCACCCATTCTCCATCACATTTCCAAAGACAAGAACCATACGGAGCCGACTTCACAATGTTTAATCAACGATCACTCTCAAACACGCTCGTCGCTGCACTTTTGTGCCTCGCTGCTGGGTCTACATCTGCTATTGAATCACAACCAATTAGCACACAGCACATCCAACAAACATCAGCCATCGCTGCGCAGTCGCTCGATCTTCAACCCGGCGACCAAGCACTTATTGCAAACGCGCTGCGATCACCTGTCGCCTTTGTCGAAGCACAGAACCAACGAACCTTCACTGGACAACTCATCGTCCATGCCAAAGCCAACAAGGCCCAACGCGCCAACGCACGCGTCATGCCCATCACGGTGCGTTCGAGCATGTTCGTTGACGAACATGTAATTGATGTCCCTGCGGGCATGAGCGAAGGCGAGCTCGCCGCGATCTTGCTCGCGACCGGCGACTACGAGTTCGTCGAACCAAACTGGACCCTCTACCCAACAATCACCCCGAACGATTCACAGTTCGGCTCAAGCTGGCAGCACACAAGGCTCCAATCAACCGCTGCATGGGATCTCCATACCGGAAACTCAAATGTCATCGTCGCCATTTGTGACTCAGGCGTTGACGATAACCACCCAGATCTTCAAGCATCACTCATCTCTGGTTTCAACGCGGCCAACGGCCAAGCAGAAGTCAACGGTGGACTCGTCGATGACATCAACGGGCACGGCACATTCGTCGCAGGATGCGCGGCTGCACGCGGTAACAACAACACCGGAGTCGTGGGCGTCGGTTGGAACTTCTCAATCATGCCTATCCGCGTGACCAACAACACCAACGGCACCGCAAGCTTCTTTGCGCTCCAAGAGGGATCACGATGGGCTGCGGAAAACGGCGCACATGTTGTGAATGTCAGCTTCACCGGCGGCACCTCGGCATCAAACCAAACACTCGGCTCCTATCTCAAGTCGCTCGGATCACTCTTGTTCTGGGCTTCAGGAAACGCAGGCTCATTCATCTCGCCAAACCGACCAGACTATGTCATCGTCGGCTCAACAACATCATCCGACAACCGCTCAGGATTCAGCAACTTCGGGCCAGCGGTCGATATTACCGCACCGGGATCGAGCGTTCGATCAACACGCCGAGGCGGCTCCTATGGCAACGGATCAGGAACCAGCTACGCCTCCCCGATCGCAGCAGGCGTCGGCGCCATGATCTACTCCGTGAATCCAGATTTCAACGGCGACGATGTTCAATACATCCTTTATAACAGCGTCGATGACCTTGGCGCACCAGGACGCGACGACTCCTTCGGCAGAGGGCGAGTCAACACACGCAAAGCGATCGAACTTGCCCAAACTTACATCCCACCAACAATCATCCCAATCGCAGAATCGTTTGAATCGATCGAGTGGCAAGATTTGTTTGTTGCGACATCAGGAACGGTGCAAACATCTATGCCAGCCGATGCGCCCAGCGGCCTAAGCGTTCTTGAACTCGACGCCAACGACATCGTCGAAACTTCAGCCCTTGCAGGGCGAAGAATCCAAGGGCAAGACTACCTGAGCTTTGCGCTCAAAGCGACAGATATCGAACCCGGCGAAACACTYGAAATCCAATACCTCCAAGACCCAGAGGTTTCACCAGCCAACACATGGACAACCTTCACAACCATCACGGGCGAGGGGCTCTCCTCATCCGAGTTCGTCGCGTACGATTTCGAGATCCCAACCAGCTACGAATGGCACGGCACAAAGATCCGCTTCGTCGCCAATGGCTCTGATGCATCTGATGTTTGGATGATCGATTCGTTCTCGATCGACACCCTCGCCGAACCGGTTGCACCACTCGTTGAACACTTCGAGTCTGGAGCAATCTCACCATTCCGCTGGGACGAAGCGATCGGCGCACAGGTCGCATTTGATGCGGGCAACTTCTCGCTCGAACTTACCGATGCTGATTCGATCGAATCCCAAGATGTCCCGCTCGAACAGTTCGGGATCGTCCCCGCATACATCTACTTCGACGCGTGGGCAGATAACCAGGTTTCGCCAGCCGACGAACTCGCTGTTGAAGTGCTCAACATCGTGGATGTATGGGTACTCGTTGGCACCGTCTCTGGCGGTGACCTAACCAGCAATGCACAGGTCGTCGAGTTCGATGTGCCGATCACCGCCATCGGTATCGACGAAATGCGCCTGCGGCTTACCGCGACAACAACCGGCGCGATCAACATCGATAATGTGTATGTTGGCGTCGATCCATATATCGGAAACGCCGGGTGTAATATCGCAGACCTCGCCGAACCATTTGGCACGCTCAACTTCTTCGATATCTCTGCATTCCTCGCTGCATTCAACAGCAGCGAGCCGGTCGCAGATATCAACAACGACGGCGTGTTCAACTTTTTCGACATTTCCGCATACCTCAACGAATACGCTGCGGGTTGTCCATAACACAAAGCCAATAACTGGCTCTCAAAAACACAAAAGCCGACCTACAAAGGTCGGCTTTTTTCTTACACACAAACCAAATCGACTACGGGCAACCCGCCCCAAACGCACTCAAGAACGCCGAGACATCGAAGAAGTTGAATACGCCGTCACCATTTATATCCGCAGCCAAATCCATCGTGGCGAACGCCGAGAGAAACGCGGACACATCGAAGAAGTTGAGAAAACAATCGCCATTCATATCCGCAACGCACACATCCGCCTGCACATCAATTACGGTAAGCCCATGATTATTATCCGCGAGATACGCCACGCTACCAACAACCGCAATATCAAACGCACCACCCTCGGGTTCATTGAACACACCCAACAGCGTTGGCATTGTTGGTTCGCTCACATCAATCACCCGCATCCCCGAGCCGCCGTCGCCAACATATGCGATCCCATCAACAACATCAATCGCCTGAAGCTGCCCGGGCGTCGCAATCGTTCCAGTAACCACTGGCAATGCAGGATCACTCACATCGACAATCAGTAACGATAAAAAATCGGCAACAAACAAATTGGTCCCCACCGCGATCAACTCCGATGAAAATCCGGGCGTGTCCATCGCACCAAGCAATACCGGATTCGCAGGATCAATCGCATCGACAATCACAATCCCTTCCGCCCCATCGCCGATGTAAACGGTTGTCCCAACGACCGAAAGCCCCGCAGCCAACCCCGGCGAGTTATACACGCCAAACAATACTGGATTCGCTGGGTCGCTCACATCAATCATCGCCAAACCGAACTCAAGATCTGCTACATACGCCACCGTGCCGACAACCACAATCGCAACCGCTTCGCCCGGTGTATCAAACACCGAAAGCAAAATCGGATTGGTCGGATCATTCACATCAATCGCTCGAACCCCCGCGAGCCCATCAGCGACATACGCAATCGAACCGACCACCGACACACTATATGCTGTTGCATCTGTACCAATTTCGCCGAGTAATACAGGATTGGTCGAGTCACTTACATCTATTATCTTGAGTGAATCCGCATCGGCAACATATGCGATCGTCCCGACAACATCGATACCATACGAGAACCCGCTGGTATCAAACCCACCCAAGGCTGTAGGTGTCACAGAACACACGCCGCCATGAGCGCACAGAGTTGATCCGGCAACACTCATCAGCATCGCCAAACCAGTACACCAGCCCGATTTTTTTCGTACACTCTTCAAACAGATCTCCACGCTATCAATCTACACCAAACCACACCGATTGCCCTCAAAGACAACCCTTGGAGTGTTCATTTTCTTCCCATGAACCTTTGCAAATCATACCCGAGTCCGATAGCCCTCTAAAAAATCGCATTCGATTACGGGCAGCCTTCACCAAACACGATCAGGAATGCTGAGATATCGAAAAAGTTCAACACCCCATCATTGTTAAAATCAGCAACCAAATCCATCGCTCCAAAGGCCTGCAAGAACACCGAGATATCAAAGAAGTTCAACACCCCGTCGTTGTTAAGATCCGCAGCCGAACATCCAGTTGCCAAATTCAGAATCGCAACGCCATCGCCAATCGGAGCGGCAACAACATGCACCATCCCATTGCTACTCGATGCGAGAGCCGAAGGCCCAACACCAAGATCGAAGTCGGTCGTTGCCAATGTCGCTAAATCAATCAAGGTCAGCGTGCCCGATTGTGATATATCGAAGCCGATGTTCCCGCCAAGCGTAACACCAACCGTTCCATGCGCCACGCGAAGCGAGTTGCTCGACGCGTCGTATGTTAATCCGACTGGCGAGTTATCAAACAACACCGATCCGACCAATGCCCCCGTGACAATGTCATAACCACTGATGCGTTTGTCAGCCCAGTTATTCACCCAGATCCGACCCTGCCCATCATCAACAACCTGCCAAGGCGAATCACCCACCGCTATCGTATGAGAAAACACAGGAGCAACCCCCGAGTTGTCATACACCGTGATCGAATCACTGTTCCGGTTCGTTGCGTAGAACCGTGAATCATCCGCTGCGAACGAAATCATCGTCGGAAAATCTCCAGCTGGCAAGTTGGCCATCAACGACCAACTCGCTGTATCAATAATCGAAACCACATCATCAAAGCTCCCAGCCACCGCCAAAATCGCCCCGTCGTTGCTCAATGCGATTCCAGATGATTGGCTAAAGCTATACCCAACCCCGCCCATATTGCCGGTTGGTATCTTCCCGCCTGCAACCGTATTCGTATCGAGATCAATCCGCCAAACACCATCGCCACTGGCGACGACACCCAGATAGGCGTACTGCCCATCAGGGCTGATCACCGCCGAGCCGGCTCGTCGAGAGATATTCACTTGCGTGCTTGTTGCATCCGAAAGATTGATCACTGTGGCAAAGGTCGAATCTAGGTTCCCAACAACCGCCTTGGTTCCATCGGGCGAGATCGCCACCGCCGACGGGCGTTCGCCCAAAGGCGCTGTTCCGATGACCAACCCACTGCCAGCGTCAATCACCGAAGCGTTATCTGATAAAATCGAAACACCAACAACGCGCGAACCATCCGCCGAAATCGCAACAGTTCGGCATCGATCGCCTTCAATCTCTGGTCCTGTCCGTTGGAACGCCAACAATGAACCCGCAGCCCCTTCAATATCAACAACCAACAAGTCATCACCAAAGGTCGTCGAACACATCGCTGCCCGATACGCGATCGGCGACACCGCACCATGCTCGGTCGAAACCACATTGTTCACTTGATCCACCAGCGTGCCGGTATCCATATCAATCACCGCGCCGCGGAATCCAACACACAACGCGTATCGCCCATCAAAGCTCGTGAGCATCTCATTGATACTCGCTGTATTAAGCGAACCCCCAAACAAACCTGTCGAAAGATCGAAGACCCGAGCCGCATTTGACACGCCCACTACCCCTTTCGTTCCATCGCCACTGAGCGTGATCGGCCCATTGAGATTATCAGGCGAACTAATCGTACCCAACACCAACCCGCTCGCAGCATCAACAACTGTCACCAACTTCGTCGAGCCAGTATGCGCAATCGCGATGCGCGAACCATCGCCCGATACCGCCAAGCCTCGAGCAGAACTCGCGATCGGCGTCCGATCAACCACTCCCGTGCGCACATTCACAATCTGCAACTCATCAGCCCCAGAATCCGCATTGACCAATCGATCATCATCAAGAAAAGAAAACTGAGTAAACCGAAGCGAAGTGGCCAATGCTTCTGGAGCAAAACTAATCGTCATTCCATACCCAATATTTGGGATTGACCCAATCACGCTCGCAGACGCGATATCAATAATCGCGATCTCGCTCTCAAAGGTAATCCCCACCGCAGCGACATCGCCCGCAGGCGAGATCCGCACAACTCCAGGGTTTATCCCCACCGGGATCACGGCGATCTCGGTCATCGCGACAAGATCCACAATCGAAACGGTATTGTTGTCAACATTGGCAACCACCGCCTTGGTGCCATCGGGTGTGATCGCCATTGCCTGGGCTGCGCCCGAGATTGGAATCTCACCAAGAAACGCCAGCGTGTCAGCATCCCAAATAATCAAGTTTCGGCTCTCTCGATGCGCAATCACAATCTTCGATCCATCAGGCGTGTACGCCACATCCGAAGGTGCGTCACCCTCGGGCTCGCTCCCGGTAAAGATAAAGCTCGCATCTACACCAGCCCCAGGCAACCATCCACCATCGACCGGGCCGGCTGTCGCACCCAAAATCTGATTGAGATCAACCCGCGCACTCGATATCCATCCCGAAGATTCAATCTCAACATCCCCATCAGGGTTCGTGTCCGCATGAACGACCATCGAAGAAGTCGCCATACCAGCAACCCCACAAACGAAAGCCGCCGACGCGATCACGCGTGTATTAAAAATATTGAGCATGTTGAACTTGTTGAGCATGTTGAATCCCTTTTCGAGTACGGGCACCATCGCCCAGTGCTCAATATACCGACCAACCCACCCACCATGCAAGAAAAACCCGCCAAATCCGGCGGGTTTATCGGATTCTACATGGCCAGTAATAGCCAATCGTTGCCAATCTATCCTTACGGACACCCAKCKGCSWATRCRGRSMRRWRYKCARWSACMKMAMAKRAKYTMWMMMWCMMMYYGYSCGTAAAAKCRKYSYMWRGRYMACCSGCTGCAAACGCATTGAGGAACGCGCTCACATCAAAGAAGTTGAGTGTTCCATCTCCCGTTAAATCCGCAGCACACATACTGATCACTTGATATTCATACGCGCCCATATCAATCACCGGCGTGCCGCCTAACCCGGTATCAACCGTGTCTGGGTCATCCACAAACCGTGGGTTCCCCTCGTGATCGGTCATCAACAGCGATGTCCACCCTGCATTCTCCCCAGCATCAATCGCGGGTGATCCAGCAGCAAGCCGATAGTCTGATGTACCAACAAACATTGGATCGCCTTCAATACACCCAATCAAATGCTCTGGATCAATCGGGTCTTCCTCGAACCCGGGAGGCCCAAATATTCCTGGAATGAGACAATACCGGATATCAAAGTTCCCACCAATCTCCTCGCGGTAGTAGCCTTGAATCTCAGGATTCCAACCAGTGTTCCCAAAGAAAACACAGTTGCTCAGCACCATATTCGAGTTCCACCCCCCCGCAGCCCCGCCGTTCTCTTTGCTGTGATTGTTGACAAATGTACAGTTCTCAAGATACATGTCTCGTTCAACAAACGAATATGAAACGAATCCTCCACCTGCTCCCCCGATCCCTCCAAACGATGACTCGCGGACCTGGGCGACATTGCCTTCAAAGAGACTGTTCACAATCTTCGCTTCATTCCAGGCAATGATCCCGCCGCCGATCGTCGCCTTGTTGTTTCGAAACACAGAGTCTTCAACAATCAAGGGCCCTGCGAATGAGAAAATGCCTCCGCCATACCCAAGATCATCTCCAATCGAATAGAATCCACGAACAACATTCCCCTCGAACAACGATCGTCGAACAATCAAAGAGCCAGTCGACTGATGCGCGATCCCGCCGCCGCTGCCATCTGGGCTACTAAACACCATCGTGTTATTGAGAAACTGACTATCTTCAATCACCGCAGAACTTGTACCCCCAAGGTACATTCCAGCACCGTTGCTCAAGTGCCCATAGTTATTCTGAACAATCGTGTTGGTAATCGTCGGACTCGAATCACGAAAATAAGCCCCCGCGCCAAATGAAAATGATGAGTAGCACCACTGGATCACACAGTCRTTGATCACTGGCGATCCGCCCACACAATATATCCCACTCCCAGAAAGCCGCGTGTTGTCTGACGMYCSMKMWGCMSCKWACWNGAYCWCAAGCCCATCGATCACCGTGCTTGCCCCTACACCGCTGGCCACAATCACATGCCCAGAGTTTGGCGTATTGATCAAGTATGGATTAAAGGTATCATCCTGCCCAATATCACCGGAGAGCCGRGTGATATTGACATCAGGATCTCGCTGACTCCGTTGAGTCTCATCGCCAGCAAACCCGCCATACACCGACACGCCATCGAGCATCACAAAGCTCGCATCCGCGTCTGTATCCGAAGGCGTATAGAGCCCCGAAGCGACCCAGATCTCATCGCCAGCTGCCGAAACCCCGAGCGCAGATTGCAAGTTATCAAACGCACTMYYCCAWGCAAGCCCRTCGCCRCCAWYKCYKGCMKYATCAWYSACAYRMYACACSKRYTGCSCARAGCAYRCCGAWSYSAGTRTYRSARCASMWRSWAWWRYMASCCCATGAATACGCATCGTTGATCTCCTCTTTCGATCCTCTGTATGCAACTCAACCAGATGAGATCACACACTCCGATCAACACACTGCAAAAAGCATGCCAATAGCCAATACCCACCCCACGCCTGCTGATGCCCAATCATCCATCAAAACTGGCCAGCACCAACCACCCATCGGCCTATACGGGCCAATGTTCAATCACCGAACATGATCTATCACACAACCTGTGCGTAAAAGCGTTCTATGGGCAACCGGCTGCAAACGCATTGAGGAACGCGCTCASATCAAAGAAGTTGAACATTCCATCGCCCGTAAAGTCGGCGACAAGATCACCTGCTGCGAACGCATTGAGGAACGCGCTCACATCAAAGAAGTTGAGCGTCCCGTCTCCATTGAGATCCGCCAAGCACCCTGCAACCCCATCATCAACCACCAGCGTCACCGCATCCCAAGTCTGATCGCCCTCGATCACACCAAGATCAACAACCGATCCAACCAAGGGATCAATGGTGTACAGATGACTCGATATCTCGACAAAGTTGTCAGGCGTAACCTCGTCAAACCCTTGAATCACAGCATACAGCGTTCCATCGGGTGCAAAGTCTAACCCAGTTTCAAACTCAGGCGTGAACCCGATCCCAAACAACGACTGCTGCGACACAACCGTGTTCGTATCCAAATCAAWCTKCACCARYCGAAGCGARCCGCCAAAGCTYRRCGMCAARCCRTACAAATCKCCMGCASCCAATGWCGGATGCCCCTSKGGMACMACAGCCAACGACGAARCAACGAAGTTCAAWATGTTGTGTACTTCAAGCACCGCCCCAGTGTCGGCATCGACTTCAAGAATTCGTAAAAATGCACCGACAGTCGTTGTCACATACACAACAGATCCATCATTCGAATACGCCATCCCGGCAACGCCAGATTCCATGTAGCCGATCGAATCGATCAGCGTGTTGCCGCCGTTGATCAGATCGAGCGTGCGCAACGCATTGGTCGTATTCTCAAACGCAACCAACTCAGTAGTCCCTGGTCGAATATCCGCTCCGCCAAACCGCAGGTCAGTCGCAGCCAAAGCAACCGATGTCACCACGCTCGGGTCAGCCAGATCAACCAACCCCACGCGCCCAAGCTCGATCCCCGGCGCTCCAAAGAACCCAGACCCTTCGATGATGTACGCTTGCACCGCCGCATCACCGCCAGCCGACGCGTTCATCGACAAAGACATCACGGCGGCCGCGCCAACCAAACCCAAGCGATTCATGCACTGCTTCTGTATAGACATATTCGTATTCATTTCGAGCCCTCCACACTTGTCGACAACCCGAGTTCATACGCTATCGCCTGAGCCTTCGTTCGCGGATCAGGTGCCGGCATCGCGATCGGTTCACGCGATTGCGAATCATCATCCTTACCCATCAACAACCCCGCCGGGGCTGTAAATCGTGTGATATACCGAAACCCATTCCCCGCGGCTTCGGTCTCAACAACTACACCCGCACGCGTGACTTCAAACACCCCTGTGGTCGTAGTCACCAACAGGTTCCCATTATCAAGCTCAGCGATCCCACGATAAAGCTCAAGCGTCCCCGGATCATACTGACCAACAAGATTCGCATCGGAATCAAACTCAAGAATCACACCGTTGGAAAACGAACACACCAGCAGATTTCCATTGCTCGCGATCGCCATCTGCTGCGGAAAATCAAGTTGAGGCACAACAAACGAACTCGTAAACCGCTCATTGAACTTGCCATCAAGCGTGTATCGAACAATCTTGTCTTGCCCTTCGTCGGCCACCAACACCTCGCCGTTGTATTCGATCACATCGAACGGCCCCCGAATCCCACCATACCGATTAAACGCGAAGTCCTGCTTCTCCGAACCATCAGCCGGATCAAGCCGCTTCACATTTTTTTGTGACACCACCAAATCATTAAACGCCCCTGAGTTGGTCACCAGCACATCGCCAGCCCCCGCACCCTGCGTCAGCACATGCCCGCCTCGGATGTTGTTCATGATGTTGTTGTCTTCGATCCCACCGAGCGAGAAGATGCCGATGAACGAGCCGTCGGCATTAAAATGCGACACCACATTAGCAAACTGATCTGTGATCAACAGCGACCCGTCACTCGCCAGAAGCACTTCCATCGGGCGATCGAACACATCGACCCCGTTGGCCGATCCCGGATCAACAATAAACGCGTTGTCGATCATCGAGCCATCCAAAGCTGAGAACATCCAGACCCGGTCTGCGGATGAATCAGGAATCAACAACACATCTTGTGCGCTCGCAGTTCCACAAACCCCCGCAACAGCACACAACAACACACAATATCGGACCATGACATCTCCCTTGATCTTCAGCCTACGAACCAGCGAGCATCCTACCACAAGCCCACAGAATCACCAATAAAAAACCCGCTCAATAGCGGGAAGAAAACTCATTATTGATGCTTTTTCAACTCACGGACACCCGGCTGCAAACTCAATGAGGAACTCCGAGATATCAAAGAAGTTCAACAGCCCATCACCCGTAAAATCGGCCAACAAATCTCCCCCACTAAACGCCTGCAAGAACACACCTACATCAAAGAAGTCGATCACGCCATCGCCCGTAAAATCGGCCTGGCAAGAAGCCGAGCCACATGATTGATACAAACGGAAACCATCGTGCCCAGAACTTACTCGGACTTGCTCGCTGAAACCGATCGCGTGAATTGAACCACTCTGCGTAACAGACTCAACAACCGTTGGGTTCGTCGCATCTGAAGCATCGATCATCACCATCGTACTGCTATCGATTCCCTTGTACCCAATCCCCAACAATCTATTCGAGAATCCTGTCGCAGTAATCTCGTCACCGAAAATCATTACCGAGACGATGCTCGGCAATGATGGGTCTGAGAGATCAACAAACGAGACAGTGTTCCCCTCAATGCTCGCGATTGTCGTTTGAGAAACAAAGTAGATCTCGCCCGACACCCCGCTCAGCGTGCCTATCAAGGCGATATTCTGCGGATCAACAAGATCGAAAACACTGAGCGTTGCCGCATCGTCGGTCGAAGCAGCAAAGTTTCCGCGAAGCGCGAGGTGTTCTGCCGAATCGAACAAGTCAGAATCACCAATCTCAATAGCCTGATGATCAACAATCTCATACAGATCCCCGCCATTAGGATCTCCGACAAGCACGCGATTGCCATCGATCGCCGTGGGGAATGCGGATAACGGCCAATCCTGATCTACCGCCAAAATTGCACCGCCAATCGGAGTCATGGTTTCGAGATCCATCACCGTAACGAACCGAGAACTATAAATCCAATAATCAGATCGCTGTAGCATGACCGCAAACCCGTCGCCAAGCTTCGTATCCAGAACTTCATATTTGGTGCCACCGGTTTCAAACTCATGGGACCCGAGCTTCACCGGTTCCGATAGGTTCGTTATATCATAAGTTTCAATCAAGCTTCCAGCCGCCAAATGCAAAAGTCCCCCATCGACCAACACATCAGTAAACTGCAAACGAATCTGCCCATCAAGTCTTCCAGTCCCCATTTCCAATAACTGATCACCCCGATTGAGAACTGTGGCAATGCTCCCCGCCGAAGGCCCAATATCCGTCGGGTTCGAAATCTCTGGAGAATAATAAGCACTCCCGCCCAAACCATGAATCCGAGATAAACCAGGATCCTGATCCCCAGCCACCCCTCTGGTAAACCAGTGAACACCCTCTATCATCTGATGATTCCCCGCGCTTTGCCAACTGTCTTTACCACAGTTCCATGCGGCACCCATCCAGTTACCCGTAGCGATTTCATAGGTTGRACTCCCACAGCTATTGTGTATTTCGATTTGCCCACCGACGATTATTGAAAATCCTGCGTCACTAATAAATTGAACAAACAACGGATTGTCCATATCAGTGATGTCGTAAATATATGTGCCACGCTGCGGATTCGTGTTTATTGAGTATGCAATCAAACTTCCTGAAACCCCGATACTGTTTCCGAACAAATCTGGATCATCCATCAGCAAAGTCGGATTGGCCAAATCCGCAAGGCTATAGACAACAAGCCCAGAGTCCTCGCCGATCATAAATAGCCTGCCGCTATCGATAAGGATCTGATTCGGAAGAAAATCTGGCGCAAACTCACTCACAACAACCGGTGACAAAGGCTCCGAAAAATCAATAATTTCAACATTGCTGTCTTCGTACAAAATAACCGCATGATGACCCGTAAACAAAATGTCTTCTGTCACCGCCCCCCTCGCAAGCGTATTAACGAGGTGAAACAACCCGCCAGATATGTCATACACCTCAATGTTGCCGGCAACATCGCTAATCAGTGCGATTGACTCGGTCGATGATGTATTCACTGCCGTCAACCTCATTATCTCAGATTCCAGAACCGGAACACAAGGCGTGGGCCCACCAGCAAAACCTATCGAAGCACATGCCCCTACGACCAAAGTAGTTTTAAAACTCATATCGAATCCTTTCATTGCGTTCGCCGTTCACAACAAATCATACATGATTTAGATTGTCCAGCAAGCTCAATTCAGCATAATTGTGAGCAGCGATGAATATTTGTAATCACTCCTACGAAACAACTGCACCCGCTTACAAACATATCCATCGCCCTTCAGATGCCAACGCCGCTTCATACAAGAAAAAACCCACCCTCTCAGGCGAATTTCAAGAAACTCTTCATATCAAACAAGTCTACTTGGCCACCACAGGCCAATCAACACTCACGGACACCCGGCTGCAAACTCAATGAGGAACTCGGAGATATCAAAGAAGTTCAACAGCCCATCACCCGTAAAATCGGCCAATAAATCTCCCCCACTAAACGCCTGGAGAAACTCGCTGATATCAAAGAAGTTGAGCAACCGATCCCCGGTCAGATCTGCCGGGCAAGGCAGCACCGGAAGCGATAAGCACGAAAGCGTGTCAAAGCCAGGGCTGAAAACATGCCCAACAATTTCTGATATTGAACAACCGCTATACCGATCAACAGGCAATGACGAGTTCGGAGCAGACATAATAAAATCGTTCGAGCTGCACACAGAACTCCCTGTCGACCCATCATGGAGCGAACCTGCAATATGCCCGAGCTGATGATTTGCAAGCGAAGCAACAAACTCGTTTTGAAAGAAAATCGCCTGCACAACGCCGACAGCACTCGATCGACAGAGCCTACCAACAAACCCTGCGCCCAGAGCGATATCAAAGTCAACCCCAGACAACATGATCACCGCATCACGCCCGTCAGGGTTGATCGGAATATTGGCATTCACATAACTATTCACATTGTTGAGCATCGCAAATGCATCAGCAGAAGCTGCCCAAGGGTCGCCATCTGCAAAGACAGTCAGTTCGCTAAGCACAACACCCAAACCAAGCCCGCCTTCACTAAAAGGTCGAGACCAAGTCTCATTCATCCTCGCAACAATGTCATCAACATACGCTTGAACGGTATCGGCAAGCTCGTCAGCGAGCCGAACATCAACCAAGATATGGAGCTCTATCACACACTCGTCACARAGCCCCCCACCCAAGCTATCAACAAGATCAAAAGTCTCAGCTTGAAGCACCCTCGGACGAGAACCATCCGCTGCCCCGCACTGATGCTCAGGCCCAGAACCCAAAGCACTTGCTGCGCCAACCACACAAGCCAACACAGAAAAATACCCCGTCGAGATCAAACTTCGAAACATTCTATATACCACCTTAAAAAAACTGCAAACCAATCCGCATCACACAGAGCGGCCCAGCAAATACTCTACCATACTTCTCGTCGAGTACAACAAAAAACCCGCCTGTTGACGGGTTGGTTGAACTTCTCTTCATCAGCCTCGGGTCGAGTTACGAGTTGATTACTCGTCCCTCGCTCGCAAGTGCTGCTTCATGCACCGCTTCGTGCATTGTTGGATGTGCATGCACCGTCGCGATAATCTCTTCGGTCGTCGCTTCGAGTCTACGGGCTAAGGTCATTTCTGCGATCAGTTCAGTCGCCTGATCGCCCAAGATGTGTGTCCCCAGGATCTCGCCGCGAGGGAGGCCGCGGATGATCTTGACAAACCCATCGGTATGACGAGTCGCGATTGCTTTACCGAGCGCACCGTTGTTGAACACGCCAATATCGTAGTCTTCGCCCTTCTTCAAACCCTGGGCCTTGAGCGCCTGTTCGGTGTACCCAACACKGCCAACCTGCGGATGACAGTAAGTACACCCAGGGATTACTGTGTAGTCCATTGGGATTGGGTCGTGCTTGGCTTTGCCTTCTTTGAACGCGAATCGTTCAACACAAAGCACGGCTTCTTCCCCAGCAACATGCGCCAACCAAGGCGGCCCAATCACATCGCCGATCGCATAGATCCCCGGCAAGTTCGTCTTGTAATCAAGGGCTTTCGGCTCGCTTGGTGTGTCATCACTCAAAGGCACATAGTCCGTCTTAATGTGGCCACGCACAGTTTCAAGCCCAAGCGAATCATCAAACAAGCCGTCGAATCGCCCGCCAACACCAATCGCCAAAAGCACCTTGTCTGCTTCGAGCACTTTCTTCTTGGATGTATCAGGCTTGCCGTCTTTGCCCATTGGTGCAACGGTCACCTTGACRCCYTTGCCCGATGAATCCACATCAAGCACACCGGTTTTCACCATAATATTGAAGCCGTGCTTCTTGTAGATCTTGGTCATCTCTTTGCCGACCTGTTCGTCTTCGACAGGCACCAGGCGATCCAACATCTCGATGATCGTGACCTCAGTCCCGAAGTTCTTGTAGACATACCCGAACTCCATCCCGATCGCACCAGCGCCAACAATAATCAACTTCTCAGGACGATCCGTATTGTTCATCGCTTCGCGAGCACCCCAGATCTTGTCGCCGTCGAACTTGGCGAACGGCAAGTCTCGCGCGACCGCTCCGGTCGCGACGATCACCTTGTCGCAAGTGATCGTCTCTTTGACTTTGTTCACCTTCACAGGCGATGGTGTCAGCTCTTCCTGAAGGTCACACTCGCGCAGCTCGATTTCTACCTTTGGACCCGCTTTGACGATCTTCGCATGTAAGTTTATAAACTCGATCTTGTTCTTTTTCATCAAATACTCAACACCTTTGTTAAGTTTGCTTGAGACATCGCGCGATCGGCCGATGACCTTCTTCCAATCGAACTTCACCTCGCCGGTCGTGATGCCCCATTCTTCTTGTTCAGCAAGCTTTTCCATCAACTCGGCGTTGGCGATGAGTGCCTTTGACGGGATACATCCCCAGTTGAGGCACACGCCTCCCATCTTCGCGCGTTCGATGATCGCCACCTTGTATCCAAGCTGAGCCGCTCGGATTGCTCCGACATAACCACCAGGCCCACCACCAATTACAACGACATCAAAGTGCTTGTTCGCCATGACGAAATCCTCACAAACTGGCCCAGATGGGGCGATTGCGTTGAACTTAAAACTGAAAGAAAGAGACTATAGCGCGCCTATCGGCTATTCACGCCTTCAAGTCTCCACCATCGAGCAACCACAATCTCCATCGCGACAACTTCCCTGCCGGAATGACAGACTTTGCGCCCCAACTGCCCAAACAGGTGTCCTCACACCACGCCTCGCCATCCATAACTCCCGTCTCACCAACGATTAACTCGATATTCACTGACTTTTACCCTCTCATCAATCTGGCATGCCCAATGCAGCCGATAGAWRGTACAGAATCGTGCCTTTTCAARACGCAACMGGNATCTTCCAGATCCCAATRCCCGTTTGGTGCGAACAAGAATGTGTCGAGCRGSGTTGTAYTCARTGGGTGTRCARRCTGAMMACTCGGCAAAKKRAARRSSSSAAMNGCGTCAAARAGCCGYYYGGWTCGCARGAWTCRRGCAGCGGGAGAAGAAKCATGTTTGAACGATTTACCGATCGAGCCCGCAAAGTGATGGCCTTGGCCAACCAAGAAGCCCAGCGCTTCAACCACGAATACATCGGGACCGA
Source organism: bacterium (assembly GCA_002401225.1). Taxonomy (GTDB): domain Bacteria; phylum Planctomycetota; class Phycisphaerae; order Phycisphaerales; family UBA1924; genus UBA1924. Next base: position 22,818 of record NVSM01000035.1, read on the forward strand.
GCATATTCTGCTCGGACTCGTCAAAGAAGGCTCTGGCGTCGGCGCCAATGTCCTCAAAAACCTCGATGTTGACCTTCGCAAGGTCCGCCTCGAAGTCGAGAAACTCGTCCGTGCTGGTCCAGAAATGGTCACTATGGGCAAGCTTCCGCAAACCCCGCGAGCCAAAAAGGTCATCGAGTACGCGATCGAAGAAGCTCGCAACCTCAACCACAACTATGTAGGCACTGAGCACATCCTCCTCGGGCTCCTCCGCGAGCACGATGGCGTAGCTGCTCAGGTTCTGATGAACCTTGGGCTCAAGCTCGAAGATGTCCGCGAAGAAGTCCTCAACCTCCTCGGAGCGGGCACAGAAGCCGATTCCGAAATGGCTGCAGGCGGACACTCCGAATCAGGATCGTCCTCCAAGCCAAAGGGCAAGTCAAAAACTCCTGCACTCGATTCCTTCGGGCGCGATCTCACCCAGCTCGCCATCGACGGGCACCTGGATCCAGTCATCGGGCGAGCAAAGGAAATCGAACGCCTCACCCAGATCTTGTGCCGACGCACCAAGAACAACCCAGTGCTTCTGGGCGAAGCCGGTGTCGGTAAAACAGCGATCATCGAAGGGCTTGCCCAACGAATCATCTCGCACGAAGTCCCTGACATCCTCCATGAAAAACGCGTGGTCGTTCTCGATCTCGCCATGATGGTCGCAGGCACCAAGTATCGCGGGCAGTTCGAAGAGCGCATCAAAGCGGTCATGAACGAAGTTCGCCGAGCTGGCAATGTCATCCTCTTCATCGACGAACTCCACACCCTCGTTGGTGCGGGCGGCGCTGAAGGTGCGATCGACGCGTCCAATGTCCTCAAGCCCGCGATGGCCCGAGGCGAGATCCAATGCATCGGCGCAACCACCTTTGACGAGTACCGCAAGTACATCGAAAAAGACGCCGCCCTCGCTCGTCGTTTCCAATCGATCCCGGTCGATCCACCGAACGCTGTGGAATCCGTCGAGATCCTCAAAGGCATCCGCGACAAGTACGAAGAGCATCACCGCGTAAAGATCACCGACGACGCGCTCCGCGCAGCTGTCGAACTCTCCGATCGCTACATCACCGGGCGCGTCCAACCAGACAAGTCCATCGATGTCATCGACGAAGCYGGYGCYCGCGTRCGGATCAAGTCCATGCGTAAGCCMCCAAACCTCGCCGAYATYGAAGGCGAGATCGAGCAGCTCTCYGTCGCCAARGACGAAGCCGTYAAGGGAGCCGACTAYGARAAGGCWGCCGAGCTYCGTGACCAGGCCGAGCARATGCGYAAGAAGAARGAAGAAATCCAAGCCGAATGGCGCGTCAAGCAGCAAGAATCTGCGGGCGTCGTCGACGAGGAAGTCGTCCGCGAAGTCGTGTCCAACATGACCGGCGTCCCTTTGCAGAAACTCGAAAAAGAAGAAGCCCAGCGCCTCCTCAATCTCGAAGACGAGCTCCACAAGTCCGTCATCTCCCAAGACGACGCGATCAAGGTCATCTCCAAAGCCATCCGTCGCGCTCGCGCCGGGCTCAAAGATCCAAAGCGCCCAATGGGTTCCTTCATCTTTGTTGGCCCATCAGGCGTCGGCAAGACTTTGCTTTCCAAGGCACTCGCCGAGTTCATGTTTGGCAACGCCGATTCGCTCATCCACTTGGACATGTCCGAGTACATGGAGAAGCACACCGTTTCACGCTTGGTCGGCGCGCCTCCCGGATATGTCGGCTACGAAGAAGGCGGGCAGCTCACCGAAGCGATCCGCCGACGCCCATACTCGGTCGTCCTGCTCGACGAAGTCGAAAAGGCACATCCAGATGTCTTCAACATGCTCCTGCAAATCATGGAAGAAGGTCGATTGACCGACTCCTTCGGGCGTCATGTCGACTTCCGAAACACCGTGCTCATCATGACCAGTAACATCGGCGCCGACCTCATCAAGGGTGGCGGCGGGTTCGGGTTCGGCAAGCACACTTCCGACGACAAGTTYGAATCAATCAAGTCYGTRYTGATGAARGAAATCGAGCGGTTCTTCCGCCCAGAGTTCATCAACCGTCTTGATGATGTCATCGTGTTCAAGCCTTTGACCAAGGACGATCTCGTGCAGATCGTCGAGTTCGAAGTCAAGAAGGTCGCCGAGCGTCTGACCATGCAAGGGTTCTCGTTCGAACTCGATCAGCCTGCAAAGGACTTCCTGATCGACAAGGGATACAACCCCGATTATGGTGCCCGCCCACTGCGTCGCGCCATCGGGTCCTACATCGAAGACCCATTGTCAGAAATGCTCTTGAGCGGCGAACTCCACGACAAGAATGTCCTCAAAGCAACCCGCAAGGGCGAAGACGATTTCCTCTCCTTCGACGCCACCTTCGTCGCACCTCCAGAAGCACCTGCTGATGAGAATGCAGAAGACAGCAAGTCCAAAGCAGAAGAAGCCGGTTCACAATCGAACTAATCTGTTGATTGCCTGATAAATCCACAACCACAAGCCTGAAGCACACGCTTCGGGCTTTTTTTATGCCACGAAAAAGCCGCTGCACACCAATGTATGCAGCGGCTTCATATTCCATTCCAAACAAGTATTACCGGCGACGACGCCCAGCAACCAATCCGCCAAGCCCGAGCAACGCCATCGATGCGGGTGCAGGAACACTCACATTCAAGGTGTATGAATTGGCCGCATCACTCCAGCCATCAACACTCACATAGTAAGTGCCCGCTGCAAGCCCAAGCAGTTCGATTTGTTCATCATCACTCGTGGTCAATGATGTTCCGATCGCCGAACCTGCAAGGTTTGAATCAAACACAAACATATCCAAATCGCCGTCGGCTGCTGTGTAGAACAAATCTAATACCAGATCGCCGCCGCCCCAGTTGAGCGTGTATACATCATCGTTCCCACTCCACGAGAAGATACTCGTCGCGATCAGCACGCCGTTCATATCGTTGCTTGAACCGTTGGTATCCCCCAACACGCTGTCACCAGCGAGGATCGTCCCAATCGATAAATCGTCAAGCGTCAATGCACCGGCATTGGCTGCACACGCGATACCCATTACACACAAAGCTGCTGCTGTTACTCTCATTCTGTAGTCTCTCTTTCTCTTTGAGTTCACACATTGATCTGGACACGCGACCACCCCCCGCGATCCGTGTCCATTCTCTCTATAAACACATGATATCAGCAACCGATCTCTTGTAAAGACATAAAACTCCAAGTTACAACTCACAGCCAACAACTTTCACCCGTCGTTTCAGTTATCGGCTCTCAATATCACCGTATACTCCCCCCATGCCCATATTCCTCCGCTGGCTATTACGACTCGGACCAATGAACCCAATCGCAGTGCGGCTGGTCCAAAACGCTTCGCGCCGAAACAAACATCTCTATGTCCGTAGCGCGTACCTCGCCGTGCTCATCCTCGTCCTCCTCTGGGCAATGCTCGGCAACACCCCCGGCGGCATGGTCTCCTACCGTGAACTCGCCTCCGCCGGCGCGACAAGCTTTGCATGGATCGCGTATCTCCAGGTCGGACTGATCTGCATCCTCTCGCCTGTCTTTATGGCCGGCGCAATCGCTCAAGAAGCGAATCCAAAGACTTGGGACATCCTCCTCACCACCCCAATGTCCAAGCTTGAAATTGTCCTCGGCAATCTGCTCGGTCGGCTCTTCTTCGTTCTCGCACTGCTCTTTGCATCACTGCCTTTGTTCGCCCTGACCCAGTTCTTCGGCGGCGTGCCCGGAAAATCAATCATCGCCTCCTACATCGTCTCGGCCGGTGCCGCCATCCTCGTCGGCGCGATCGCTATCTCGCTCTCGGTGTCACGCCTCGTCGGACAGCGGGCTGTCTTTACCTTTTATGTCTCCGTCGTCACCTACATCGCCACGACCATCGCCATCGACGCATGGCTTTCTTCACGCGGGTTCGGCATGGGCACCAACGGCAACGGCGTCACCTGGCTCACCTCCCTCAACCCGTTCCTCGCTATCCGTTCGCTCCTCTCGCCAACCGCCTATCCATCGGCAGACCCATCCGCCTATGCCGGGCTCAAAGGCTTTATGCTCGCATCGCCTGCTGTTGCGTGGAGTACATTCTCGATCGCACTCTCGGCCCTCCTCGTCGGCGCATCAACGCTCACCGTCCGAACCGGAGGCATCAAGCAAGTCGCCAACGGCTCATCAGGAATCCCCTGGTATCGCCGACTCTTCAAACTCGGCGCAGTCGATATCGAACATCGCCCGCCTCGCAATGTCTGGTCGAACCCGATCGCCTGGCGCGAAGCCGCATCACGAAACGCAACCTTCACACGCATCGTCATGCGCTGGTCATTCGTAGGCTTGGGCGCACTGACCGCACTCGCAGTCGTGATCTTCTATCACATCGGCAAACTCCCCACCGCCGACTTCCAGTTCATCATCAAATCACTCGTCTTCACCGAAGTGTTCTTAATCGCGCTCGTCGCGGTGAACATGGCTGCCACCGCGGTCGCTGGCGAACGAGAAGATGGCACGCTCGATCTCATCCTCACCACACCAATCACCCCAAAGATGTACCTCGCAGGAAAACTCCGCGGGCTTGTCTCTTATCTTCTCCCGCTGATCGCCGTCCCCGTATTCACTATCGGCATCGCCGGGCTCTACTGCCTCACCGGCGGCATGGGTAACGAATCACTCGCCTATATCACACACTCAATCCCCGGCGGCGGCTCAGTCCAAGTCCCTGTCGTCCTTCCCGAAGCCGGGCTTCTCGCAGCCATCTTGCTCATCCCCTTCATCGCCTTTTGTGTCATGATCGGGCTGCACTGGTCGCTTAAATCCAAAGGCACACTCTCCTCCGTCGTCGGCACTGTCGCGGTTGTCTTTATCGTCTCAGGGATCCTCGGGCTCTGCGGCTGGGCATCGGGCGCAGACATGCCAATGATCGGCCCTGCCCTCGTTTCCCTCTCGCCCGCAAGTTTGCTCGACGCCCTCATCTCCCCGGTCAACCGCCTCGACGAAACCGTCAATAGTTCCCCTCAAGGCCTGACCACCGCCCGCTACGCCATGACCATCGGCACCATCGTCAGCGCCGCCATCTACATCGCCATTGTCTATGCCGTATTAACAGCCCTGGTCCGCAACTTCGACTTCACCGTCCGCAAGCTCGCAGGGTCATAATGCAAACACTCTTGATGCACCGGTGCCGTGGTTAAAATATCGCAAATATTTCTAACCACGATCCCATTCACATCTCGACTGTTTTCACAAATCTAAAACTGCTTGCGCATCCGAGCCGTCGGCAATCCCAACTGATCGCGATACTTCGCAACCGTCCGACGCGCAATCTCGATCCCGCGCTCTTTGAGCAGCTTCACGACCGCCTCATCAGAGTACGGCTTGCTCTTATCCTCGCCCGCAATCAAATCTTGAATCGTTGCCTTCACAGAGTTCGAAGAAACATCCTCGCCCGAATCCGTCGCCAAACCGCCCGAGAAAAAACCACGCAACGCCACTACGCCGCGAGGTGTCATGATGTATTTCTCACTGACCGCACGCGACACCGTCGCGACATGAATCCCCAAACGATCCGCGATCGTTTTCATCGGCAATGGCTTCAATGACTCAGGACCATAATCAAAGTAGTCCCGCTGCTCGTCAACCACCGCATTAATCACGCGGAGCAATGTATGCCTGCGTTGCCCAACCGCATCGATCAGCCATTGTGCATTCGATAGGTTCTTCTTGAGGAAAGTTCGATCCGTATCGGGCACTGATTTATCCGCCGACATCCTCGCATATTCCTTGTTGATCTGCACATCAGGGATCCGCCCATCGCTCAAGTATGCGAAGTACCGATCATTCTCTTCGTCATACTCAACGATGCCGTCGGGGATAACGACCGAGGGAGCATCAGTCACCAATCGACGCGCCGGCGAGAGACTCAGCCGACGCAGCAAACCAATCCCTATGTTGATCTCATCGAGATCGTACCCAGACTTGGCTGCCACCTTAGGCAACTTGTTT
>NVSM01000036.1 GCA_002401225.1 bacterium
GGACCCGACAGCCGATTTTAATGGCGATGGCGAGTACAACTTCTTCGATGTCTCCGCATTCCTCGCTGCGTTTAGTGCTGGCTGTCCGTAAGGAAAACCAGCCATATCGTCCGATATCTTTCGTATTTTCATCGGCTGCCACTTGGCGGCCGATTTTTTATGGCTATAGGCGAAAATACCCACCCAACGGTCCTTTTCTGCTTCAAATTAGCATTGGTGTGTGTTATTATTGAGCTTGAGGCGATGGAGATCATTGCCCGAGCAGGGTATCAATAACTCTAGATGGGGAGAGAAAAAATGAAGAAGTCAACACTAATTTCAGCGTGCGCGATCGTAGCCATGGCGGGCAGTGCCGCCAATGCTCAGGCGATTGATTGGGCTGCACCAGTTGATGGTGATTGGAATGTTGCGGGTAACTGGGTAGGGGCGAATGTACCCAACGCGATCGGCGAGGACGCAATCCTTGGGATGATCGGCGCGTACACCGTTGACATCTTTGCCAACTTCACGATCGGCGGAATGTCGATCATCAATCCTGACGCAACGCTCACGGTCGGATCGAGCCGAACACTAACGCTCAATGATCATTTCCTCAACAACGGGTTAATGGTCGTGAACCCAACAGGATCTGTATTTGATGCAAGACTGTCCTTTGGTGTTGATGCAACAATCTCAGGCACCGGCTCGCTCATGCTCAACGCAGTGGGAAACCCGAACGATGCTCGAATTTTAACAAACGCATTCACCGTTACCCACGCTAGCGGGCACACGATTCATGGGTCTGGAGACATTTCAGGCACAATGCTCAACATGGGCAACATCATCGCGAATGACCCACTCGGAGCTGGGCTTCGGATTTCAGCTACAGTGACTCAAAGCGCAGGTGGCAACATCGGTGCAGATAGCGGGACGCTCCTGCTTGGCGACAGCACACTCTTGACCGGCGGCGAGTTGATCACTATCAACGGCGGGCTCGTCCAAGTAGTRGGCGACGCGACCGTCGGATCGATCATTAACTCGGGTGATATCGGGATTCGTGGTGATGGAAGCCACTTGTTCCTCAACGGCGATCTGCAAAACGATGGCATGATTGAAGTGAATAACAATAGCTCTCTCTTCAATGCTCATATCCGATTCGATACAACTGCAACCATCAACGGCAACGGCACCATCCGCATGCAACTCGGCAGCACCGATTTCAACGATGCACAACTCTTTACTGGCGGTATCTTCACCGGAACCATCGGCGCGAACCAAACCATTGCGGGAGCCGGACGAATCRACGGTGCCAATGGCGGCAATATCGTCAATCTCGGCACCATTACTGCTGATRTCCCRGGCACCGAACTTCAACTCCTTGGRYTGATCTCGGGCGACGGAATCTACAACTCCAACGACGGCATCATCGGCTTAGGCAACGGGCTTATCCTCGATGGCGGCACTTTCGATTCGACAGGAACGGGTATTGCCAAACTTGTTTCGAATGGAGTAGCARCACTCTCGAATGTGACTAACAACGGCCAGATGGGCGTCAACGGAAATGGTGGTGTTGKTGCACTTTCAGGACCAATGACCAACGATGGCACTTTCAATATCAACGACAACCACACCATTTTCAAYGCTCATCTYCGGTTCGATACMTCCACAACAATCGATGGMTCAGGCAYYGTTCATATGTTTAGTACGGGCGATCTCAATGATGCCCAACTCTTCACCAGTGGCCTATTCAATGGCACGATCGGCGCAAACCAAACCGTTGATGGATCAGGTCGCGTTGACGGGCGAACCGGCGGCACCATTATCAACAACGGCACCATCAACGGCAACCATGCCGCCGATGGGAAAAATCCAGCGATACAACTCCGGCTCGATGGAAACCATGATGGCTCCGGCGGGGGCATGTACCGCTCTGACGATGGCATCCTCGGCCTGGGGACTGGACTCGTCCTTGATGGCGGAACCTTTGATACCTCAGGCGATGGCGTGATCAGCAAGCATACCAGTGGCGTAGCAACCCTCTCAAATGTGACCAACCTCGGACGGATGGGCATCCGCGGAGAAGGTGGGAGCATCAGCCTTGCTGGGCCGATGACCAATGACGGGACAATCACCGTCAACTCTRACAACAACATTTTTAACGCTCATATCCGGTTTGTCACCGACACCGCGATCAATGGATCGGGCGATATTCGGATGGTGACCGCTGGGAATCTTGGCGATGCACAGTTGTTTACCGATGGCGAGTTCCTGGGCACGATTGGGTCAGCTCAAACAGTCGCGGGCAGCGGCCAAGTTGATGGTCGCTCTGGCGGCACCATCATCAACAACGGCACCATCAATGGCGATGATGCGATGGCACAACTCCGACTCTTGGGCAACCACGATGGATCGGGCGGCGGCGTGTACCGCTCTGAAAGCGACGGCGTGCTCGGGCTTGCCAACGGATTGGTGATGAACGGCGGAACCTTTACTTCTTCCGGAAACGGGATTATTGATATGACCAATGGCGGCACCGCGATGCTCGCGAACATCACCAATGAGGGTGTAATCGGTATCCGCGGCGAGGGCGCAATCATTGGTCTTGATGGACCTTTGACGAACAACGGGACGATCCTGATCAACTCGAATGACAATATCTTCAATGCCCATATCCGGTTCTTCGCAGCCACCGAAATCAACGGCACCGGCACCATCAACATGGAACTCGCTGGAAACTTTGGAGACGCACAAATCCTCAACGACCAAGGGTTCATCGGCACCATCGGCAGCGGCCAAACCATCACCGGTTCTGGTCGAATCGTCGACGAAATGAACATGAACGGCACATTCGATCCAAGCTCTGACGAACGAAGATTCGATGTCGATTCACTCAACTTCTCCGCAACCTCAGGCGTCACCGCTGACCTGGGCGGATTGCTCGCTGGCGAGTTCGATCGCCTGACTGTAGGAAACAGCAACACCGTCAACCTCGACGGCACACTCACCGTCAATCTTGACCCTGCGTATATCCCAGTCTTTGGGGATGTGTGGAACATCATCGATGGCGGCATAGTCACCGGCCAGTTCGCAACAGAGAACATGCCGACAGCTCCGATCGGGCAAATCTATCGTGTGATTTATGAATCAGATCGTGTGTTTGTCACGCTGACCTGCGATGCAGACCTCAACGGCGACAATGTCTTGAACTTCTTTGATATCTCCAAGTTCCTCAACTTCTATAACGCTCAGGATGCACGGGCTGATATCAACGGCGATGGCGTGTTCAACTTCTTCGATATCTCGCTGTTCTTGAACATCTTCAATACCGTGTGCGAATAAGCACCGACTGCCCTTTATAAACAGCTCCTGGTTATCCAGGAGCTGTTTTTTTATAGCTACCCACCAAAGAGTGGGTCTTGGTTTTGGTGATTCTCGGGGAACATAGTGCTGCACAGGCGAGTTGTTTTATCGTCTAAACAAACAAAGTAGAGAAGAACGCAGAAAAGGGAATTGAACCATGAAGAATCAAAGAACCGCATGTATGGCACTTATCGCGATCGCAGGATCACAAGCACTCGCAGCAGAACGCGATATCCAGTTTTTGTTTGTTTTCCCACCATCACAGCGGCTGATTGTTTTCAACACAGGCACTGAACCGATTAGCCTAGACGGATGGAGGTTCTGCTCGCACAACTCAACGCAAGTGCGCCGATATACGAATCCATCTGGCCTTGATGGAATGGTGATTGAGCCTTGGACTGGTATTCGGATTCATCTCAACAATGATGCCGATCCCAACGAACCCACTCAGATCAACGCTTCAGCCCTTGGAAACTTTGCTGACTTCGAGGTTGAAGCGTATGGGCTCAGTTTGTATTTCCCAAACGATCAAGGTGTGACACCGTTTAGTGATGGCAATTTTATTGCTGATCATCTTCAGTGGAGCCTTGGCGGGATAGACAACACCACCGCAGACGAAAGATCAGACGAGGCTCAAGAAGGCGGAGCATGGGCGGACCAAACCGAATGGATATCAGTTCGCAATGACACACTTTTGATCGAACTCGTCATCATTGGTCCAAGCCAGATGAACAGCCCAATGGATTATTCTGTAGTCGATAACTGCCCGGCAGATATCACCGACGACGGAACGCTTAACTTCTTTGATGTGAGTGCATTCCTGAGTGCCTTCGCTGCAATGGAATCGGCGGCTGACTTCACCGGCGACGGGATGTTCAACTTCTTCGATGTGTCGAGTTTCCTGAGTTTGTTTGCTCAGGGCTGCCCATAAGACCCTGCGATGGGTGGTATACAAGATTTCTATGTCCTTTTTGAACAAATCCGTGCTTGAGCAGGGCAATTATCGCTAATTCTGCCTGAATTTCGGCTATTTTCAAATAGTTCTTGCAACTCTTGGTCGATCCTGAAAGAATCTAACTCTGAAGGTGTGATTCCACATCTGTTTACGAGTTTGGTTCACAATCGACGGAGAAGAGTTATGCAAGGTGGTTTTCGTATCGGCACCCTGAAACACATGAGCCGCTCACGCGCGAGCGGTTTTTTAATGGCTTTGGGTCTTTGTGCTGGCTTTGGTTCGATCGCTCAAGCGGGCGATCCACAGGTTCAGGTCCCCACAACACTCAACGACTTTGCAATGCCCGGCACCCAGCCAGGCATGCTGACCCATCCGATGGCTGGTGCAGAAACCTGTGCAAGCTGTCACGGGTTCTTTGATCCGGCGCATGATCAGTATTCGACATGGTCTGCCTCGATGATGGGACAGGCAATGCGCGATCCGTTGTTCCTTGCATCAATGACCATCGCCAACCAAGACGCAGCCTTCGCTGGCGACTTGTGCCTGCGTTGTCATACCCCTGGTGGATGGCTCGAAGGGCGATCAACGCCAACCGATGGTTCTGCGCTCAACGATGTCGATAAGCAGGGCGTAACTTGTAACGCTTGTCACCGCATGGTTGATCCTGTCTACCAGGCGGGCGTGTCGCCTTTGATTGATCTAGATATTCTCACAACGCTTGGAGCAGATGCACCAACACCCGCGCAATCTCACTCAGGTGCCTTTGTAATGGACCCTGAAGATCGTCGGCGTGGCCCATATGACGAAGGTCCGAGCTTCTTCTATCACGAGTGGGAACAATCACCGTTCCATCAGACTTCAAAAATGTGTGCGACTTGTCACGATGTTTCGAACCCTGTCTTTACGCTCCAGCCTGACGGCACCTACGCACTCAACGCGATGGATACCCCTCACGAAACCAACAATGTCTATGAGACATTCCCCGTCGAACGCACCTATTCAGAGTGGCTGATGAGTGACTTCGCTCAAGGCCCTGTCGCGATTGGTGATCGGTATGAAACGACGCAGACTTCGGTTTCGAGCTGTCAAGATTGTCATATGCCTGAGCTTGATTCACAGGCTTGCCGCTTTGAAGGCAACCGCCCTGAGTACTCAACCCACTCGTTCAATGGCGGCAACAACTGGGTGCTCAATGCGATCCGCAATATCCATACCAATGACTTTGTGACCGGGTTGCTTCCAGAACTCGTCGTGCAATCGATTGAGCGTACTGAAGAGATGCTCCGTGATGCTTCAGATATGGAACTATCGATGGCTGGGAGCGATCTCAATGTTCGGATCATCAACCAATCTGGGCACAAGCTTCCGACTGGATATCCTGAAGGCCGAAGAATGTGGATCAATGTCCAGTTCTTTGATGCCAAAGACACATTGATCGGCGAACATGGTGCGTACAACAGTGCAACCGCATTGTTGACCACCGCAGACACCAAGATTTATGAAGCACTGCTCGGCCCTGACGCTGCGGTTTCTGCAGCGACTGGCGTACCAGCGGGTCYRAACTTCCACTTTGTGTTGAGCAATGTCCGCTATAAGGACAACCGCATCCCGCCTCGTGGATTCACCAACGCGAACTTTGAATCGATCCAGTCTGAGCCTGTTGCGTACAGCTACGCTGATGGTGATTACTGGGACGACACGCAGTACGCGGTTCCTGCCGGCGCTGCCAAGGCAGATGTCCGGGTGTATTACCAATCCACCAGCAAGGAATATATCGAGTTCCTTCGTGATGAAAATGTCACCGACAACAGCGGCCAGCTGATCTATGACCAGTGGGTCTTGACCGGGATGAGCCCGATTGTCGAGATGGATGTTGATACATTTATCTTCCCAGTACCATGTCCTGCGGATATGAATGGTGACGGATCGCTCAACTTCTTCGATGTAAGTGCATTCCTCAATGCGTTCGCACTCAACGATCCATCTGCCGACTTTACTGGCGATGGGATGTTTAACTTCTTCGATGTGAGTGCGTTCCTCAATGCGTTCGCTGCGGGATGTCCATAAGCATCTGAATGTGAACAGTTTCAACTATAAAGGGCACCGGCTTTGGCTGGTGCCCTTTTTTTATTCCTATGGCAGAACGAAACAGGTGAACTAGTCTGATTTTTTGCGAGTATCTGGTGCGAGGATGACGCCGACATTGACAAGCTTTGCGTCTTCGCTTGGGCGTGAGTTCTGGCAGATCTCCCAGATCCGTTGGATATGTTCGTTAATCTCTTTGAGTGTTTCTTCATCAACCCATGCACATGATGCGCCTGCAAATGTATCTCGCTGGGGGCCTCGAACAACCGCGTCGGGTTGTGCGGTTGCTCGATCGTGCAATCTTGCCATAAGCCGCCCGACTGCTTTGCCGTAGGCTTGGTGATAGGCGACATTGTCTGGATCTTTGGAGTTGTGTTTGGTGCCTACGGTTCGAGCGATGGGGCGATAGAGTTGTTCCCATCGCTTGCTCATGAGTCGAGCATCTGCTTCGAGAATAAGACCGGCATCGACGAGTTGTTCAATATGTGGGTAGAGCGAAGTTCGAGATCGCCCTGTGAATGCGGCGATCTCGGCGGTCGAACATTCTTCAAGGGCGCAGACCGCATTGAGCACTTCAACCCGGATCGGGCTGGCGAGGACCCACATCTCTGCGGGGTCATAAATTACATGAACATTTTTAATTGGCTTTGATTTTTTACTCATCTGATCTCTGGTATAAATTTCAAAAATACCCCAAACACCTGGCAAGCGAATAGCCCTGCGTATGGGTATATACACGATATCCAAGATTTGGTTACTCTGCCTCGTTCAAAGGCGGAAAAACACCCCGATTCATGCTCAATGAATTCTCAATCAGGCAACTACTTTCATGACACTAAATTCATAGAACTATGGTACACTCACCTTATCGGGCCCATCTCGCACAGGGGTTTCTATGAAGGGGAACATCACAATCTATTCGAAGACCAATTAGCTCTTGCTATTCTGCGAGCTTTCGGTTTTGTGCGACATCACAACAGATTGTGCCTCGTGTATCAAACGAGGAAATAAACAAGCCTGAGTTCATCAGGAAAAAGAGGAAACGAAAATGAAACGACGCAGGACTACTGCCTCACTCGCAGCAATTGCAGCGATAGGCACACTCATCGTAACGGGTGCTTCGGCAGCCAATCAAGACCCATCAATGCGCGAAGGCCTACGCCCGGTTGTCACCGAAGGCGCACCGGTCACACCCATCTCAGGGCTCAATATTCCTGAACTCTTTTCAGCGAAGGTCTCACAAGACCGCAAGCATGTATTGCCCCATCCGCCAATCGATCAGATCCCTTGGATCCCGATGCCAGACACCGACGGGGTAGGCATCCGAACTGATCATACCAGCGGCGATCGTTCAGTTGTATCACATAATGCACTCACCGGCGCCACTAGTAAAATCGATGCCCATCTCCCATCGAATGCGATTGGCGGGCAGAGTCTTGAAGGTGATTACCCTGGGTTCGGCAACATGATCGATACCTATGATGAAACACTCGAATCGTTCGGAAATATGTCGCTCGCGGGTAGTCTTGACACTTGGCCTCGCTCGGGCAATGTCAAAATCATCATGAGATTTACCGATACCAGTGGCACCTTCCGTTGGTTCGCTTGCTCGGGCTCGATGCAAGACTCCGGTGTTGTGCTTGTTGCAGCTCACTGTGTGTTCAATCGTGCAGCAGACATCAGCGACTGGGCTGACATCATCTATATCTACCCAGCATGGGACGGCGTAAACAACAACGGCCCGTTTGGTGCTCCAGATAGTGGCGAAGTGATCCAGAACTTTGGCTATGCTTTCGGCACAACATTCCTCGCTGGCAGTGGCTATGTCAACAATGGCGATTGGGATGCTGACATTGGCTTGATTCGTATTACTCGTGGAACAAGCCGAAACATCGGCATGCTCACCGGGTGGTACGCTTGGGCATGGGGTGGCAGCTGTGCGACAATCCAGTCACGCACCTACAACAACTTCTCCTACCCATCCCAAAACTGTCCGACCGCAGGAATGCACAACGGGCGAGATATGTACTTCTGGTCAGGCTCAATCGATGATTGCCCTGGAAACCAAATGGAACTGAGTACTGGCGGCAACTGCCTCGACACCGTTTGGGGTGGCATGTCTGGCTCGGGTATGTACTACATCGATGGCGACAATCGYTATGTGCATGCTATCTGCTCGACTTCAAACCGAACCACTTGGGGACGGTACTGTAAGTTCTGGGAATCATTCACAACGAGCATGGTTAACTACGAAAATGCCACCCGCGGCAATATCTTTGATATCGAAGCATTGCAGTTCCGTGCTGGCGGCTCAACGAGCGTCTTCCAAGGACAAGCACTTGATGCTGGTGCAACTGTTTCGATCGCCAATGCGACCAACAACAACCCGGCTGCGGACTCATACACCCTGCGTGTATACCTCTCAACCAACAACAATATCTCCTCGGGCGATACGCTCTTGGCGACATGGACATACAACACTGACTTTGCAGCGATGCAAACCAGAACATTCAATGTCCCTGCACCAACCATCCCACTCGATACCCCTCCGGGTACCTACTGGATTGGTGTAGAAATTGATCCAAGTGAAGATGGCATTTCGTCGAACAACGATACCGACACATGGGACGCCCAGCAGATCACCGTGCTTGAAGCACATCCAGATCTCAACGCAACTCAGTGTGATGCCGTCTCGGGCACTTACTACCGTGGCCAATCTGTCTCGGTTACACACAGAACATACAACGATGGCGAACGCATCTCAGGCAATGTTCATCTTGAGTTCCGTGCGTCAACCAACGACTTTATTACAACCTTTGATACGCTGATGGAAGTACGAAACTACAGCCCATTGACCGTTGGCGACAGCCACTGGTTCGTATCATCTGTGCAGATTCCTGCGGATCTCAATCCGGGCACATACTTCATCGGCACCATTGTTTCTGAGTCGCTTGGGCTTGAAACAAATACAACCAATAACTGGGTATCAGATATTGACACCATTACTGTGCTTGAATGCCCCGCTGATCTCAATGGCGATGGTGTGCTCAACTTCTTTGATGTCTCGGCGTTCCTCCAAGCATTCAATGCAATGGATCCGATCGCAGACTTCAATGGTGATGGCGTATTCAACTTCTTTGATGTCTCGGCATTCTTGAACACATACGCAATCGGTTGTCCATAACTCAATAATCAATACATCCAAACTCTCAGCCGGGCCTTGTGCCCGGTTTTTTTGTATCCATGTTTGATGCATAGCAACTAAAAAACCCCGACTCGTATGAGTCGGGGTTGAATGAATCAAGATTCAATACGCATAGATCAAACAGCGACGCCGAGGAGTTCCATCACCTTGTTGGCAATGTCCTGTGCGGACAACCCACACATCTCGAGCATCTCGTCTGCGGTGCGTGCACTCTTGGGGATTCGCTTGACATACATCTGAGCGAGTTCGAAACCATCGCCGGATTCCATCAATGCGTCAGCGATTGCTGAGCCGAGCCCGCCGCCATAGTTGTCTTCGAGGCTGATCACGAATCCGCCGTTCTCGCCGACGATGTCGAGGAGTTTGTCGGTATCGAATGGGATCGAGTACATATCGAGCAGCGTCGCACTCACGCCAGCCTTGTCGAGAATCTCGACCGCCTTGTTGCCCTCATGCACCATAATGCCTGAAGCTGCGAGAACAATGTCACGCCCTTCAGCGAGTGTTTCGAACCCGCCGAGGTTGAAGACATGATCGTCGGAGTAGAGCAACTCAGTATCCGCACGAATCGTCCGCATGTAGCACATGGATTCRTACTCGGCCATCACACCGGTGAGTGCGTACGCTGCGTATGCGTCAGCTGGCTGAAGGATGTAGCAACCAGGGTTGCCGTTGTGATCGGTCATGGTCGAGAACGAACGGAACCACGCGACATCGGGGAGCGACATCTGGCTTGGCCCATCAGCAGCTAAAGTGATCCCAGCATGCGAACCAACAAACTTCACATTTGAGCCTGAGTTTACTGCCATTTCAATCTGGTCATATGCACGGTTCATGAACTTGGCGAAGGTCGAGCAGAACGGCATCTTGCCCGCTGCGCTCATGCCTACAGCAACCGATACCATATTCTGTTCTGCGATTTTACATTCGATGAATCGTGACTCAAGCCCAGCATCCTTTTTAAAGGTTTCTGCGAAGGTTGAGTTCGAAACATCCGCATCGAGCACGACAACATCAGTGTTGATTCCGCCCAAAGCACGCAGTGCAACGCCATAGGCTTTACGGGTTGCGAACTTGCCCGATGCAAGCACATGTCCCATATCCATCGCTTCCATCGCAGCACTCAAAGGCGGCAGTTCCGCATCATTGACTGTTGGTGCGGCTGCTTCGGTTGGAGGCTGAATCGTGAACTCGTCAGTGCCGCTGAGCGCGCTGGTGAGTTCGATGCGTCGTTCGGCGATCTCGCTGAGTGCCTTTTCGAGCGCATCGCCGGTCGCAGGCTTGCCGTGCCAGCCGCCACCCTGCATTGATGGTGCGCCCCAGCCTTTGACGGTCTTGGCGACCACCGCGATTGGCTTGGTGTTTTCATCCGCCGAGATCGCGATGAACTTGTCGAACGCGTCTTTGATCTGGTTTGGTGCGTGGCCATCGATGTTGATGACTTCGAACCCGAATGCTTGGAGCTTGTGAGTAATCACTTCTGCACTCTGCTGACCTGATACACGGTCGGCTTGGCCGTACTCGTTGCAGTTGAAGATTGCACAGACATTAGTGAGCTTGTGATCGATGATGAAGTCGAGTGCTTCTGAGACCTGTCCTTCGCGTGATTCGCCATCGCCGATGATACAGAAGACTCGTTTATCGAGCCCATCGATCCGGGCAGCCTTGGCAACGCCAGCTGCGACACTCAAACCTTGACCGAGTGAGCCGGTTGCCGCGTCAAAGAAATCAACGCCTTCCATTGGGTTTGGATGTCCGTCAAGAACAGAATCCCAAGCACGCAATGTGGACAAATCATCGACAGTCAGTTTGCGTTTATCATCTTCTTTACCAACAACCACGCCGAGCGTCGCCATTGCAGCGTAGACCGCAGGCACCGCGTGACCAGCCGAGAGAACTAAGCGGTCTGAGGTTGGGTAGTTTGGATAGTCCGGGCTCCAACGCATCGATGAGAACATGAGCGTCGTAACGATGTGTCCGATACTCATGGCGGTGGTTGGGTGACCAGTGCCTGATGCAGCGGTCATCTCTAGGCTTAACCGATCAAGTTCGAGTGCTTGTGCGTGTACCGCAGCTTCGTATGACATGTGTGTATCCTTACTTGTTAAACAGGCATTGCTTGTCGCAATTTTTGTCGTTGTGATGCTGTGCGTGGTGCGATTCAAAACGACAAACGCCGTGGCTTCTATGGATTCTCCGCGCCTCTACACGAGGAGTTAGGTTCCTAGAGCACGGCGTGGCGTACATTCAAATTCAGGCTCCATCCTAGCGCAATGCCCCGATCCTTGCACGATCACAACACTGAAATCCCACGCAATTCTCCAATTGGCTCGCGTTTTGCTAGGTTCGTCCACAAGGTATCCCCAATTTGAATGATCCACCCTCTATCCCCCCAACATCTACCCACTATCCCTGCGATTTTCGTATGATGATCCACAGGATATAGTCACTGATTCCCTTCATTTGCCTATCATTTCACCTGTCAGAATACACAAGATCAGCTGTCCACCAAACATCGAAACCCGGACAGCAAGTGGAGTTGCGCGATGAAAGTCATTTGTGAACGAGCTGCCTTGCTCGAAGCCGTCAACCAAGTCTCAAGTGTCGTGGCCTCACGCTCGCCACGCCCTCAGCTTACCTGCATCAAACTCTCAGCGACCAAAACCGATGAGGGTGCAGAACTCACCCTCTCTGGCACCGATGCAGAGATCTCACTCACCGTCCGCATCGGACGCGTGGATGTCGCCCAAGAAGGCACCGCATTGATCCCAGCGGATAAACTCCGCCAGATCATCTCGGCTGAAGACAATGAATCGACGCTCACCCTTGAAACCTCGGGTGAAACAACCAAAATCAAAGGCGAAGATGCAGTCTTCTCGCTTCATGGCTTTGACCCCGCCGACTTCCCCGCACTCTCAGACTACAAAGCGATCGCAGAAGGCTCGGCTGCATCGGCTGCTGCGAAATCACTCTTCGCAACCGAAGCGGGCGTCATCGACTCACTCATCTCCCGCACGCTCTTTGCCGCTGCACGCGAAAACTCGCGCTACGCAATCAATGGCGTGCTCATGGTTCGTGACGGCAAGAAGCTTGAGATGATCGCGACCGACGGCCGACGATTGGCCAAGTCATCCGTCACCATCTCAGGCGATGGCGAACCCACCCAGTGCATCATCCCATCCAAAGCCCTCTCGATGATCCAGAAGCTCACCTCTGATAAGAACGAGCCGGTGCATATTGCGATTACTGACAACCAAGCAGTGTTCGCCTTTGGTGATGAACCATCCGACTCGCGGGCGGTTCTCACAACCAACCTCGTCGAAGGCACCTTCCCGCCATACGACGATGTCATCCCYCGCGATCTCGATATYAARGTSACCTTCAACCGYGATACMCTCGCMTCAGCGGTMAARCGGGCMGCMYTGCTCACCAAYGAAGAATCCCGAGGCGTYCGCCTGTCATTCACCGCTGARAACAAACAACTCGARCTTTCGAGCCGAGCACCAGAAATGGGYGAAGCSAACATCAARGTCGATCTCGTCGCATACGACGGCGACGACATCGAAATCGGGTTCAACCCCACCTTCATCACCGACGCACTCAAAGTCATCCATGATCCAGAGATCATGATCGAACTCAAAGCCCCCAACAAACCAGGTTTGTTCAAAGCTGGGAACGATYTCCTCTATGTCGTGATGCCCGTCAACCTGAGCTAATGTAACTCGGTTTTCATCAAACACTTAGAACCATTACGCCGCGTCGCATTGTTCTTCGCGGTGTTTTTCTGTGTGGTCTTCGGCTCTTGGATGATGCACACTCCGCAAACTGCGGTTATGCGCATGATGAGCGATTCGTGTTTGGGCTAATGGTTGTTGACAACCTGTTGCTTGAACTGGTTTTGGTGTTGATCGATTGAAGCGGATTGATGCGAATGTAAATCCTGGAAGAACGATAAACCCAACGACAGCAAAGAGTTCTGCGGTGCCCATTGTTTGAAGCGTTTGAGAGCGAATGATCGTCACGCTTAAAACGAACCCGAGCATAAGACACCCACACCCAATCGAGATTAAGAGCCCTCGGCGGATGCGTGCCCAGCGTGATCGCTGTGGCGTCTGCAATATGTTTGATATCATGGCTGAAGACCGGGTGGTCTCATTGATATACGAATCGTGATCGTCCAAAATCGTCCCCTGATTTCTCTGATGCAGCCTGCATCGGATGAATGCTCTATCCGCCTGCACAAGTGAAACCTGTTCGATTATTTATGGTTTTCGTAAAAACAAATGGGATCAAACGGGGCTTTGATTTGTGTTGTGCGCGCATGGCGGGTATCGTCCACACCTAAAGAGGTTTATGTTGTTTATGATCACACAAAACGCACGATGCTCATCTATTCGCCAAACAGGCCGTCGGCTAGGCCTTTGCTCAAACAGGCTTTTCGCATTTATCGCATGCGCAGGGGGCATATTGGCACCTATGTCAATGGCTCACGGTGCCGAAATTAGCGGGAACACAACAATCGCCCAGCCTGAGACTAATCAGGATATGGCTGCCTATGAACATCGGATGATCTCGGGGGTCACGATCCGCCCGGTGATCATCAACGATGTCGAATCAAAGCTCACTACGCAAGCCCAGCAAGAAGCAATCAACAACATCCGCTCGCTCGGAGGCACCGTCTTTGATTCTCAAATGATCCGCAGCGATATCCGCAGACTCAATCGGCTTGGCTCATTCTCACGCGTCGAGGTATACGCCGGGATCAACGATGATGGCTCGGTCGAACTGGTCTTTGAGGTGCTCGAACGCCTATTGGTCGTTGATGTACAAGTTGCGGGCAATGAACAAATTAACGATGCCCAGCTCGCTGCGGTGGTTGATGTGGTCACCGGCACGCCGATCGATCGGTTCCAGATTGATCGCTCTGCACGAAGGATGGAAGATCTCTATCGCAAGAAGGGCTACTACTTCGCGCGTGTATTGATCGACGAAGACGAACTCGAAGATACAGGCTTGGTGCTGTTCCGAATTCTCGAAGGCGAACGCCTGAAGGTCACCGCGATCCGGTTCTCCGGGCATGAA
The DNA here is from genome assembly GCA_002401225.1 of bacterium. Lineage (GTDB taxonomy): Bacteria > Planctomycetota > Phycisphaerae > Phycisphaerales > UBA1924 > UBA1924. The sequence continues at coordinate 14,667 of NVSM01000036.1, forward strand.
TCATTCACCGCCAAGCAGCTTCGCCGAGAACTCAATACTAAAACCGCATCGTTCTTCCGCAAAGGGCAGCTCGACAACGATCAGCTCGATTCGGACATCTCAAATCTAATCAAGTTCTATAAGGATCGTGGGTATCTCGATATCCGAGCAGATCGCTTGATTCAGCCTGCACCAAACGGGCGTGAATCGATCATTACCTATCTGATCGAAGAAGGCCCGTTGTATACGCTGCGATCGGTGCAGATCAACATCGAAGCCGACGGCGGCAACGCGCCAGTGTATAACCAGACACAGATCGCGGGTTTGATGAGTATTCAGCCGGGCGATGTGTATTCGGTTCGTGATCTTGATAAATCAATCAACTCGATCCGCACTGCGTATGGCCAAATGGGCTATGTCGATGCTGCGGATCCAAACAAACGCAATGTGTTCCGAATCGAGAAGCGAGATCCGACGGAGCCTTTGGTCGATCTGATTGTGATTGTCAGCGAAGGCAAAAGATATCGTATTGGCGAGGTTATTATCCAAGGCAATGACCTGACGCGTCAAGAGGTTATCCGCCGACAAATAGAACTTCGCCCGACGCGCCCGCTTGATACAACCGCGATGGAACGATCCAAAATCCGCTTGCGTCGGCTCCAGCTGTTTAATCCTCGATCAGGCGCCAAGATCACCCCTCAACAACCGGGTGTAGAGTTCTTCTCTGAAGTCTGGAATGACGAGTTCCTCCCACGCGCCCGCAAGACAAAGACCTATAAACCCACAACCCGTCTATCGCTCGATCCAAACGACGAATCGAACTATCGCGATGTATTGATCCAGATCGAAGAAACAAACACAGGCTCGTTCGATATCGGCGGTGCGGTGTCTTCGGACTCTGGTGTGATCGGTCGAATTGCACTCACACAACGCAACTTTGATGTCCGTGATACCCCAGACTCGCCCGGCGAGTTCTTCGCAGGACGCGCCTTCCGAGGCGGCGGACAAACCTTCCAGATCGAAATCCTTCCCGGCAACCGTGTGCAGACCTATTCAATCGGATTGACCGAGCCCTACCTGCTTGAGTCAAACTATTCTGGATCGGTCAACTTGTTCTTCCGCAACCGCGACTTCGACGAGTTTGACGAACGACGATTTGGCGCACGCGTCGGACTTGGCCGACGGTTCGGCACACGCTGGAACGGCAACCTCACGCTGCGAGCTGAAGATATCAGCCTTGGCGATATCGAACCCGAACGCCCGGTTGATATCTTCAAGGTCGAAGACTCCAACCTGCTCGTCGGGCTCAAAGCCGGGCTTAAACGCACAACACTTGATTCGCTCACCCGCCCAACATCAGGCTCGCGCACAAGCATCGGGGTTGAACAAGTCATGGGCGACTTCGAGTTCACCAAGTTTACCGCGACGCATTCAACCTTTATCCCCCTCCGTGAAGATTACCTCGGGCGATCCACCATCTTAAATCTTCGTGGACGGATCGGATACATCCCCCAAGGACGCGACAACACCCCCACCTACGAGCGCTTCTATATGGGCGGGCAGAGCTTCCGAGGGTTCAACTTCCGAACAATCTCGCCCAAAGGCATCCGCAACGACAACGGATTCGCATCAGACGATCCGGTCGGTGGCACATGGCAGTTCTTCACGGGCGCAGAAATTGAACAGCCTTTGTATGAAGATATCTTCTCGATCGTTGCGTTTATTGATGCTGGTACAGTGACCTTTGATCCTGGGTTCGACGACTTCCGTGTCTCGGTGGGCTTTGGTATCCGGTTCCATGTTCCTGCGCTTAGCCCGGCACCATTGGCGTTTGACTTTGGTTTCCCAATCTTGAAGCAAGACACCGACGAAGAACGGCTGTTCACCTTCACGGTCGACCTGCCTTTTAACTAGTCAAACAGTGTGCTTTTTCGATATCTTGTCCTTTTCATGCGCACAATCGCATATCTATTGTCAACCGACGACTCATTGGCAGGTATATCATTGAGCAAGCCAGTATCAACACGCATGGAGGCACATACATGTTCTCGAAAACCACACGATCTATTCACCCACTCGTTCCTGCACTCGCGGTGCTTTTGACAGCCTTCGTTTGGCAAGCAGGCGCAAACTCCTCACGCCCACCCGCTGCCCCAACCGCGATCGCAACTGTTGATATCTCAGAAGTGATCAACCAACTCAAAGAACGCGAAGTCCGCGAGAGTGAACTCGAAATAAACATGAACGCTCGCCAAAACCAGCTCAAAGAGGTTGAAGAGAAGATTCGTATCCTCGAAGCCGATCTTCAAGATGGCAAACGAGGCACGAATGAGTACAAAGATAAGCTCCGCCAATACATGGAAATCCAAGCGGTCTACAAAGCTCGAAGTGAAGCACTCAATCAGATCGTATCGATCGATCGCGGCACTGTCATGCACGAAATGTACACCAAGGTCTCCGACGCCATCTCAAGAATCGCAGACCGTGAAGGATATGACATCGTACTCTTCGATGATTCACTCTTCGAAATCCCAGAAGGCGCAATGTTCCCCGATGTCTTCCGCTCGATCGTGACGAAGAGTGTAATCTACCGACACGACAGCATTGACATTACCGGACAAGTCGTCAATCTGATGAACAGCGAGTTCATCGCGCCATAAACGCGCTTGGTATGTTTGCACAAGCTTTGAAGGCGAATCGATGAAACCGATGGAGATGACGATGGCTGTTGAATCTCAAAAAGGGACACAACACGATCAGGAAAGTGTTTCCATTCGTGCTGACGATCTCGCAGCAATGGTCGAAGGCCGACTTGTCGGCAACCCGAACATCATCTTACGCACACTCGCTGCAATCAACGAAGGCATCCCCGGCTCGCTCACCTTTATCCGCTCGGCAAGCTTCGCCAAAGAATGGGCCGACTCATTGTGTGAGGCTGCGTTGGTCACCGAAGGCTTCGATATCCCCGGACACGACGCAGAAAACAAAGCGCTGATCTATGTCCAAGACGCTGATGTCGCAGTGATCAAAATCCTCGAAGCGATCAACCCCGGCATCGCAAAGCCAAACACAGGAATCCATCCCAACGCCAATGTCGATTCTTCCGCATCAATCGATCCATCAGCTTCGATTGGGCCTGGATGTATTGTGTGCAAAGACGCAATTATCAATGCTGGTGTAGTGCTTGTTGCGAATGTCTATATTGGTCAGAGCGCGAAAATCGGAAGCGACACCTTCTTGCACCCCGGCGTAGTTATTGGCGACCGTTGCTCCATCGGCGAACGCGGACTGGTCTTCGCGAACTGTGTCATTGGTAGTGATGGCTTTGGTTTTCTTACCGCGACCCAAGACCGCCCTGTATTGAAAGTGCCTCAGATTGGGACTGTTGAAATTGGTGATGATGTTGAGATCGGTGCGTGCTCAACTATCGATCGCGCGAAGTTTGGTGTGACCAAAATCGGGCACCGCACAAAGATTGACAACCAGGTTCATATCGCACACAACTGTATCATCGGCAACGATGTCCTCCTTTGTGGACGCACAACGCTCGGCGGCTCATCAACCATCGGCGATCGCACCATGCTCGGCGGTGCAGTCATACTCAACGATCAAGCTACTGTGGGTAAAGATGTGAAAGTCGCAGGCGGCACGATCGTTCTCGACACCGTCAACGATGGTGAAACCGTTCTCGGCGTTCCCGCAATGCCTGTACGCATCGCGATGGCCAATATCGCAGCACAGCGCAACCTCGCCAAGTTCTGCCGACGGGTGGATAAGTCGCTCAAAAAACTCGACGATAACTACCAAACCTCATAAGCGTACTCATGCAACGAATCACACTCAAAGATGCTGTTCGTTTTTCAGGGTTCGGGTTGTTCTCCGCAGAACCAATCTCGCTGACAATTGCTCCATCAAAAACTCAATCTGGGCTWGTTTTTAAGCATAAAAACACAATTATCGCAGCCCATATCAATAATCTATCCTCGCTTCTGGTCCATCCTGCATTCGCAAAGATGAGCCCGCGATGCACGAGTATTCATAACCAACAAATCAACATCGCCACAATCGAACATGTGCTTTCTGCATTAACCGGACTTGGAATCACAGACGCCTTGATTGAGATTGATTCAAAGAATGCACAGTGTGAGATTCCTATTCTTGATGGATCATCGCTTGAGTTTGTGAATGCGATTCAAGCTGTCGGTACGCTCGAACTCGACTCAACTGTTGAGCCAATAACTCTTACAAAAATAATTCACATCGAAGATGGTGATTCTTCGATTACGCTTGAGCCGGCAGATGCTGCGAGTTATTCCTACACGCTCGACTATACCGACGCTGCGATTGCAAACGCAACCGTCACTTGGGAAGGTGACGCGAATGATTACGCCAAGCGGATCTCGATTGCGAGAACTTTTTGCCTCGAGCACGAGGCTGATGCGATGCAAAGCGCGGGCATGTTTGGACACCTAAGTACCAAGGACATGCTTGTTCTTGGCGAAGCCGGGCCGATCAACAATACACTTCGCCACAAGCATGAATGTGCCCTCCACAAACTGCTCGATCTGATTGGCGATCTCACACTTGTTGGGCAGCCCTTGCGAGCCAAAGTTGTTGCAATCAAATCTGGGCACGCGATGGCTCACCGTGCTGCTCGGTCGATTGTTGAACAGAATCAGCACTAAATAACCCTCTATAACCTGATCTGTGCGCAAAGAATTTGCGATTGCTTGTAATCCATTCGCTTCTTGATTCTTCCGTTGTAGTATTGTGTGCCCAAATGATTCGACAGGTCTGGATCATTAATCCCCGCAAAATCAACTTCGCCCAAAAACAACACCCGCTCGCGTGTCGGCTGTTGCGCGAAGWTATCACGCGAGGAGAATACAATGAACCGTACACAAAGCTTGTGGACCAAAGCTGGAACTGTGATTATCGTGCTGTGCACATGCCTGCTTCAACTCGGGTGTGCCGATTTGCAGGGCGCGATTGCACAAACCAACGCATGGCGAGAAAATGCACAAGAAATCGAAACAGAGTTACAAACTCATCTCACCCAACTTGAACACCAACGAAAAACAATTCTCGATTCTTSGMSAWRWGCRYMACTGRWTRATGMNNCSATYATTYANASCAWNACMTKWRGATCSWTSMNNGSTTNATRCYGYGRKYTYKSRWKYNNATCWWKTGATCGCTGAAGCACAGAACCCAACCGATTCGATCACACAGATTGCCAATACCATCTCGCCTTGGATTCCTGCACCAGCCCAAGGGCCGATTGTTCTTGGAGCCGCGTTAATCGCAACGCTCTTCCGATCTCGAAATCTCAAGAACAGCGCAGCGTCGATTATCCAATCGATCGAGCACACGATGAGTAGAGACCCAGAGTTTAAACAGATCTTTGATCGTCATGCCGACACGATCCGTACGATTCAAACTCCTGGCGCACGAAAGCTGATTGATACGACGGTTCGCAAAGCTCGTAAGCCTGCGATCATGATCTAGTTGARCYCATTTAATCACACTTGTTTTCATCACAAGTTCAAGCTGCCCGCTGCGAACCCGCAACCCAAGCAACTCGGCTTGGCGCCCGTCGCCGAGTTCGAGTTTTCCTGATCCAATCCGGAATATTGAACCGCCCTGATGCGAACTCCCAATGAATCCCATCGCCCGCACCGGGAGCCGAGTTGTCCCCGCATGCGCTGAATACACTCTTACATAGAGGTTGCCTCGAACATCGATTGTAAGCCTGAGCTTGGCCCACACGATGATAGATCCAGATGCCGACACGGTGCTCGCACCAATGATGAGCTGATCGTTTTCAATCCCAACTCGAACTTGTCCCACCTGGCTCGGCCAAGCATCCTCGCCTTGGTGCGTGATGATCGTTTCTCTTAACCGAACCGCGAGCCAGGCATTCGCTTGCTCGGCAGTAATCGCAACCGCCCATTGTTGGTTTTCAACATCGCGCACCGCTGTGAGCTGTGTCGTGATCGCATTCTCTAAACGCTCGGCTTGTGAAACCAACTCAGGATGATCCGCGGCGAGTTGATCCCCTTGATTCCACCATTGAGGCGTGTTGTTCAATCCAGAAACCAAAACAGTTGCAACAATGCCCAGTATGATGATCATTCCACACGCACCGATCGCCAACACGATCGCGTGTTGTTCGATCCATGTTCTCAGATTGAACGCTTGTGAACCCACTGACAAACTGTATCCGCTTTGTGTGATTGATGTGTATAAAAAAACCAACCCAGACGAATCTGAGTTGGTTGGGTTTGAGTAAGACAAACAAAAGAGAGGAGAAAACCCCACCCCTGTTTTTTATCGCTTCGAGAACTGGAAGCGGGCACGAGCACCTGGCTGGCCATACTTCTTGCGTTCGACCTTACGAGCATCGCGGGTCAAGAACCCGGCTGCACGCAATGGGGTATCGAAGTTTGGATCRTATCCAACCAAYGCACGSGAGATKCCCAAKCGSATWGCYTGYGMYTGWCCCATGTASCCGCCGCCGTGSRCRCGRAYGAAGATATCRAACTTGCCTTCGGTGTTGGTGATTTTAAGTGCTGAAACAGCATCGGCGCGATCTTGCATTTCGGTGAAGTACTCTTCAACCGTCTTGAACTTCTTGCGGTTGATCTGAATCTTGAACTCGCCCTTGTCTGCTTCCTTCGCAGGACGGAAACGCACGCGTGCAACAGCGGACTTACGCCTGCCGGTGCCCCACCACCAGCCGTGCTTGTCAGCAGGCTTTGGGTCTGGAAGCACGCGGACGGCTTGTTGGGTTTCTTCTGGGCCAGCGACTGCTTCGCCTGCCAGTTCTGGATTGGTGATGGTGGTTTCGTAACCGGCCATAAGTATTCTACCTTTCGTTCACTGCCCGCATCCACGCTTTTGATCACATGTCAGAGCGCTTTGGACAGAGTGTGTAATTCGTGTATCTTGTTTGTACAAGTCTGTGTATACAAGTCTTAGAGTTTGATTGCGTTGACGCCGACATGTGGGTGATCTTCACCCGCGTAGACCTTGAGCTTCTTGAGCATGACGCGACCAAGACGGCTCTTAGGCAACATACGACGCACAGCTTCTTCGATCAGAAGTTCTGGCTTACGCTCGCGGAGATGCCCGTAGGATTCTGCACTCTGGCCACCTGGGTAACCTGAGTAAGTCAAACGGAGCTTCTGCTCGGCCTTACGGCCTGAGAGTGCAACCTTCGATGCGTTGGTCACAATGACGAAATCGCCACTGTCCACATGGGGGGTGTACTCTGGACGATGCTTGCCCATAAGTACAGTCGCGATTTCGGTCGCCATGCGGCCAAGACGCTGATCGGTCGCATCGACGATGCGCCATTGTTTAACGAACTCGCCCTTCTTAGCGACGAATGTCTGGCGACGCAAATGCGTGTGCTTCTTTGTTGTTCCCATGATCCAACTCCTATCTTTCGATTCATATCTTGCACGCTTTGAATCACTTCTGGGCGACACGACGATTACTCAAAGAGCCGTCGTGAAGATCAGCAGCGACGCTTGGTCGTGCTTGAAACGCTGCCTACCGGGCAGGGCGGACAGTTTAAACGCGTGGTTTAAGCTGCATGTTTGTCATATCAATCCCGCACACAACTCGTGCAGGGAGGGTAAATTAGGCCCATGATCCACATAGGTCAACCGTTGCAACCGTTCATGGGTAAGAATCATGGAATCAAAGCACACTCAATCCTCATAAACAAGATCAGGGTGGCCCTGTCAATCAGCCGATACCCCAGAAGAACCGACCAAATCACCTGACTCACCCCCACAAGTACGAGCCATATGACCAACGAACCAAACGAACACCAAAACAACCCCAGGCTTCACCTTGATACCGCATGGTCGCCGGTCGCTGATGCGATGAGGCATGACCTTAAGCCTCGGGTGACTAAGCAAGGGAATCCGGTTGATGCTCCTGATCCTGGATCGCCAACTTCACGGATTTTGGCATTACTGATCACAGCCATGCTCGTTCTTCTTGTGGTGGTCTGGCAGAACACTGGCGAGGACCTCAAGTTCCAAACACTCTTAGGCAAAGCCCCGCCTCCGGTAGAGCTTTTACCAAATCAGTCTGCCCCGGGCAGCTATGGGCAGGTCGATCTGATGGGTCGGTTCTTCTTGCGTAACTTCGAGATGTTCAAGAATCAGCCAACGCCGATCATGAACCAGATCGACAATGGGTTTACTTTGTTCGCTGATGAAGATCGTGTTCGGCTGATTATGTTGGCAGGCGAGTTTGAGGGCAATGAAGCAGCCCTTGACAGAATCCACGCTTTGCAAGATGAACTCATTACCGTATCAGACGAAGAAGGCGATCTGCAAATTCAAGTCGAAGCCGACAGTTTGATAATCGATGAACTCATCGCGCTTGAAGTGCTCTATCACATCGGGCTCGATGCGCTTGAGCCTGAGCATCGCCAACAACTCGCTGATCGGTATGGTTTAATTGGTAAGGTCGCACTCACGCATGGGCTCAGCAATACTGATCCGCTTCGTCGGCCTCTGATCTCTGGAGGCGGCKGGCTTATTGGCTTTGGCGCTGTGTTCCTCTTTGGTGTGATCCTTGTACCGCTCGCTGGTATGTGTTTATTAATCTTTGGAATCATCCAACTCGCTTCCGGAAAACTCAAGTTCCGCAATCATGTCCCAACCAAAGGCGGGAGCATCTTCCTCGAAACCTACGCCCTTTTTATTGGTGCATTCTTAGTGATGTCGATCGGTGCGTTTTATGTTGCCAACTCATCGAGACCAGAACTCGCGTCGCTCTCGTTGCTTGTTCAATGGCTGTTGCTCTTGCTTGTGCCTTGGGGTATTGTGCGCGGGATGCGATCACAAGATTGGCGAAAAGCGATCGGGTGGCACACAGGTGAAGGGGTATTCAAAGAAATTGGTTGCGGCATCATCGCCTACATCGCATCAATCCCTATTTATCTTATTGGTGTGCTGATCACTATTGTGCTGCTTTTCGCGAGCGAAGCGATTGCTCTTTCTCGAAACAACGGCGTTGTTGAAACCCCCGAGCCTTTGACCAACCCAATCTTTGAGATGATCGCATCTGGAAGCTGGACAACAACATTATTACTCTTCATGCTGGCAACCACCTGGGCACCAATCGTGGAAGAAGCGATCTTCCGCGGCGCACTCTTCCGTCATATGCGAGGCTCGATGCACTGGGTTCTTGCAGCACTCGCGAGCGCGTTTCTCTTTGCATATATGCACGACTACGGGCCTTTGATGGTCGCGCCATTGATTGCACTCGGTTTTATGTTTGCGTTTATGCGTGAATGGCGTGGGTCATTGATCGCACCGATGACCGCACACTTCTTGCACAACTTTACGCTGATGACTTTTATGATCATCCTTGTGCAACTGATCAAAGACCCAATAATGTAGTTCTGATGGAGTCCTAGGCAACCTGTTCGAGTGTTGTATTCGTTGCCACTCGGCGCAACACCGAAGCCGCCACTTTCGAGACTACGATCAATAACAACACTACCGCGACGATGCCTGCGACGATCATCCATCGAGGCTTGTCGATCTCACCAAAGGTTGTAAACTGTTGCCCGATCAGCACCGCTGCGAGTGTGCGTGGGAACATGCCCATAATCGTGCCCAAGACAAAAACACCTCTTGATACGCCGAGCGAACCCAGCAGCAGATTTGTGAGTGCAAACGGCGCACTCGGTGAAGCTCGCAATAAAGTAACGAGCAACAACGCGCGTCCGGTGCTGGCATGCACCAACGCGTCGCGCAACATCACCGCTTTGGGCTTGCGTTGGAGTTCTTGTTCGACTCGGCTTCGGGCGATGCGCCCGACAAGTTCATATCCGACCAACGATGCACCGCCAAAGCCAAGGAGCGCAAGCCCGAGCCCCATCGGCACGCCAAAGGCATACCCGGCAAGGATCGCCTGCGAAACCGTAGGCAAAAAACCAAACCCCGCCAAAAGCACGAACGCAACAAGATAGATCGACATCCCGACGATCAGATGCGACATGCTCAGGCCATCGCCAATAAGTGCGAGGCGAATAGGTTCCATATTGAGAACCAGCATCACGCCCGCGAACGATGGGATGATCGACCACGCGATGCCCAGGAGTGCTGCTGGACCAAGCCGACGCAGCATGGCGCACCCGCCGTGAATGCGCTCGGTGCCGAGCCGATTGACGAACCCGAACGAAAATAATCCGGCAGCCACCAGGCTCAATACCCACACCTTCCATGATCCGGGAGAGTTCAGCAGGTTCACATTGAGCCATTCGCGCGTCGCCGGCGAAAGCGTCGGCAGCACCATCGGCAACGACACCAATATCGCGACAAAGACCACGCCCCAATGCAATGCCTGGGCACCGAATCGGGAGTGCTTTGATTTATCGCGCGCGTGTGTGCTGGCGCCGACCATAATGCAGGTTGCTTGCCCGAGTAGTGATGCAGGTGCAACACATTGATCACAGCAGCACCCAGAGTCGGCTGAGGAACAGGTTTGGGAGAGCTGGGCAGCAGAGGGATGCACATCGAGCTTCACCGATCGCGCATCGATAGCCTTTGTATTTTGTAATTGAGACTCGTTTTCAACTACTGGCAGCATCGGCAGAGTGTAGCCTGATTACTCCCCAATGTCGTCTACTGAAAGATCCCCGGTCTTGATTGCAGCTTCGATGGCTTTGTTGGCGATTTTGCCCAGACCAACAAGCAGCACCACCGTGAACACAATCCCGCCGATCAACAGCCATTTGGGCTTGTGAACCTCATCCCAACTGCTCACCTGCGCCCCGATCCAGACTGCTGCGAATGTTCGCGGAGCCATGCCGACAATAGTGGCAATCAAGAATGGCACCAACTTCACGCCCGCGACGCTCATCGCGTAGTTCGTCAGCGCGAACGGCGAGTTGGGCGGCACACGCAAAAGCGTCAGGATCATCAACGCACGAAACTTCCCATGATGGATAAACGCATCGCGGATAATCGATGCTTTGGGATGGTTGTGGATCTCTTCTTCGACCTTCTTGCGGGCAACAAAGCCAGCGATGAAGTATCCAATGATCGACGCGCCCGCGAAACCGATGAGTGCCGCCGGGAAACCCCAAACAGTTCCAAAGGCGAACCCGGCAAGGATCGCCTGCGAAACCGTGGGCAGCACCCCAAACCCAGCAGTCACAATGAAGATCGCGATATACAGCGCGATGCCGATGTAGGCMNATCMCGGYKYYKWSTWCKAYKKNGAAARGGAACTGCTGGGCAAAGTCCATGTTCGCCAACAGCGTAATCCCCGCAATCCCCGGCAACACCGCCCACGCGATCCCAAGCCACGCTGCCGGGCCCAGGCGTTTGATAATCGCACCGATTGATTCCTCGGCTGGTGTTTCGGTCACTGGCTGATCGGGCGTTTCGGGTGTGTTTTCAGGTGTAGACATAGGCACGATGATACGCGGGCGGGTGGCATAAGGGATCAGGTGTGATAATTGGTGCGTATGGCCTCTTGATGAAATACACGACATTTATCTCGATTTGGCTCGTTCTCTTTTTCGCCCAACTCCTTTTTTTGCCTGCTTTAGGTCGGGCAACTCGATGCCGAAACATTGGATTTCCAAGCGATATCTATATCAATATCACTAAAGATGGACTGGAGACATTTGGTCAAGATGAATGGGACGCTCGATACGCCGATTCAGATAAATACACCGATATCTATATCTCAGCACGCCCACGATACTCTTATGGTCCATGGCGCGATCTCTTTGAATACTACGAAACCAGTAGCTACCTGACTGACCTAAACTCGATCATGATAATGGCTGATATTGAACTTGATGAAAAACAAACAAAGCAAATCATGAGTGCGGCGGTCTCATACGCCCAGTCAGACCCTTACCTCTCGCTATTCAATCCAGGCACAAGAGCAACTACATATTTTCCAGAGCGAGCAATGTGGGATTTGCTTCAGATTGTTCTCTTTTTAGGAGTCCCCACCGTTTTGGCGTCACTCGGACAATGGGCGAATCAAAGCTGGAGTATGACGACCGAGACCCAGCGACGAGACACAGGATTGTGTATCCACTGTACCTACGACTGCACCAATCTCCCTTCCCTCACCTGCCCAGAGTGCGGCCAACCACACACGATTCCAAATGGATAACCATCCGGCGATTTTATCGCCTCCCCCGGGCTTCCGGGGGAGGTGTCGAACGAAGTGAGACGGAGG
>NVSM01000037.1 GCA_002401225.1 bacterium
GCCACCTCCCCCGGAAGCCCGGGGGAGGCGGTAAGGTTACGCAATTGCGTGATCAGATACTGCCTCATGCACAAACGAACCCGACCGCCCTATCCTTACCTCCCATGGATATTTCACTACGCTGGATCAATCAATACCTCTCCCCCGCCGATGTCACCGTCGAGGAGTTTGACGACATCATGACCAAAGCCGGGCTGCCCATCGAGGGCTTAACCGCTGGCATTGATGGCGACACCATCATCGATATCGAGGTGACGAGCAACCGAGGCGATTGCCTTGGGCATCTCGGGTGCGCCCGCGAGATCGCGGCTGCCCAATACGCCGAGAAACCACGCCAGCTGATGATGCCCGAACTCAAAGAAATGAGCCTCGGCGCACCGATCGAAGGCGAACTCACCCTCGACAACCAAGTCCCCGAAAAATGCCCGCTCTTCACCGCGCGGCTGATCCGCAATGTCAAAGTCGGCCCATCGCCCAAGTGGCTTCGTGAAGCCATCGAATCCTTCGGCCAACGCTCAATCAACAATGTCGTCGATGTCACCAACTACATCACCCTCGAACTGGGCAACCCATGCCATGTGTTCGATCACGCCAAGCTCGCAGGCAAACAACTCATCGTCCGCCCAGCGACCAAAGACGAAGTTGTCAACACGCTCTACGCCGGCGAGCACAAGCTCAACGAGAACGACATCGTCGTCGCCGACGCCACTGGCCCGCAATCCCTCGCTGGCGTCATCGGCGGGCATGATTCACAAGTAGACGAAAACACAACCACCGTCGTCTTCGAAATGGCGACCTGGGACACCGTGACCGTTCGCAACACCGGACGCAAGCTCCAGATCCGCACAGACGCCGCCTTCCGTTTCGAGCGCGGGATCGATCCACGCTCGATCGACTACGCKGCCCAGCGTGCTGTMCAGCTCATCTGCGAAACYACKGGTGGAGAACTCGCCGAGGGCGTMCTSWSSCAAGGTGCCCCATTGCCTACAGATACAGTGATTTCGCTTCGCCCAGAGCGTTGCGATCGCWTCCTCGGCATCCCAACCGCGCCCGAAGAAATGGCCAAGTTGCTCAATGCGTTGTCATTCAAAACAACCATTGATAGCGATGGCATCCTCCAATGCACCATCCCGCCGTTCCGTAGCCAYGATGTCTACCGCGAGATYGAYCTGATCGAAGAAGTYGTSCGTGCTCGTTCGCTCGCGGTGATYCCGATCCAGAAGACGCTGCCGGTGACKGCKCGTGAGCCTCARGAATCTGAACGCGCGATGAGCACCATCGCCAAGACCCTCACCGGCCTCGGTTTCTTCGAGACCATCACCTTCTCGTTCACCTCGCCAAAGCTCGGCAAGATCTTCCAACGCGAAGGCACCGATCTCGTCGCCGTCGATGATGATCGCCGCAAGGCCGAGCCAACCCTGCGTCCGAGCGTGCTCCTTGGATTGCTCGCCTGTCGCCACACGAATCAATCCGCCCGCGCCTCACTCCCCGGCGGCATCCGTCTCTACGAAGTCGCCCAACGCTTCGCCCAAGACGCAGGCACCATCAACTCATCCGAACAACGCGTCATCGCGATGCTCATGGACATCGACTTCGCGGGCAAGAAACCAAAGCACGAAGATATCCAATCGAGCATCCGCACAATGCGTGGATCAATCGATTCGATCGTCACCGCAACCTTCGGCACAACAGCAAAAACAATCATCACCCCCGCCAAACCAGAACACGCTGGGTTCGACAACGATGCCCACGCAACCATCGCGGTCCTCGTCAATGGCGAAACAACCCAGATCGGCACCTTCGGGCTCATCTCCGATGCTGCCCGCAAAGCACACGATCTCGATCAGCCTGTGGTCGGGGCGGAACTGATCTTGGCACCGATGATCGAGGCCTATCCGCCAAGTTCACGAGCCGAGCACTTGCCAGCGTTCCCGGGGATCGACCGAGACTTGTCCCTGATTGTGGACGAATCAGTCCGATGGGATCAAATCGAATCGACAGCCAACGGGCTCAATCTTGATCGTTGCGTGGGCAACTCGCTCGTCGGSATCTTCCGAGGCAAACAGCTCGGCGAGAACAAAAAATCCGTCACCGTCAGGCTCGCCTTCCGCGACGCAGATCGCACGCTCAGGCACGAAGAGGTTGACCCTCAAATCGAACTCTTCGCGAGCAAGGCCAAAGACAGCCTCGGAGCTGAGATCAGAACCTGATTCTGAACGAACTCTTCAATCACAACTGGCGTATTCTGATCATGCAGATGACAGATCGCCGAAGAAACAAGTGGTTTCGTGTGTGTTCGTACCATTTTCGACACAATATCGGAACAATTTGGTCTGTTGCCTGTATACCATAGCAGCCACACACCGCATATTTATGACTGCTTGTAAGGTATATGGTCGTGTTTTTCAGACACATCCACACGATCCACGCCTCAACAACCAAATCGAAAGCTAGAATATATATACTCAACGGAGTACATCATGGAGGATAACATGACCACAATGACTACCAACCCAACCGCTACCGAGGCTCCAAAGCCAACCCCAACCAATGCMCCAGCTACCGAAATMATGGTCTGGGTCAACGGGCAGATGGTGCCCAAATCCCAAGCAATGGTCTCCGTGTTCGATCACGGACTCCTCTATGGCGATGGGATCTTCGAAGGCATCCGTATCTACAACGGCAAGATCTTCAAGCTCGAACAGCACATGGATCGCCTCTACGAATGTGCTGACAAGATCTTCCTCGATATCGGGGTCGAACGCGAAGAGATGGTCCGCATCCAACGCGAATGTGTCAAAGCCAACAACATCACCAACGGCTACATCCGCCTGGTCATCACCCGAGGCGAAGGCACCTTGGGTCTCAACCCATACCACTGCCCCAAAGCTGGCGTGATCTGYATCGCCGACACCATCGCGTTGTTCACCCCTGAGATGTATGAATCAGGCATGCGGGTCGTCCTTGCGAACCGTCCAAAGACGCCGATCGCCTGCCTCGACCCACGCGTCAAGACACTCAACTACCTCAACAACATCATGGCCAAGTGCGAAGCCATCCACCTGAGCAAAAAGCTCGGCGTCACCAAGCCAGAGGACGAACTCCTCGAGTGCATCATGCTGAGCACCGACGGCAAGGTCGCTGAAGGCTCGGGCGATAACATCTTCATCATCAAAGATGGCAAAATCTTCACCCCGCCATCAGAGGTCGGCATCCTCGAAGGCATCACCCGCCGATTCGTCAAGGACACCCTGTGCCCAGCACTCGGTCTCACCATCGAAGAAAAAATCTTCGAGCTCGACGAACTGCTCAACGCGGACGAGGTATTCCTCACCGGCTCAGCTGCCGAGATGATCGCCGTCCGCGAAGTCATCAAGCACGACAACCTCGAAGTGCTCTCAACCCACACCATCAGCGAAGGTGAAGGCCCAATCACCAAGAGCCTCCGCATGAAGTTCCGCGAGATCGTCACCTCGGACAATGTGCCAGAGGATTGATCCGAGAACGAACCCGTAAAAAAATCTGAACGATGCCCGCAACCTGTGGGCATCGTTTTTTTATACATCCCTATGCACAGACCAAATAACACCATCAGCTCGCTGGCGATACTCATCGCAGCTTCACCCGTCCTGCTCCTCCCCGCTTGTTCAAGCACGCAACAAGCATCAGAGCCTATTGCCTGCCAGATTCAAGAAACGATATCACTCAAAAATGTCTATCGGCTCACCGGCAAGCTCTATTCTGGAGCCGAGCCCACCGATCGGACAGCCTTCGAAGAACTCGCATCCATGGGTATCCGCACGCTCATCAGCGTCGATGCCATTGCCCCTAATGCTTCGCTGGCCGGCGAATACAACATCCGCGTGATCCATCTCCCGATCGGATATACCGACATCAGTGATCAACGAATCAAAGAACTCGCCTTCGCGATCCAAAGTTCGTTGAAACCAGTGTATGTCCATTGCCACCAAGGCAAACACCGTGGCCCCGCTGCAATCTGTGCCGGCGCACTTGCACTTGGTATGATCACCCACGATCAAGCCGACGCATTCATGACCAAGGCGGGGACATCTGAGAGCTACACCGGATTATGGTCAGCGGTCGAAGGCGTCGAAAAACTGGCAACCATCGAGCCGATGCCTTTGAGCGAGCACACGCCCGCCCGGACAATCAGCAAAACGATGTCCAAGATCATCAAACAAAAAGACATCCTCGATGAACTCGCCAACATCGGCTTCAACGCCCCAATAAATCAAGATCACTCACCGACAGCCATCGCCAGCCAGATCCACAACTTGTTTCGCACCCTCGAAACCAGCGGCGAAGCCCAAGAGTATGGCGAAGAGTTCATGGATGATCTTGAGCACGCCATCCAAGCGGCTTCGAACTTAGAAACAGTACTCCGCAACAATGATGCAGGGCTTGCCATGGATGCAATGGATGCCCTCAAAAACAGCTGCTCACGGTGCCATGACAAGCTGTAAGTGATCAATCGTCAGCTTCAATCGCACCAACTCCAAAGATATCACTTACAGGTGAATCCGCGTATATCTTGGCCGCAGCGGCGAGATGATTCGGAACATGAATCAGGAAGTTGATCAACATCGTTTCTAGTTCATCATCGGAGAACGAATCGGGATTCTGACAGAACGAATAAAACGCTTCGAGGTCATCGAGCCAGTCCACCATATGAAAACCTGAATCGAATGCTTCTTGCTTCGACAACCCTCGTTTGAGAGCGGACGCTTTGATCCGCTGATAGATAGGATCAAGCTGCTCTCTAAGTTTCATCTTGCTATTTGCATCCATCAATCACTCCAGGTTCATCAATACCTTAATCCCCTCACCCGAAATCATCGTCTCGAAGGCTTGCTCGAAGTCTTCGATCGGGAACTCGTGGGTGATGATGTCGTCGAGTTCGAGCTTGCCAGAAAGCAGCAACTGCTCCATCTGGTACCAGGTGTCCCACATCTTTCGCCCGTTGATTCCAAGAACCGTGCAGCCTTTAAAAATAATATGGGCATTGAAATCGAAGTCCACCGTGCGAGCGGGCAAGCCTAAGAGTGCTGCGGTGCCGCCGTTGCGGAGGGCTTGGAATCCCTGGTTCATGGCTGCCGGTGCGCCGGACATTTCAAGCAACACATCGACCCCCTCATAGGTCTCGGCTCGTACCTTTTCAATCCAGGCGCTATCGCGTGCGTCGAAGGCGTCCGTCGCGCCGAGCTTCTTGGCGAGTTCTAAGCGTGGCGGATTGATATCTGTACAGTAGATCCGCGATGCACCCGCCGCCTTGGCAACGGTCACCGCCATCAATCCAATAATCCCAACGCCTGAGATCAACACGGTCTTCGCGCTCACGCCCGCGCTCATCACGGTATGAACCGCGTTACCCAGCGGGTCCAAAATCGCTGCGTACTTATCGGGGATGTCCTTATGGATCGGCCAGACATTTTCTTCAGGCACAACGATGTAATCTGCAAAGCACCCATCGCGATCGATCCCAAAGATCGTCGTGTCGGCTGCGATGTGTCCATTGCCAGTGCGCGAGTTGTAATCAACCCCAGCCGACATATGCCCCTCAGCACTCACGCGCTGCCCGAGCGTGTAGTTGGTGACGGCAGAACCAATCGCCTCGATATGCCCGACAAACTCATGCCCGGTGATCACCCCAACAGGAATCCGCCCGGCGGCCCACTCGTCCCATTCCCAGATATGGCGATCGGTGCCACAGATCCCGACCATCTTGACCTTGATCCGCACATCGCGCGGGCCAACAGCAGGGATCGGGTGCGAATCTGAAAATGCAAGCCCAACACCTGCATGGTGCTTGGTGAGACATCGCATCGTGCCAGCGTTTGGAGTTGGTCCGGTTGAATCATCAGTCGAGGTTCTGGTCATGGATGGCTTTCGAGAATGGGCACGAATTGAATAACAAATACACGCAATCAAACAAGTATTGAGGCGTTTGATATTGTCCCGTCAATTGGCCCCCAGATCAACGATCAGCGGGCAGATCGTCGAGAAACTTGCTCTTTCGTGGGTTGCTGAGAATATTCGGGCAGAATCTGCCCCTCTGAACCCTCCAATTGACCCCAAAGCAGGTCAGAATCGTACAATCGACGGGATCTGATGGGCTTCAATGTCCGATAGAAACCATGCACAAGAGACCATTGGGGTTTTGAACCGTTCGCCAAGGATTGATCACAAGAATGAGCCGAGCCGCTGCTACAAACCGTTCCTTCTTCTATGTCGCCAAAAAGCCCACCGGCGGCAAGGCGATGGGCATTCGCACCGCTCGCTCGCAACGCGCACTTGCTCAGAATCTCCGCACCGAAAAACAAATCCTCATCCGAACATGGATGCTCCCGGGCTGGATGACCAACGAGAGCCAGATGTCGCTCAAAGACCATGCCCACTTCGATGCCCAGATCGCCCAGCTTGTTTCCAGAGGCGTGCCGCTCACCGAAGCTTTAGAAGTCGCATCAACCGTCGTCTCCGCAGGAAACACTGATCGCATCCTTCGTTTGCGCCATGCCGTCTCGCAAGGCACAAGCTTTGCCGACGCATGCGGACAGGTCGGAAGCTTCGATTCGGTCACCATCGCGGTCTACAAAGCAGCCGAGAAAACCGGCGACCTTGCCGGGGCATGTCTCCAACTCGCCACCGGCGCCCGGCGTCGCATTGAAGTCTCGGGCAAAGCCGCGACCCTGATGATCTATCCCGCGATCGTACTGACCATTGCCTTCGCTGCAGCTACCTTGATGATTGTGATTGTGGTGCCTTTGATCGGCAACTCGATGATCAGCTCAGGGATCGAGGTGCCTCTGTTTACCAAGATCTTGGTGAGCCTGGGTAACTTTATCCAAGCCAAGTTCCTCTACTTTGTCGCCGCCCTTGTGATGATGGTTGTCGGCGCGATCCTCTTTCGCAGCTCGCTGGCCAAGCTCGCAGTCACCGCGACACGCAACGCACCGTTTGTACGCGATGTCGTCATGCAGCAAGAACTCACGCGGTTCTTCTCAGTCATGAGCTCGATGACCAAATCCGGTATCCCCCTCGCCGATGCGATCGAAGTCAGCGCAGCGGTCATCTCGCATCCAAAGCTCAATGGCGATCTTCAACGAATGCGCCAACGCCTGATCGAAGGCGGGATCTTCCGCACATTGATCGAAAAAGTTGAATCGCTGCCCTTGGCGACCCGTCGGCTATTGGTCGCTGCGGATCAGGGCGGCGATCTCGAAAGCGCGTTCGATTCGCTCGCCCATGATCATGCCCAAGAGGTCGATAAAAAAACAGATCGCCTCATGGCCATCCTCGAACCCATGCTCATCGTGATCCTGTTCCTCATTGTGGGCACGATCATCTTGGCGATCATGCTCCCGATGCTCAACATGACATCTGGAGCCATGTAAAAGAACACAAGCAACAATGCATACAATAGTAATGCAATATCGACACCACCGGGCCGTTAAACAGACAACCACTTGCCAAAGTGTGAAACAGGAGATTTTCCAAATGCAAACCGCATCACTCGATTCACGATTAGATACACGAATCAAAAACAAACGCACCGCCATGTATGCCCGTCCGGGTTTCTCGCTGATCGAACTCACCGCGGTGCTCGTGATCCTCGGGTTGCTGATGGCGACCGCAGCCGTCGCGGTGCCCAAGCAGATCCAGAAAGCCCGCATCAAGGCCACCAAAATATCAATGGTGACCATCAAAACCGCGATCAACACCTTTATGGCCGAGAACGCTGGCGATGCACCCGCATCGATCATCGAACTCATCCCATCCTACATCGAAGCCGGCTCGGACCTCGACTCATGGGAWCGCCCATACTACTACATYGCCACCCCCGGCGCAACCCACGCCTACGACCTGATCTCATCGGGCGCAGACAAAGCCTTCACCACACCCGACGACATCAATCTCTGGACGATGAATGTCAAAACCTCAAACTAAACAAGCCTCTCGCCATACATGAAACCCACCACGAAACCATCCCGCACGAAGCCAGCCCGCACCAATCGAGCAATGCATCTCCAAGCTCGGCGAGGCTTAACCTTCCTCGAAGCGATCCTCGCGGTCGTGCTCCTCGCGATGGTGACCGTCACGCTTTCGAGTGCGGTTTCGTTTATGAGTCAATCGCAACGCCGAATGGACCAGAGGCTCGGGGCTGCCGAACTGGCCAATCGACTCATCCTGCAATACATGGATGAGCGAGATTCGCTCCCCGATCGATCGCTGCCGATCGAATACGACATGGATCGCTATCGCTGGACGCTTGAAGAGTCGGCTGTGAAGTTCGAGTTTGATAACCAACGAGACGACGACAACAACAATGTCGGCAATGGCGTAAGCCTCAACCGGATCAAGCTCATCACGATCAAGGTCTGGCTTGGCGCAGACTCTGGAGGCTCGCGCACCTACACCGGCTCGGTGCCCAACTCGATCATCACTCGCCTTATCGACCCGCTCGCATTCAACAATCCAGATTCGCTCGAAACACTGCTCCAACAAGAAGGCGGGATCGAAAAGCTTTTTCAATCCCTCCTCGATCTTGAAAACTAACTCATGCGTTCTTCTTTGCAACAAACTCAATCGATTCATGCCAAACAGCGTACCCGCCTAGGGTTTACGCTTATGGAAACCATCCTCGCGATGGTACTCGGAGCGATGGTGCTGCTCGGATCTTCAGGCGTGTTCTTCGCGCTTCGCAACATGGAACGAACATTCGCTGACAAATACCAACGCACTAGCGAACTCGATGTCACCCACACCATCATCACCCGCGCCATGTTGAACATCCAGATGGATGAGACCCAAACCAACCAGATCGTCCGCGCATCAGATAACCAAGCCGAGGGCACGGATCAGATCGAAGAACTCGAACCCGATCCTCGCTATCGGCTGATCCTCGAAACCGACCCAAGCACCGCGCCTGATTCCACCGGTTGGATCCCTCAACGATTTGAGATAGTCAACGCCACCCCGCCAGTCCCCTCCGGGCTCGCGACATCGGCTGCCGGTTGGTATGTCGCCCAAGACCAGAACGGCACGCTCGACTTCTCGGCAATGGACGGCTCGCAAGGAACAGTGCGAGGCGTGTTCGAAATGCGCCCAACCGGACAACGCGAAATCATCATGCAACGCCTTGGGCTTGTCAGCACCAACGATACCATTCTTACCCAAGTCAACAACGCAAACATCACCCTCGATGTCGCCCACCTCACCCCAAACTGGACGCTCTGGTGGCGACCAATCCTCAACTTTGAAGCACGCCAACTCCTCTATGGGCAAGGCCCGTATGGCGATACGATGGGCACCGCTGAAGAAATCCGCGCAAGGCTTGCAGGGGCAGTACCATTGCTTCGCAACATCGAACAATGCACTTGGGAACTCTTCAAAGGCGACGAGTTCATCAGCACCCATTACGGGCGAGATATGGGCGACCTGCCCGCATATGCACAAATCGAGATCCTGCTGATCAACGGCCAGTACGCATCGTGGATGTTCGAAGTCGATTGGGTCATCGGCACCGACCCAAGCACCGAAAGCACAGACGCCGATCCAGACGACACCAACGATGACGACTCGCCAACAGACACCGGCAACCCGCCAGGAACCAACGGCGGCCCAAACCCAACACGGGTCATCAATATAGGTGATTCATGAACTCAGCCCCACCACCAACCCAACCCGAGTTGATTCACCACTCGCGTGCCCGCAAAGGCTTTGCGATGGCGATGGTCATCCTGTTGATGGTCGTCGTAGGGCTTGGCATATCGGTTGCCATGTCGCGAATGGGTGCCCAAACAAAGACGGTGGCTCGCCAAGTCAAAAAGTATCAAGAGCATCACATCGGACGCGGGCTTCAAGAAGCGATTGGTGCTTGGTTGCGTCAACAAAACGGACGCGAGCTTTCTGATGTGCTTGAGCCTCAGACCGGGCACGCGATGGACATCGTGTTATCTGATGGCTCAAACATCTCTGTGTTCTTGCGTGACGCCCAAGGCGCTGCGCTCAACAATCTCAACGGGCTGACCGATCGCCAGGTCGAAGAGGGCGGAATTGTCCTTCGCAACTTGGNCNTYWAYWSWAYSRCYGWRGWWTACSTSYWKCTSAMSYKSYCGKYKKRMMCACNAACGATCAGCATCAACACCGCGCCCCCCCGCGTGCTCGATGCGGCTTCGCGGGTGGCTGCCGGCGAGTTTTCGGATCGGTTTATCTCCGAACTCGAAACACTCCGAGCCCAAGGTACCAGAATCACCCGCACCGAACTCACCCGCGCATCATCAGCTGCCGGGCTTTCGAGCGAACAGCGAGCTGCTGCCTTGCGGATTTTCGCAACCGATATCCAGCTCTGGGCGGTGATTATCGAAGTCCGCGCCGGGCGAGGGATGAACGCGGGTCGGCTCATCGCTCGCTATGGCGGGATCACCATGATTCGTGTCAACGGGCGAAACAATAACTCAGGCAATCCAATGGAACTTGGTGCGTTCATCACCTGGAAAGAGATCGGGATTCACGATCGAGAAGTTGATCTTGGAGATCTGTACTGATATTTGATCACACCAGAGAAATTCACCCCCCAGACCGGGTTCTCTGAACAAATCGGATCAAACAAACCGATATCATCGATGTATACAAACGAATGCGTACAAGCCATTTTTAGCCCTATGACCACAAAAATTGACGAGCAGTAAGGATCGCAAGCATGACCAACACCATCACACGAACACAAGCCAAGAAGTGGACCATCTGTGCCCAGCTCGCTTCGGGCGTATGTGTACTTGGGGCGATCGCTCTGGGTGTGGTTGATCTGCCCGAACCGAGCGCATCGGGAACATTGAATGCTGCTGGCGGAATGTCGCTCGCAGAGATGCACAGCAAGAACACCCAAGACGCCAACGCTGCACCGAAGAACTCAAGCTCAGATGCCGGACAATCGACCCAAATCGACACCGTCGGGCTCGCTCTTCGCTTCGCGCTTCTCGATAACGCTCCCAAGGTTGTCAGCAATGTGCTGATCATCGACGAGCCCGGACCGATGGTTGCTGATCCTGATCCAAACATCGGCTCAGAAATCGCCAAACGCGTCAAGTACATCGGCTTCATCAATGATCCCGAAAACCGACACGCCTTCATCCGAATAGACGGGCGACAACGCGTGGTCTCTGTGGGATCAATGGCCAAAGCTGGTCAAGACGGGCTTGAAGATCTCAAGGTCGAACGAATCGCACCAGGACATATTGTACTCAGTGATGGAAAAACCAGGGCCAAGATTGAGCTGGCAAACCGGTCAAGCCAATCCATCACCATGGTCAGCGGCACCCAAATCGAAGTCACCCCATCGCCCGAAACCGGTTCTCTCTTGTCGGCTGAAGATGAAGCACGAATCGCAGCGATGCCCAAGCGTCAACAGCCCGGTGCCCGGCGACGACTCGAACGCGAACGCCGAGGCTTATCCCCCACCAACGAACCCCGGCGTCCAACCCCCGAGCCGCTCGGAAGAATTCGTTCAGGGTTTAGTAAGAACGCCCAAGAGAGCGCAAACCGAAGCAGAAACGAATAATGTTCGCTTTTCATCAACGATCGAAGAATGATCAGAGACAGGACCACCATTGAGTGATCGAGTGTGTTATMYYCAAASASMYSAYCRMKGNGMCKCMNTRSKARGMYWKCNCCTKATNCNGGYSYCCATACCGACGACACCTGGAAAGCTGGGACGAGCGCAGATCCTTCACTCATCGCCGAGTCAATCACCCAAAGCGCACGATGGATTCAAGAACGACTCAGCGCAAACAACGCAAAATCCAGCGAGAGCCGAACCCTCTCGGTCTTGTGCCTCGATTCCGACGGTGCGGTGTGTTCGTGGATCAAACCCGAAGACGCGGATGTCTCATTGCTCGATGCTGCGATCACCGGCGATCAAAACGAACACGATCAAGATTCGCTTGAGCCTCAAGAACACTCAGGGATTAGCGAACGATTTCCCCAGCTGCCTTTGGAACTAAGTTTCGAGCTTCTTGATGAGAGCGAAACCTCTACCGGATCTCGCCGAGCAGTAATGGCTTCTCCTGATGTGCCCGGACGCTTGCTCAAAGACGAACTCGACGCGATCGGAATTCGTGTCGATTGCGTCACCTCGATCTGGCATGCACTCGCCAGTGTTTGGGACCCGGGTGCAGGCAACGCGGCGCACAGCGAACAACGCATCGTATCCTCCGATGCACCAATCGCTGCGACCATCGCGATTGATGCTGGCGACTCGAACAGCGCCCGCCTGATCTGGACATGGTCGCGCGAAGGCAAGTTTATCACCGGCGGCAGCTCACGAATACAAACCATCGCCAGCGAACACCCTAGCGAAGCTCGCCAAGCACTCATCCGCAGCGAAGATATTGCCCGCGTGTGCAGCGACTGGCTCGGCTGGTCATCACAACTCGGCGTTTCGCCCTCACGAGTGATCTTTGTTGGCAATCCTGCACAAACTGTCCAAGATCCAACAGAAGAAGGACAAGCACCAAACGCACACCAAGGGCTCACCGCTGGCGAGATCGGCGTCGCCCTCTCGCAGGCTTGGCCGGACGCGACGATTGATCTCATCGAACATAACGACCCGATCGGCGAAACACTTCTCAAAATCGCGACCGGCCAACGAGGCCAAAATCTCGTCTCGCTTTCGAATCTCGGAAACCGACCCGGACGCGCCCATCGATCGATGTACCGCTGGGCAGGGCTTGCCCTCGTCGCAGTCGCAGCCGCCATCATGCTCCTCTCCTATCAGCTTTTTACCCAGGCGGGCCAGATTAAAAGCAGGACATTGGGCATTGAAAACGATCGGCTTACCGCGATTAACGACTTCGATCCAGAGCTTGTCCGTTCGCTCATCCCCGCCAACGACCTTGATAAAAGACTCGCTGCGATGCGCCGAAGCCAAGGMCCAATCCGMTCWGCAAGCACCAAGCCCATYCTCGAAGAACTCGAAACACTCTCGTATGTCTTTGGCATCCCAGGTGTAGAGATCCAAACCATCAAACTGGGCACCACCGCCGTAACGGTCACCCTTCGCGTTGATGACATCGCACAAGCAGAGCAGATCAACCAAAGCTTGGCCGCGATCAAAGGCTCACATCTTCGCTGGCGAAACATGACCCCGAAGAATCAAGGCGGAAAAATCGCCGCAACCTTCACCGCCCGCTGGGTGACAGGAGCTGGTTCATGAGTCAACTCAACACACCCCAAGGTAAACTCAGCCCAGACGATCGCTATGAACTCGCAGCCCGCGCACAAAACCAACAACGGCTCAACTATCCAAAGCATCTCATCGGTTTAGGATTGCTGCTCGTTGTCGTCTCGCTCGTGGTGCTTGTGATTTCTTGGCAAGTTCGATCGGCTGCCCAAGAGGCAAACACCCGCGTTGCCTACGAACTCACCCAGATCGAACAACTCATCACCGATATCCAAACACTCGAAGCCACCCAAGCAACCAGCCAAGACCGCGATCGCGGACAACCAATCCCCGACATGCTCTCGAAGTTCAAACGCTATGGCATCCAGGCCAAGCTCGAAAACGATATCGGGCTTCCAAAGAATCCAAAGTCGCGCCCCGAAGGCAACGCTCGGCTCATGAGCTATCCATATACCCTGCGCGATCCATCGCTCGAGCATCTGCTCGATTGGGTACGCATCTCGATCGATCAAACCCCCGGGCTTGGCGTAACGAGCATGGAAATCAAACCGGCCAAGCAAGACTGGACAATGACCATCACACTCTCACGATATGAACGAAATCAATAGGAGACACGCAGCAATGACCCACAAGATGATCATGATGTGTGCAATCACCATCGCTGGCGCCTCGCTGGGCACCTCGCTCGTCGGCTGCGCCAGCACGCAATCACATTCCAACAACAACGCCCTGAGCGAGATCGATCCCGCGATCGCCTACTCGCGCCAACGCAAAGAGCAAGCGCTCGAACACTATAACACAGCATCAATGCTTCACCTCGATGATAAAACAGATGAAGCACTCAGCGAATACCGCAAAGCCCTCSAACTCAACGACAAGCTCTACGCMGCWTGGAAYAAYATGGGCCAGCTCTTGCTCACCGAAGGCAACTATGCCGATGCGGTCTCGGCCTATCAGATCGCTTCAGGGCTCGAGCCGAGCGATCCACGCCCAGAATACAACATCGGGCTCGCCTATCAACAGGTCGGCTGGGCACAAGACTCATACGACSACTTCGAAMAATCGCTTGCCCGCGACTCAAACTACATGCCCGCACTTCACGGCATCATCCGCAGCGCAGAAATGCTCGGACTCGGCGACCCCAGCATCATGAACCACATCCGAAACGCACAACTCCGCGAGAACGACGACCAATGGAAGTCATACCTCTCGACGCAGTACTACCGCGTGCAAGCGATTCTTGACAACTGATCCATACGACATCCCAAATATAAAAAACGCGACCAATCGGTCGCGTTTTTTCATTGGAACTTCACTCGTTTTAGAGCCGCTCGGCTGCCAAACTCGCCAGCGTACTTCGTTCAGATTTCTCAAGTGTGATATGCCCGACGATCCCAAGCCCGCGCATCCGTTCGACCGCGTAGCTCAAGCCGTTGGATGAGGAGTCGAGATACGGATGATCGATCTGCCCAATGTCGCCGGTCAAAATCAGCTTTGTGCCCTCGCCAATACGAGACACAATCGTCTTCACCTCGTGAGGCGTCAGGTTCTGGGCCTCATCAACAATCATAAACTGATGCGGGATCGATCGACCACGAATATAGGTCAAAGGCTCAAGCACCAATCGACCATCCGCGAGCAGCTTATCGATCCGCTGCTCGCTCGATTTACTCTCGGCATTTTGATTCGGTGCGCCTCGGGTCGACATCWGATAGGACAAGTTGTCGAAAATCGGCTGCATCCATGCGCCGAGTTTTTCATCCTTATCGCCAGGAAGATATCCAATATCGCGCCCCATCGGCATGATCGGACGCGCCACGAGCAGCTTATCAAACCGCTCCTCCTGAAACACCTTGGTCATCCCCGCAGCCAACGCCAGCAAGGTCTTGCCTGTGCCTGCGCTGCCAAGGAGGGTAACGAGTTTGATATYGTCATCAAGCAAGAGATCGATTGCTAATGTCTGCTGCACATTGCGAGCGACAATGCCAAAGGTTGGTTTTTTCTGCTGAGCAACAGGGATCAGATGATCCGTATCTGCCAATCGACGGGCCAAACCAGAGTGGCCTTCGTCTTGAGGATTACTCAAAATCACATACTGATTCGGTGTCAGCTCGCGCGTGTACGGCTCGCCATCGGGCGGAGTCACCTCAAGATACTCCTCAAGCGACTCTACCTCAAGCATGCGATCACGGTACAGCGTATCGATGATCTCCGCAGATGTTTCGATCTCAAGATACCCGGTGTACAACCGATCGCCATCGACTTGTTGGTTAAGGAAATCTTCGGAACGAATCCCGAGCGAGTCCGACTTAATCCTTGCTGCGAGATCTTTGGTGACAAAGACCGCAAGCTTGCCCGCACGATGCAATGCCCACGCAGCTGCGATAATCCGGTTGTCGGGTTGCTCGGAAGCAATGATCGGCGGGCGATCATGATCATTGATATCGATCGAAAGCGTGCCCGTCGCACCGCCAGCTTTGACGCCRAGMTTYGAGAGTTCRACSCCTTCGGTSAGYTTGCCRTATTTRCGRAGCCGATCGAGGAAMCGRATCGCSGARCGGGCWGCSCGYCCRACATCATCCTCKCGTCGYTTCATSGCRTCRAGTTCTTCRAGCACSGGATAMGGGATCACCACATGGTT
This sequence comes from bacterium, assembly GCA_002401225.1. Lineage (GTDB taxonomy): Bacteria > Planctomycetota > Phycisphaerae > Phycisphaerales > UBA1924 > UBA1924. The sequence goes on from NVSM01000037.1 coordinate 15,840, forward strand.
TTCTTGAAACACAAACAATGCGTTGGGATTATGCAACAGCACATTGGTATCAAGCACATAGTACTTGGGTTCGTTGTCGTTTGCTGCGGTGTCGGTTGTCGTTGCCTGCTCGGGCGAAGTGGTCATATTGGGGGATCCCTCCTGGATGTTCACCAATACCCTTTATCGGCTATTTGGGCGTTCAAACCAATACAAATTGACTATTCCTTCGCCTCAGACTCACTCCCCGTATCCTTCATATACATGTGTATCGCCATCTGGCCATAGGAATGCGTCTCAGGGCCGATCGCGCCTTCCATCGTGAGATCAATATCGGTCAAGGTAAACTTGGGTTTGCTCGAAGCTCTTGCGATGTCCTTTTCGAACGCTTCCATCAATGCGTCCGCATTGGGATCATTGAGATCAATCTCGATGACCTCCTCGCCTTCGATTTCTTCAAATGCAGGCATGTCACTCTTCTWGGCCTTGCCCTTTGAATAGCTCGGCTCTTCAACCTGTTCGGGCAGCTCTTCTTCACGATGCACCGCAGGCCAAGGCGTGCGGAGGATCGCGTAGCCGGTGTCATCGAGCATCAAAATCAATCGCTCAAACTGCTTTTTGACCCGCACCCAGTCCGCTTCATCACGCACCATCGGATAAGGAGGATCGAAGAAAATGATATGAACGGGCTTGGGACACCGATGAATGGTCGCTGGGCCCAGCGCGTCGCCGGTCACGATCTCGACCTCTTCTTCAGCACCGAGCATGTCGATATTCTCTTGGAGGATCTTGGTCACGCGTCGATCGCGTTCGACACACACCACCCGCGTCGCGCCTCGGCTCGCTGCTTCGAGCCCTATTGTGCCCGTCCCAGAGAAACAATCCAGCACCGATTCACCCTCAAAGTGACCACGCAGAAGGTTAAACATGGCCTCTTTGACCATATCTGGGAATGGGCGAGTCATCGCTCCCTCTGGAGGCGATACGAGATGACGACGACGATATTTTCCACCAATGATGCGCATAGACAGATACCCAAGACCTTCAAGGCCGGGAAGTCAAGTTCGATTGAGTTGTGAATGGATTTAGCCCATCGATTCCATAAGAGAATCGATCGAACAAAGCGAGGTTGTTGGCGATTCTTCACCCGTCACCAACGACCAGAAAGGCACCCCAGGCCCGTCATCAGCCCATTGGTTGAGCATTGAATCTTCATCGCGAGCAACCGCCGCGAGCCTTGAGCCGCCAATATAAATACACCGTTGGATCAACAATCCGCCATCGCCAGCATATTCAAGCTCCGCACTGACCCCAGCGATCACTTCAGCAACCTGCCCGAAAAGCTCAGGGTTATGACGAATCAAAACATCAGCGTCATGCCAAAGGAAGAATCGTTGTCTTGTTGGGATCCGAGCATGGATTCCGGTCTTTGATCGTAAAATGGATGCCAACCCTTTGGGTCCATCGACGGTGCGTGCCAAGTTATCCACCGGAATGAGCCGTTCGAGTTGCGAACAAAGCCCTTCGAGGTCCAGAATATTTCGTCCATGAAGAACACACACTTCTGTGCCAGCTTGGGCCACAAGAAACTGCTGAAGCGACGCTCCAAAGCGTGTTCTCGCCCCAGTATCCGCTGACCAAGCAGCGATATGGTGCGATTCCAGCTTGGCAAGCACTTCTGGCTGCCATGTGCTTCGCTCAAACACAAACCGAGATGTTCCAAAGTGAATGGACATACTTCACGCAGCAACCATGCGCAACGCATGCTTGGTGCTACTCCTTTATATGCACCTGCACGCTTGCACAGGCACTCTATTCAGGGGGGGGTGGTATCAGGGCTGACAGCTCCCTGTAAGGCTGCCAACGAATCGAGTATGCCTCAACTTCCCCATGTACGCCACAGAATCCAGAGAATCACGCCCAAATTCCGGCTGGAACTCGGCTCTCGCACAATCCTTGCGTACAGATGAATAAGGAGACCACCCTAGTTTGAAATGATATAAATACCATTTGACTCATATTTGTGTACCACCATTCTATTTCAACACAAACAAGCAAATAAGGCATACACCCCATAATCCCCTTCAAAACACCCTATTTAGGCTGTTTAGTGGAAACACCTCATGCAAACTCTACGCAATATGATATATTAACCTATCAAACAAATATAAAAATGCCGATATCCCTATTTGGTTATTGAACCAATGAGAACAAGAAACTGATCAAGCATTGAGGGAACAATCATGATCCAGACTATCCGCGCTACTGAAAAAATATGCTCGCTCCCTGCAATCCCAACGCACGATTGGGCAGCCCARGCAGCCAATGCGATTGCAACGCTTGAGCCTACGGCCACTGTTGGGGTACTCATCGCCCAACTCGATCCATCTTCACAATCACTCACCCCCTACTCAACGGGCGTTTCACATCGCCCCAACGCGAGCGATGCCCAGACGCGAGAGATGGTGAACCAGGCATTCTTCTTACAAGACAAGCTCGAACGCATCAATACACTTGGCTTTGATCTCCCGGTTCAGGCAACCCAACAAGGACTCGTCGCATCATTCTCCTTGCTTGATTCAAATGCAATGAACTCACCAATCGGGCAAGCATTTTCATCCCAACAACTCCACAGCCCGATCCTGACAGTCGTGCCGATTTCGCCGACTTACCCAGGGTTTGTATTAATCATCATCATGGCCTTCGAGAAACGAACAACACATGCCTTCGCTGCATCGCAACCTGCACCTGTTCGAGTTGATTTGACCACCCACACACTCGCAGCCCTCTTGCCATTAATTGCACATAAGGCCAACCAAGCACTCGAACTCGTGAAGAACCCCAAAGCCTGGCTCACCGACCGAGAACATGAGATTCTCAACCAGCTTATCCTCGGGCATTCCGTTCGTGTGATCGCAGACAACCTCGATCGAAGCACCCATACGGTGCATGACCATGTCAAAAACCTGCACAAAAAGCTCCACGCCAACTCCCGAGGCCAGCTCATCGCCCGCGCCCTGGGACACACCCCAGCAAATGCGATCAAAGAAACAACCCAAACACTGCACCCAATCGTGATCACCAACTCGACAAAGACCGCCGAGTTTGCAGAACTCAAGCCTTCGCCAGCCGCCCCAGTGAGGCCCAAGGCTGTTCGCCAATCAACGCTTATTCGCTAGCAGACTCAGATCCAAACTTCCGATGAATCTCATTGGCAAGCCGATGGGCGAGTTGTTGATCTTGCCCGATTGGCTCCCGAAAAGATCCGGGCTCGATCTGCCCGTTGATGTCTCTGGATCGAGCGTGTGTCGAAAGCCGAATGCTCTGCGAATCGACTCGCCAGTTTGGACGATGCACCCGATAGACCAACACCTCGATTGTCGCCCGCACAACGCTGCCCGCTTGGGCTCCCTCTTCAAACTGCACACGAATCTCGCGTTCTTGATGATTCGCAAAATCCTCGAACTCTTGCCCGATCGTGGTTTGCTCTTTATCCCAAGGCGACCCAATCCCAAGGGTCTGCTTTGGATAGGTTGTGATTACGCCTCGCGCCCCATCAACCCGGTTGATCGCGAAGCGATACTCGCGAATCACCTCGCGCATAGCTCCAAACACTTCTTCATAAGACGCGCCTTCAACCTCGACAAGCCCGCTGACTTGCCCGTCAGCAGCTTGAGTAATCCCGGCATCACCAACAGCCTGTGGCGACGATGCACATCCCCAGAGGCTGCAAACCGACACGCACGCGATCCAACCCGTCATATATAAATAGCTTGTCTTCATGCTGATCACTGTATCACCTCATCAAGGGCCGCGCTGATCTCGACGATCAACTCATCAATATCTTTTCGGCGAACCCCGCTGGCACCCACAGCAACGCGCGCAACCCATCGATCGAAAATCGATTCGGGCCTATTCCCCTCATCCATAATGGGCACCACCGTATGCGAGATCATCACCCGTCGCCGATCATTCACCCGCTCGATCAATCGTTCGGTAAGTTCACTCTCGCCGATCACTCGAAAGCACACCAGCCCGAGCGAGCGATCTGTAGCCATACTCAGCCGAGGCTCGGCATGCACGAATGCCTCCACCACCTTGGCCAACTCGATATGATGGCGGATATGCTCCTTGAGCCCATCGATCCCGAAGTACCGGATCACAAACCACAGCTTCAGCGCCCGCATGCGCCTGCCTAAAGGCACATGCCAATCGCGATAATCGATCACCGCACCAGATTCACTCTCCGCATTGCGCAAATACGCCGGCGTGATGCTCATCGAGTCGGTCAAAGCCTTCCGATCGCGCACCCAGAAAAGATCACAATCAAAGTTGGTCAATAGCCACTTATGCGGATTGATACACAATGAATCCGCAGCCTCAACCCCATCGAGGACAAACCGGTTCTCTTCACACACCGCAGCAGCCCCCGCCCACGCAGCATCCACATGCAGCCAAGGGCGATCGGCCTCAGGGAGTTTGGCGAGTTCTTCGCCAATCGCTTTGAGCGGATCAAACGCGCCCGTCGATGTTGTTCCTTGCGTGGTCGAAACCAAGCAAGGCGTCAGCCCGGCTGCGATGTCTTCTCGAATCGCCTGCATCAATGCATCGGCATCCATCCGCAAATGCTTATCGACACCGATCAATCGAACCCGCGATTGATCTTCTGGATCATCTGCCAAACCCGTAATCATCGCAGCTTTGAGAATCGACGAGTGTGCTTGCGTTGAGGTGTACACCGTCATGGTCGATCGATCTCGCCCGCTCTTCACTTTCTTCTTGCGAGCAGCGACCAACGCTGCGACGGCTGCCTCGCTGGCGGTCCCCTGAATACATCCGCCCCCTCCGAGATCACAATCAAACCGAAACACATCGGGCAGCCCAAACATCTGGGCGCACCAATCCATCATCTTCATCTCGATCTCGGTCACACTCGGCGATGTTGACCAAAGCATCCCATTCACATTAAGCACCGATGCAACGAACTCGCCCATCACGCCGGGCATCGATGAGCTACACGGGAAATACGCAAAGAACCGTGGCGATTGCCAGTGCATCAAGCCCGGCTCAACAATTTGCTCGATATCCTCGATCACCTGATCCCACTGCTGGGCTTCCATCCCCTCGCGTGGCGGTTCATCGGGCAACATCGCCCCAATCTGCCCTGGCTCGATCGCTTGCGAGACATCTCGATCTTGAAGCGAATCCATATAGCGCATCGCCCATTGCGTGAGCGAGTCGATCGTTTTCGTGAACTCCGCAGGCTCAAAGCCTCGCAAAGCTGGGGGGGCGAATTCGTCTTTGTGCGCATTTGTGGCTTTATCACTCATAAACAAGCTCCAATTGATACAGTTTACCCTTGTGCTGCGTCGCAAGATCTGATACGGTGGTTCTGTTCAGTTCTCGAATGCCGTGGGGGTATTTGAGGCACGCCGCGAGATCTTTTTACGGTGTACTCAATCTGTGACCAACTCTATGACCATTTCATAGAGATAATCCGTTCACAAACAAGTACAACTTGATTTCGTGTTCTGCACACTGGCTTTGGAGTCGGCAACTCGTTGCTTACCCCACTTGCCAGCGGTCTCAATGGGTGCGTCTTTATTTTTTCCCACGATAGTGCTGGCGATTTCGCCAGCCATTCAACTCGTGTGGGGTTGAGTGCGAGTGTCTGTTGATTTGTAGCCGGGGTCTCGTTGAGTGAACTTGCGTTCACTCAATGCTCGAACTACACAACTCGTGTGGGTCAACAATGCAGTTTTACCAACTTCGTACATCCATCGCCATCGCTTCTGCGATCGCCATTGGATCATTCGTTTCAAACGCCAACTCCCAAATCGCATTCAGCAACAACGCGATCGACGCCGGGCTCGAAGATGCCACCCGACTCGTTTCTGTTGGTGGAATCTATAGCATGATGACCGGCGGCGGCGTCACCGGCGACTTCAACAACGACGGCTTTGACGATATCTTCATGCTTGCTGGCGGCGAATACGCCGACCATCTTTACCTCAATAACCAAGACGGCACATTCACCGACAAAGCTTCGCAATGGGGCGTCGGCTTGCTCCAACACGCATCGGGCGCGTCGGCTGTCGACTTCAACAATGATGGCTACCTAGATATCTTTGTCACCTCGTTTGGACCATCATCAACCAGCGCAACATCGGGTTACTTCAAGCTCTACCAAAACAACGGCCCAGACCAAAGCGGGCAATGGTCATTCACCGACATCGCCCAAAGCTGTGGCGTCAACCGCCTCTTCGATACCTACACCGACGGGCTCGGATCGGCATGGGGCGACTATGACCTCGATGGCGATCTCGATCTCTATGTTTGCGCATACGAAGATACACGAGCAGGAAACCGACTCTTTCGGAACAACGGCGCAAACGCAAAGGGCCAATGGACATTCACCGATGTCACCGAAGAAGCCGGGCTGAGCTTTACAGGCGTCGCAGGATTCGACCCGCAACTCGTGGACATGAACGGCGATATGTATCCAGATCTCATCGTCGTCGCAGACGCGGGAACATCCCAATACTTTGTCAACAATGGCGACGGCACATTTACCAATCGGACAAGCACTGTCCAAGATATCCACACCGCAATCGGCATGGGCATCGATATCGGCGATCTCAACAATGACGGCCTGCTCGACATGTACATCACCTCCGTCACCTACACATTTAGCGACGGCCCGGGCAACCTAATGCTCATCCAAAACGAAGATGGCTCATTCAGCAACCACGCACGCAGCGCAGGAACATATCGCGGCTATTGGGGATGGGGCGCCATCATGAGCGATCTTGATCACGATGGCGATCGTGACCTGATCGAAACCAACGGCTTCGTAGGCACCTTCTCGGGCAAGCCCGCTGTTGTCTTTGAAAACCTTGGCGATGGCACGCTCTTTAACGAAGTCGCACACGACTCTGGTTTCTTTCACAATGCCCAAGGGCGAGGGCTCGTCCGTTTAGATATCGAGAACGATGGCGACATTGATGTCGTTATCTTCAACAGCAATGTCAACATGAGCCTCTTCCGCAACGAACTCATCACCGATGAAACCCCAGCGGATAAAAACTGGATCCGCATCAAACTCAACACCGCTGCCCGCGACTCACTCGCACCGGCAGGCATCGGCGCAATGATCAAAGTCACCACAGGATCGACCACCCAAATCCTGCCTATGCACTGCGGCTCAAGCCATTGCTCATCGTCAACGATCGAAGTCCACACAGGGCTTGGTGAAGCGACAATCATCGACACCCTCCGCATCGAATGGCCCGACGGCTCATTCACGACCCGCACCGATGTCGCTGCCAACCAAGTGCTCACCATCGACGCCTCATCGCATCCGGCAGACTACAACAACGACGCRACGGTCGATGTCAACGATGTCTTCGCCTTTGTCGCGAGCCTGAGTGCCCAAAGCCTCGTTGCCGATCACAACGGCGACATGCAACTCAACTACTTTGATATCTCTGCGTTTATCACCGATTACTATGCAGCACCTTGATTGACGCAAACCCTTTCACCCACACGGACCACGGATGACACACCCTTCCCTCGGGTTATGAGTCATCCGTGGTTTTTTTATATCTCTGGCCATTCCCTATCGCTGCGCACACGACCGCACCAAACCATCTTTCTGGTCTGTCCAACAATTGAAATATATCAAAGGAGAAGATTTTACTCTTCGATATCCGAGCGGATCCGCTGCGTCACATCTTTGGGCTTGCCGCCGGTTCGCAGTTCTTCGAGCAGCCTGATATAAGTCTCATACCGAATCGCTGAAATCTCACCCGTCTCTACAGCACCCTTGACCGCACATTCAGGTTCATGATCGTGCGCACAATCCGTGAACTTGCACGAATGCACATGCTTCTCAAACTCAGGAAACAACCACCGTAACTCATCGGGCGACATCTCGGCCAATCCAAAGAACCGAACACCCGGCGTATCGATCACTCGAATCCCTGGATCAATAAAGTGCATCGCACTCGCTGTCGTCGTGTGCCGACCACGATTGTCTGTCACACGAACAGTCTTCGTAGCTATCCCTAATGAACTATCGAGCGCATTGGCGAGCGAACTCTTGCCCACGCCTGAGTGCCCAACAAACGCACAGGTTTTTCCCGCGAGCAGTTTGCGCAAGCCTTCGACCCGCACGCTCGAATCATCGCCGGGCACCGCAGCACACACGGCAATCGGAATCCCCGCCTTCTCATACGGCTCAAGCACTTTAAGCGCCTCGTCGAGTTCATCGGCGGGCATCAAGTCCGCCTTGTTCACCGCGATCATCGGTTTGCAATCGCCCCACTCGATCGCGACCAAGTACCGATCGATCAGCCTCGGATGCAACGGCGGCGAAACCACCGAAACCACAATCACGACCACATCAACATTCGCCGCCACCACACGCTCTTTATGAGTGTCATGCGAATCCGGCCGAGCAAGTTTCGAATCCCTCGGCAACACACTCACCACCTCATGCTCGACCGCATCGGCAGCGATATCAAGTTCAGTAATCAAGACGCGATCACCAACAGCAATCCCGTCTTGCTGACGCCCCGCAAGTTCCGCGCTCAATCGACACAATATATGCTTCGATAAATCTGCACCATCGCACCCAGCGGGAAGCACCGTCGCCCGCCGACGCGTCAAACCAACAACCAACCCCTCAACCATCGGCTTGGCATCAACATCCTTGCTGGCCTTCTTGTGAGMGAARTCCCGRTCGACYRATCGCAAYACCCARTCATCGAGCGGGTCYGCSCGKCGYTTRCCGCGATTGAGCCGTTCKCCRTCGTCAGTCTCRCGAGATTTCGAYCCTCGGCGTTTCTGCGCATCCGAYCGCTGCTTGCGGGCTTCGACATAGAGCCGATCCCGATCATCTTTAGAGAGCGAGGCAAGGATGGCTTCGAGTTTTTGGCGTTGATGCTTGTTCACTGCATCATTGTTGGCGATCGAGTCGCCTTACATCAGTGAATAGTGCCATCTGTCAAGTTCTTTTTGACCCAGGCCTGAGATTCAGCGGTTGCATTGATGCCAGTCCATACGCTCCCGGTAGGATACCAAGGGGTTGGATCAGTCCATGCTTCTTCACGGGTCAGGTATTGCAGCGAACCATCAAACATCGAGACATACATCCCCTCGCCACCCTGCTTGCGGAAGCTCAAGTCCAAGTTTTCTCCGTTTAATGCCTGCCCATATTCACGCCCATACGCTACCGAAAAATCCAATATAGGACTGCTGGTAGAATGATCTGTAAAACCACCTTGAAAAAGCCGAGCACTGATGCTCAACCCCTGATCAGTTGCAAATCGCCTTGTACCATCAGCAAACATGACCTTGTTCGCTGGCTGCATACCAACATTCCAAAGCGTGGGTTGATACCCCTTTGGAGTCATGGCTGGCGAAGCTTGACTCTGTACTGCAAAGTGCTCGATATACAAGAATCCTTTTCCAGTGTCATGGACAATATTTGTAAGGCGATGTTCATTCGAGAAATGCGAGAAACTTCTTACCTGCAAGAAACTCCGTTGGCGATATCCGCCGTTTTTCAACGCCAATGCGACCTGATCAATATCCTCTACTCCATCGTCAGAAAACACCCAATCATTCATATGCGTCGCTGTCGGATCCGCTATTACTTCGAGCATCTGTTGCATGCGAATCGCACGATTCGCCGAAAACCCATACGCATCCCCAACCAAAGGCGTGATCCAATCCCCTTGCGAAGTCGGATTCCCCCCATCAGTGTCAAACGCGAGCGTTTCAATCCCCTTATTCGGAAAACCTCCGATCGGCTCCCGATTCCATTCGAGCCCAGAGGTATTTGGCCCTGTAAATTGGCCATTGTGATCCGCAACATACATCATCTGCCTGCGGGCGAGGTCATGATGGACCCACTGAGATCTTGTATCGAGGTTATTGGCCTGAATATGCCCGCCAATCGGCGCGAGAACCGTAGATATCGCGCTCAAAGCAGCAATCCCTGCTACTGTTTCGATGATGGTAAAACCCCGCYTCGTTGCGCAAATCGCCATTTTCATGCTCCAATGATATCAATAAAGTTCTTATTCAGTAATACTTTATACGCATCCTTGGTTTCCATGTTCCTTACATAAGCTCCTTTTTGGATAATTCCGATGACCACCCCCACCACTCCAGCAGCCACCAACACCTTCGCCATCCGCACCAAAGAGACCCTCGACACCCTCGCCGCGGCCGGGCAGATGAAAATACTCCAAACACTCGACTCTCCGATGGACGCCACCGTCACCATGATCGATGCCGACGGGTCGCGCCACGAACGCGTCTGCATGTGCTCGAACAACTACCTCGGGCTCGCCAACCATCCTGATGTCATCGAAGCCGGGATCGAAGCACTCCGCACCTACGGCGCGGGCACCGCATCCGTCCGCTTCATCTGTGGCACATTCGCMCCSCACCACATCCTCGAAAAAACCATCGCCACCTACATGGGCACCGAGGCTGCGTACACATTCGTCAGCTGCTGGAACGCGACCGAAGCACTCTTCCCGACCGTGTGCGAAGCCGGCGACATCATCATCTCCGACGAACTCAACCACGCCTGCATCATCGACGCGATGCGCCTCACCCCCGTCATCAAGAAGGGCGTCAAAAAAGGAATCTACAAACACTCCGACATGRACTCSGYMMRWGRAGTCCTCGAAAARGCMAARAACAACCCYGAARTCACMGGCCAAATCTGGCTCATCACCGACGGCATCTTCTCRATGGAAGGCGACATCGCCAACCTCCCCGCACTCCGAAAACTCTGCGATCAATACAACGCCTTGCTCATCGTCGACGACTCCCACGCCCACGGCGTACTCGGCAAAACCGGACGAGGCACCCACGAACACTACAACATGTGCCCCCCATATCCTTCATCAAACTCTTGTCCCTCCCC